>JAZNDZ010000097.1:0-5320 GCA_045588345.1 Bacteroidaceae bacterium
AGCACGAATATGTGCCATCTCCGCACTTGCTCCCCAGAACATAGGTACCTCCTTACGCACCGGCTTAACACTTTTCTTACCCTTCTCCTTGGAACTGTTTAAGGCGTTCATAAGCGTCTCAATCAGTTTGTCGTTGTTCCAAGGCTTCACCACAAAATCGAATGCACCATGTTTCATAGCCTTCACGGCAAGGTCAATATCGGCGTATGCAGTAAAAAGCACCACCCTCAACTGCGGGAACTTTGCCTTGGCCTCCTTTAGCCAGAAAATTCCCTCGTTGCCCGTATTGATTCCAGCATTGAAGTTCATGTCAAGCAACAGCACATCGGGCTGTTCGGCCGCAATTGTTGCAAGCAGCGTTGTAGGCGACGAGAGTGTCACCACCTTCGCAAAATAACCGTCGGCGAGCAGTTTCACCGCCGACAGTATATTCCTGTTGTCATCTACAATAAGTAATGTTCCTCTCTTTGCCATAGCGCGAAGATATAAAAATTATCAGAAACAGAAACAATATAAGCCTTAATTTGACTTCACCACATCGGCAGGGTTCTCCGTCGCAGCCTTCCACGAACGCAGGGTAACCAGCAATACTGTCAACAACGCTACAACAACAAGCACAGCAAGCGGCAGCCACAATGAAAGTTCTATGCGGTTTACAAATCCCTCAAGCCAATCGCTAGCAATAACCCACGCCACCGGTGCAGCCACAGCAAAGCAGACGGCAACAATGAGCAGGTATCGGCGGTTGAACATAGCCACCACACTGCCCGATGATGCACCGTAGACCTTGCGCACGGCAATCTCACTGCGGCGATGTTGCGTTTCGAAGAGCACGATGCCGAACACCCCCATCAACGATATTACAACGGCAATAAGCGCAAAGATAGAAATCATTACAGTCTGTTTCTTGGTATCGCCATAGACCTTTGCAATGGCATCGTCCACAAATCCAATCTCGGGTTCATCGGCATTGGGTTCAATCTCCTTTGCAACAGCACATATATCGTCACAAACCTGTTCAATATCCACATTCCTGCCAAGACGCACATAGAAATACATCCGATAATCCGACGAACCTTGACTGTAAAGCATTGTATTCATTTTAGCCTTATCTGCTCCAACAAAGTTTACATGAGGTATTATACCGATAATCTCTTCACCGTCCCATTTGTCACCAACACCAAGACCGGTTGCCTCAGATGTATAATCGGTTATCAGGTATCCGGGAGTGCCCTTAACAAAACCATGTCCCATTATTATCGGAATACCGAATACCTCCGGAGCATTATGCCGCACATAATGTATCTGCATTTTTACACTGACACCATCTATCAGCCTCGAATTGTAGTCTCCGGAACCGAAAAGGCCCCAATTCGTCGATGTAACAGCCTTTATATTGGGATTTGCAGCAAGTTTCTCAAGAAAAAGTTCATGTTTTGGTGCAATATCCATCGATTTTATCATAAGCATATTCTCTCTATCCATACCAACATCGTAACGTACCATATAACTGTATTGCAAAGAGAATACAAGTGCAAGGATAATAAGCACCATAGATACCGTAAATTGCAAGGTCACAAGCCCCGAACGCAGGATGCGTCCCACCTTTGACTGCGCAAATCCCTTTCTTACAGCAAGCGAAGCATTGAAACCTGTAATGTAGAATGCAGGATAGAGGGCAGCTGCTACAGCCATTATAATTGCAACTGTACACACAAGCAAGACGCTTTCCACATTATCCCCCATTGCCAAAGAGAAGTTTACATACTCATTTATACCGCCACCCTGTACAGCATATATTATGTAAAAGGCAACAACAAGAGCAATTGACACTAACCCCACGGCCTCTAATACAAAATTCCACCGCAGAGTATTGCTGCTTGCACCAAAAACCTTGCATATATTCACTGTACGCATACGCACCGGCACAAGCGCAATAAAGAAGTTTACAAAGTTTATGAATGCTACTATTACTATCACAAGAGCAATTGCAAGTTGCGTAACTGTTGTGCCGATAGAACCATTTGAGTAATTTTCAAACTGCGTATTGAAATAGAACTCATCCATAGGTACAAGCTTTATTTCCATTCTGCAAAGTTTCTCTTTCTCTTCCTTACTGATTTTGGCTCCTGTTGCAGCAATATACTGCTCGTACATATCTTCGTTGAATTCATAGTACTTCTTTTGCCACAAGGCTATATATTCATCAATGCCGGCCCCTTCCCTGAACTTCACGAAAACCGAATAGTTCCAGTTGTTGTTTACCAGACCGTCTTTCCTATTGTCGTTGCGGAATATGTGCCTCCCGCCAAGAATAGTATTCTCATCAAAATCCTTGAATATTGCAACAACCGTGCGCGGTGTACCCGGAGCAAGCTCCCCTTCTTCGAGCTTGATGACATCTCCAACGGTTATTCCCATTGTATTTGCCATGCTCTCCGACACCACAGCAGCATTCATCTGCTTGAAACCATCGGCGTTTCCCGCAACAATATCGAACGAGAATACATCAAGCAGCGTGCTGTTGCAGCCAGTGACACCGCACTTGAACTTCTCATAACCATTCCCGTTGCCATTAATCCACACGTGAGTAGGGCTCTCATACCATTTCATTGAGGCAATACTCTCCACAACAGGCAATGCCTCTGCAGTTTCGTATGAAACAGGATTGGGAGCATTCTCATTATAGCGGCCCAGCATTTCGCTGTAAGGCGATATCATATAAACTCGCTCGTTATCCTTTATGGAACCATTGTAGGTAAAAGCACTGTACACCTGTGCCATTATAATGTAGAAGGCAGCAAAGGCCAGCGCCAAGCCCGCAATGTTCAGCAGCGAGGCTACCTTAAAACGCTTGAGGGTGGTTATAAAGTTCTTGATTGCTATTTTCATAATAGTTTTGTTATTGTTAGATTCATCACTATGTTAAGGATGACAATCGGTGTCCATTACTCATTAAACATTACACGTTAAACACTCCACATAAAGCATTGTAGTCATGTCGAGCGAGCGTAGCGACGAGACATCTCTTGTATCGCTTTTATTTCTTGGGCACCCACAAGGAGTGCCCCTACCGTCCTTATAGTTTTTAATTTAACCTTATCACATCGGCAGGGTTCTCCGTTGCGGCCTTCAGCGAACGGAGGGTGACGAGTCCAACAATTACTACGAGGACTAAAGCAAGGGCTACAAGATATATCCACCAAGGTAAAGCTATGCGGTTGGCAAACTGCTCCAACCAGCGTGAGGTGATATACCACGCTACGGGTGCCGCCACTACGAAACAGCCCAACACAATCCATACATAGCGCAAGTTGAGCATACCAATCATCTGGGCGGTTGTTGCGCCATAGACCTTGCGAACAGCAATCTCCGAGCGGCGGTGCTGTGTCTCGAACATCACGATGCCGAATACTCCCATCAGTGCGATAACGATAGCCAGCACAGCGAACATACCTATTAGAACCATATCATTTTCGGTCTGCTTATAGAGGCTCTCGACCCACTCCTCCAAGTAGTAAAGCTCAGGCTTCTCGGCAGCAGGAGCCAGCTCCTCGGATATTTTCCCTACATAGTTGGCAAATGCCCTTACATCAGCACCTGCACGCAAGCGGATGTAGTAGTGAAGTTTTTCGCTTTTATCGTTGCAGTAGAATGCGTGGTGGTCATCGTTCTTGGTTAGCGATGTTAGGCGTACATCCTTAATAATACCTACCACATCAAACCCATCTTCGAAATGGTAGCCGAGAGGTATGCCCACCTCGCGATTGAACGACTTCATAATTATCATTTCTCCACGCTCGCCTGATGAACGGGTAAGCCCTACGCCATCCACCACCTCAAAGCCAAAGAAGTCGAGGAAGTTCCAGCGAACAGCATTTGGTTTAAGTACATACTCTTTACCATCGTAGCTTCTGCCCCAAGTCTGGCCATTTCGGAAGATATTAGCACCTGATGAGGTTACAGCAACAACATCTGGGTGTTGCTCAATACGCTCCACAACGGTCTCGGAGCGGGAACGCAAATCCCACGAACCGAAGGTTACGACATTCTCGCGGTCGAAACCCAAATCGTAGTCAATCATAAAGCGGTACTGCAAGAAGAACACAGCTGTTACAATAATCAATATCATAGCAACGGTAAACTGCACACCCACCATTATAGAGCGAAGTCTACGACCAACTGCCGATTGTGCAAAGCCACCCTTAACGCCAAGTGAGGCTTTGAAGCGAGTGATGTAGAATGCAGGATAGAGAGCCGCCACCACAGCAAGCAATACCATCAACACCACAACCATAATAATCACGGGAATATTATCCGATATGGCAAGCGAGCAAATCGAGTAGTTCATAATAAAGCTATCCTGAATCAATATAATCAGGTAGAAAGTAAGAGCCATAGCAAACAGCACCAAACCTATAGCCTCGAATAGGAAGTTCCAGCGTAGTGTACACTGGCTTGCACCGAATACCTTACAGATATTAACCGTACGCATACGCACAGGAACGAGAGCAAAGAAGAAATTGATAAAGTTAATGAAGGCAATCAGCACTATGATAAATGCAATGCTCGAAAGGATAATCGGCGTAGACTTCTTGCCTGTCTGGAAGTTAGATGCTTCATGAAAATCTGCGTAATACATATCATTTACAGTCACAAGGCGAGTAGCAAGGATATGAACACCTTCTTTCAACTCCTTTTTTATCAACACCTCCTCTTCGGGGTTTTCGGCAATCCATTCCTGCGCCATGCCAAGAAACCAACCAGCGTAGCCTTTCTTGAAAATTTCGATATAGGTATTGAGGTCGGCACCCTCGCGCATACGGACAAAGTTTAAGTAATTCCAGTTGTTGTTGCCCGAGGTATGTACCCCTTCATCACCTTGCACGATGCCCCAATGACCGAAGAGAGAGTTTTTTGGTAAATCCTTATAGACAGCTACAATGGTCTGTAGAACAGTTGGCTTACCATCATCAAAGTGTCTGCCACCTTCAAAGTAGATTACATCGCCTACACCCAAACCCAATTTTTCAGACTCAGAATGTGACATAATAACGGTGTTCGGTTTTTTGAGCTCTGAAAAACTACCCGCCAAGCACTCAAAGCCGAAGAAGTCAGGAGTATTCGGCGTAGCCTGATAGACATAGTCGTTGAATGAATCGAAGCCGTGCCCATCCTTCTTTATCCAGATGCGGCTAATTGCTGGATATGGTGCATACGAAGCCACCTCCTCAGCATCGGGGAATTGATCGGCAGCCTCATACGCCAAGTTGCCAGGCGAATTAGAACTCCACTTAATATCATTTTTATCTCCACCAAA
>JAZNDZ010000098.1:0-17338 GCA_045588345.1 Bacteroidaceae bacterium
TGTTCAAAACCTGACCGGGGGCTGTAATTACCCAGTGGGCTATCACACTTGGTTTTTTGCGTCTTCTGTTGTACACATCCCAAGTATCAAGAACTCGCCCCACCGACAATTCACTTACCGATATTGAATATATACCCGACAGAGACAACAACACACCGGCTGTGAGCACAATGAAAAGGACAACCTCGCACATCTTTTCATTCTCCTTTATTATATCCAGCTGGGTCAACGCCGCAAAAAGGATACCTTGTACTGTAAGAATCCACATCATGCGGCTGTTCTGGTGCGAGGTCTCGTGACGTTGCTGTTCGTTCAGGTAATCAACATTCCTGTTGATACACTCCTGACTATTAGGATTTTGTCTTCTCCAACACATAATATTTTATATTTATTGTTTGTATTTCAAGTAATTATTCACATACCGGACGAACACTGAGCCCGGAGTCACGGTAGCTCGTACCCGTGCCGTGCTTCCAACTTTCGAAGTACAGGTGGCACGCGCTGTACGTACTGCTTTCGTTAGGCGTAGAACTCCAGTATTCGCCTCTAGAGCCAGCTTCGGAAAGCCACGTAGCGTCGCGGGAGCCGGCAGCAGGCAGAAAGATGCTCTCACCGTTTATTTTGCTTGTTACCTTGTAACCGTTCACTGCGCTTTGGGTGGTCCACTCCCAAGTGCAGTTGTCCTCATCTAACAATTCATCAAACTCCGCCTTAGTGGGCAGGCGCCAAGTACTTCCCCACTGCTTGCGGGCAACATCGTAGGTGGCGTTGCCGCCGATGTCGCTCATATATTTGCCATAGGTGCTGCTGGTGCCTGAACTGTAGTTGCTCTTGGTAGTAGTCTCGCCCCAGGCGTAGTAATTGCCGTAACCCTCGTGGAAAATTGCGCCAACATTGCAGGTGGCCCACTTTAAACCGCTGGGCAGCCCAAGGTCTACCCATGCGTGACCATTGAGAGTGCCGGTAAGGATGGGTATTACCTCCCACCCTTCATTGTTTTCAGTTGTCGGTGCTGTTATATAACCGCTCTTGCCGGCCTGCAGCATCAATAATGGGAATGCACGCACATAAGATGCATTATCTGTTGTCAACTTTATTTCCCGTGTATTCTCATCGCTATAAAAGCCATAGACATACCCGCTGGAATATTCCTCGCCTTGCTGTGCAGTCGATAGTTCAAGTCCTGACGACGAAGAGGTGAATGTTTTGTTGCTCAAGTTGAACGATGTATAACAGGATATTCCACTAAGTGTAAATGAGCGCTCGCTATCGGACACGAAACGCACCCTGCCGGTTTTTGGCGATAGCTGTGCTGAGAGGATTATATCCCCACCATTGTAGCTGTACGAGCCGGCGGTGCACTCATACACTGCACTGTGGGCAGTGAGTTCCACCTGTGTATTGCTTTTGTGCGTTGCGTTCTCAAAGTAATAGACCTCGCATTTTTGACCTGTGCCCTCTGCAAACGTTCCGCTGTAGCTCAATGTCCAGCTGCCATCGGCAGAATACTCGGCACAGCCGGTAACGGTGCTGCTGCCGCCAAGGAAGCGGATATAGAGCCTGTCGCCTTCCTTCCACTCATGCCCGCCGGCACGGGTTGCACCGCCGTAGCCTGTGACATCACCATAAAACATCATGCGGCAGGTGAGTGTGCCGCTCTCATTGCCACCTGGCTGCGGCAATGAGAATTCTTCTTCATTCGTACACGCTGTCAATGCAAAAAGCAACAGCATTAATAGTGTTCCAATGTTTTTCATATCTGTTTATTGTTGTTTTTCATTTACCCCACTGCTCGCTAAACCGCAGTTTTCTACTTTCTCCACTCTACTCCGTGACCGGACGAACACTGAACCCGTAGTAAGAGCCGCAGCAATCCGTGCCGTGGGCTCCACTGTAGAAGTACAGGCAGTACGCGTTGTACGTATAACTCCCGAAAGGCGAAGAACTCCAGTATTGGCCGTAAGAGCCAGCGCTGTAAAGCGACGTACCGTCGCGGTAACCGGCAGCAGGCAGAAAGATGCTTTGACCATTCACTTTGCTTGTTACCCTGCAGCCGTTTACTCCGCTTTGGGTGGTCCATTCCCAGGTGCAGTTGTCCTCGTCAAGCAGTTCTTCAAACTCTGCCTGGGCGGGCTGGCGCCAGCTGCTGCCCCACTGCTTGCGGGCAACGTCATAGGTAGCATTGCCGCCGATGTCGCTCATCTCTTTGCCATAGGTGGTGCTGGTGCTGTAGTCGCTCTTGGTGAAGGTCTCGCCCCAGGCGTAGTAGTTGCCGTAGTCCTCGGGGCTGCTTGCACCTACATTGCAGGTCGCCCACTTAAGGCCGCTTGGCAGCCCCAAGTCGACCCAAACGCGACCATTGAGAGTGCCGGTGGTGGGACGCCCCCAATCATAGTCATCTTCCCAGCCATCAATATCAACACCGATATTTACACCGCCGGTATATTGGGTAACAGGAATTATCACCTGTTTAACCTCTCCCTCCGGGAGTTCCAGAAGCGAGATTGTCAGCTGGGATTCTCTTGTATCATCGGTTCTGTTTTCGGACAGATAAAGTGTGAAACTCTGCGCCTTTTCATCGTGCTGCAGCACGTACCAGTTGTCAGCGTCGGGCTTTGATATGCTGTACTTGCCGTCGGCAGTTATTGTATAAGTTGCCGATGTGCCGCCACTCTTGAACATCTCTACTTTGTCGGTGCTTGCCAAGAGGTTGCGCCCTTTCTGTGTCACTGTGAACCTGACACCTTGTGTGCAGGCGCTGTTTGTGGCATCCATTGTGGGCATGATTACAAACTGCGCCACACGTGGGTTCATAGAAGGATTATAAACAGCAGTGAGGGTATACTTGCCCTTGCCGTCATCATTTGCCGTGAGCCACTCCTTTGCTGTGCCTTCGTACTCGATGCTGTATTCTGCACCGACGGTTGTGCTTATCTCAAGGCTTGCCGAACCGCCCATGGCGGCAACTTCGCCGGCAATGGAGTTTATTTTCAGATACTGCCCTTGCTGCACTACAGAAAAAGAGAATGTCTTTCCCTCGGTAACAATGGTTATTGTTCCTGTACGGGCATCCTCATTGTCATTTGTCTGCACTGTGACATAGACTTTCTCGCCGCCGTTGCCCGAATACTGCGACAGGCTGACCCAGTCGACCGATACCATTGCGCTCCAGCTGCCGGGCACAACAACCTCGATATCCTTCTGCGAGGTTTCCCAGCCGAATTCAAGCGTACTACCACCGAACTCCGAATCGAGACCACTCTGCACAACCGTAACATCCTTATACACGCTCAACCCCTCGATGCCGATGCGTAATGTGGCACTGCGCGAGTTCAGCGAGCGGTTTTCGGCAGCCTGCAGCGTAACCTCGACAGTTCCTTTGCCCCCCTCGCCCGGAGTTGCAGTGAGCCATTCGGGAGCAGAGAGGACCTTCCACTCCTTGTTTGACGTAACGCTCAACTTTTGGCTGCCGTCGCCGTTTGCTGCAAAATTCTGCAAGTCAGCATCTACCTCCAAGGAAATGCCCTCCTGCGACACAGGTATCGACAGTTTTTCGGCATCGGCAATCTTTACATAGACAAAGCCATTGCGTGAAGCCGCAGAGTTATTGGCAAGTGCTGTAATCTTCAGTTGTACATTTCCCGCAGTACCGTCACCGGGGGCTACTGCCAGCCATGACGGTGCCGAAGAAACCGCACTCCATGCAACATCGGCATCGATTTCCACACTCTTTGTTCCGCCATCAAGCCCGAATTTCACCTCGTCGGTACTGCCGGTGACACCACCCTCACTCTGCGCTACACTGATTGTTGCAAGTGCAGCCGTAAGACCCACGCGACGCAAGTTGACGGTTGCCGTGCGCGCTGCGCCGGTCAGGTTCTCGCTTGCCGATATCTGCAGTGCAATATCACCGGTTTTTGACAGAGTAATCCATGAAGAAGCGCAGACAGCCTCCCACTCAACATTGGAATTGACTGCTACACTCTCGGTTACTGCCTGAGGCGCAAGGGAAAGCGAGGTCTTATCAACCGTCAGGCTGGCAGTTGCGGCTCCCTGCTGCACACTGACACTCTTGTCGTATTGATATTTTGGGGTAGTAGAACTTACTTTAAGGAGTGCTGTACGGGATTTGTCAATATCCTTGTTCTCACTTGCCGTGACTGTAACAACAGCATCACCGGTTCCGGTTGTTGCCGACAAAGTGAGCCAATCGGGAGCACCGGTTATCTCCCACGATACATTCTTTGAGGTTATGGCAAAATTAGCGCTCAGGTACTGCGAAGCGCTTAAAGATAAATTACTATTATTTACTGACAGAAAGTAGGGTCTGTCGGCAAGCTGACCGCCTGAAGGAATATTATCCTCTACACATGACAAGAAACATAGAGAAATAAACATTGTATAAAATATGTATTTTACTTTTTTCATGATTTCAACTTTTTAGAAATACAAATACAGACCTACACGGGCATTAAAGCCGCTGCCCCAGCCCTTGATGCCGGAAGATACCGCCTCAAGCTGTTTAAAGACATCCTTCTTGCTCACAGCAAATGTGTATTCCGGGGTAATGCTCACACCCAAATGACCAAACAAAGCACACTCGCAACGCAAGCCCACAGAGGCCGTGATTACACTCGATGAGATGTTGTCGCTTGTTATGGAGACTGCACCTGCACCCACCTGTGGGGTAAGGCGGAAACGTGTGCCAAGCACAAAGCCATAGCCTACCTTGCCACCAAAGGCAATTGCAGACGGTTTCTCTTCGCCGGGGAGAGTTCCATCGGTGTAGTTGACAAACACAGTCTCTTTTCCAAGACAATATGTACCGTATGCCTCGATATTGAAATTCGAGAAATAGCAGCCTGCATTTGCACCCACACCCATAAGGGAACCGAACTGACCGGCAGCCTCAAAGTAGCCGCTGAACTTCTTCTGGTACTGACGCTTGAGCGAGAACTTCAGCTCCGGTTTTGAGATGTCCACATGGACACGTTTCTCAAAATCATGGTAATGTTCCTTTGTGAGGCGGAAAACATAATTGCCACTCTCAAATTCCATCGTTTGCGGAGTTGTTCCTATCTTCTTGCCATTGATATACAATTGTGCCTCCCTTGGAGTTGAATTGATTGTAACCCGGGCAACCTTATTGAGTTTTGCATTGCACTCGGTTGTCTCGTCCTCGCGTACCTCCACGGTTGTTGCCACACTCTTGTAATTCTTCTTTGAAATCTCGACCTTGTGGCTGCCAATGAGCAAATCGACAATATTCTTGGGGGTAACGCCGTAATCCTTGCCATCAACTTTTATCCTTGCACCAAGCGGTTCTGATGTCACTGCAATAACACCTGTTTGGGGAACAGGCTCACGCAGTTCAATGACACGGTCATTGTTCTCTACAATCTTAATCAACTCAACAACACTCTTGTGCTTTGGCTTGCGGCACTCGACACTGTAAACGCCGGCCTTGAGGTCTCCGCTCCATGTCTCACGGCCGATTTTCTCGTCATTTATATAAATATCAGCACCGGGAGCAGCCTTGAAAGTAATGTTGGAGAAGTTCGGACGCAGAATCACCTTCTCTACATGGTGTCCGTTACGCTTGCTCAGCACTATACGGCCCTCGCTGGTGTGATATTTGTCGGTCACTACAGTATAGGTGTAGGTTCCAAGTTCAATATTTCTGGCAACAGAGCCCAGTTCGCTTGTAGTACCGAAGTTCTCCATTTGAGCGCCCTGTCTCTGGTTCTTTATCATGATTGTAGCCTTGGCAGATGCCGGCTGCACATTGAATTCCAACATTTGGCGGAACACGTTTGGAGCCTCCACACTCAAGCGCATCTCATAGGCCCTGCCGGGTTGGATGGTGAGACCGAGGTCGTGGCGCCTTATGCTGTGATATCCCTCGCGACTGATGTTCACGTACATGGCATTGCGCCCCACGTACAGCCATAGCTCGCCTTCCTTTATCTCTACCAAATGAGGAATGTTTTCAAAGTCAAAAGCGTAGGCACTGAGATTATCATCGGGATTGTTGGAAGTGACCTTTATTATGGCGTATGGCTTTCCGTCGGCGTCAATTTTCTCATAGTTCTTCGGTGACATGTCGTGCGGATTCTCGCCAAAGCTCACAATGTGGAACTTCGCCTTCTGCTGCGCAAATGCAGGCACCGCCAGCATCAACAGCAACTGAAAAAGAAATAGTGTTTTTGTGTGTCTCATTTGCTTTTATTATAATTTTATTATTTTATTTAAAGAAATATCCTCCATGATACAGTTTATTCATGTCCTCTTCATTCGGTTGCCATGTACGCACCATGATAAGCGGTTCTTCTTTATCGGTAAAGTCAATCATGAGGAAAAGATATCCTTTGTCGGAGTAGTTTGAAGAAGTGTACTCTTGCCTCAACTGTATGCCATAGAGTTCCTTACCCGCTGTTTTGTTCAAAGTCTGCACATCGGCATCGGTGAAACGGATGTTTATGAACTCCTTTCGGGCAAAACTTTCCTTTAGATATTTAAGGTATTCCTGCTTGTTATCCCTATTATAATGTATTATTTGTTCTCCTTCATTGCTTATCCGGACCCGATTCTCGACATTATTTTTCCGTGAAGGAGTCTTGAGAACCATTCCGCGTATTATTACTGCATCATCGGAGAATATTTTCTCAATGTAATCTATGCGTTCCAGACAGTATGCCGTCTTATAGTTTTCCATAAAGCCGACAAGTATCTCTCGCATTTCAAGGGTTGCAGAATCGGCCTCTGAAGCGTTGGCGCAGAGTATTGCATTGGTGGCATCGATACCAAGCCCGAATGAGAGGTTGTCGACCTTGCCGTTCTTGTCAATAGTGAATACCACATCCTCGACAAACGTTGCCTTGCGACCGCGAGTGAAAGAAAAACTCATGTGAAGACCACGTGCAGACACGGTTCCGTCTACTCCCTTGAAATAACTGATTTTGGGAACGCCTATTATCTTCGCCTTTCCGTATTTTATGAGTTTGGCATAAACATCAAGTCCGTTTTCAGTGAAATACTCTTCATTGGCAACACTTTCATAATTTCCACATGCAATTGCGTCGACAATAGTACCAACCACTTTTTCGCAGACGGCAACATTCTGTACCAATTGCGATGCATCCGGTTTTATTTCATTGGATGCCACAATGCTTGCAGCCTTTTTTTCAGATGACTTCGGCTTCCTGTCGGCACCACCATTTATTGTTTTACCGGATTTTAGGATAGTCCTCTTCGGGACAACTTTAAGTATCTGCTCTATGTCCTTATCGTTATTCACGACATCGCCGCCCTCATAGTCAATCTCGACATGGTAGAATTTGCCATTATGACTTGGAAGAACGCGCATATTGCCGTAACCATCCTTTACTCGGCTATCACACTTGTCACGACCGTTGTTGTAGAAGAAACACAGTGATTTTATCGGTTTTCCTTTATAAGTAAAATACATATCCACACTCTCGCCCTCGCGTTTACCGTAGGAAACTTCAATATCGCTCATTATGTCCTCAATGACAAGCGGCAGATGGTCGATAAGGATTCTGCCGGACTCATCTTTTACACTTCCTGGGTCCTTTACCGAACGGATAAGTGCATAAGCCCAATAATAAGACCTTATGGCAATATCCAATTTCTGTTGTGAAAGATACTCTTTTGCCGAAGAGATAAGTCCTTTTGCCCTATCTATCCTTCGGGAATACATGCTATCGACAACAGAACACTCAACCCATGCACGCATTAAGCAATTTGGAGGTGCGCTGTACTCCCAAAAATTGACATCGTGCAGTGTAGCCTGTGAGGAACTTTCGGAATAATACCTGATGCGTTGCTTGCTATCAATAGCTCCATTACGATTCATCTCTTCGAGCAAATGCTCCAAATCGCTCTCTATTTGAACTGAAATCGACTGAGAAAGAGCAACAAGTGCCTGCTCGCGGGCCTCTTCAACTGTACTTCCACGCCCCTCTCCATAGTAATATTCCCCGGAATCCTTTATATAATCCCAATTCTGCCCATAAGCAATCTGCACGGCAATAAGCAAGAACAAAAAGGCCTTAATCCTGTTTTTCATTTGGTAATATAGTGTTTATAAATGTTTAATTATGTATATTATTTTCAAAAGTAATACAAAGGTTCCATTTTACCCCCCCAAAATGTTAAATTATGTTAATTAATGCGATTAACATTGCAACCATAATCTGACAACTTTTTTCAGTATGATACATGCTAAAGGGATGCGAGGGAAAAAGTAACCAAAAGCAGAATTGCAAAGGATATTTTCATGCATGATTGACAGCAAATTGAGAGCAAATTATGACTCAAATTTCGCTTTTCGCTATTTTTTGTTTACTTTTGCGCTAACAGGCAATAAGCGTTGCCTGCAATCACTTTTACCGTTTATGGACAAGAACGAATTTGACGAAAATTTCGAAGAGACAAACGATGCAGCTGAGAACCCGGCAACGGGGATTGAGGAAACAACCAGCGAGGCACACAGCAGTTACCACCCTGACGGAAGCGGTGACCCGATAACGCACAAACTCACAGGCATGTACCAGAACTGGTTTCTGGACTATGCGTCGTACGTTATTCTGGAGCGTGCAGTGCCGCACCTCTACGATGGTTTGAAACCTGTTCAGCGCCGCATTCTGCACGCCATGCGCGAACTTGACGACGGTCGCTACAACAAGGTGGCGAACGTTGTGGGCCACACCATGCAGTATCACCCCCACGGCGATGCATCCATTGCCGGTGCGCTGGTGCAGATGGGACAGAAGGATTACCTGATTGACTGCCAGGGCAACTGGGGCAATATTCTCACCGGCGATTCGGCTGCTGCACCGCGATACATTGAGGCACGTCTCTCTCATTTTGCCCATGATGTGGTATTCAACCCCAAGACTACTGAATGGAAACTGTCGTACGACGGCCGCAACAAGGAGCCTATTACATTGCCTGTAAAGTTCCCGTTGCTGCTTGTACATGGTGTCGAGGGCATTGCTGTGGGCCTTTCGTCAAAGATTCTGCCGCACAACTTCAACGAGGTGTGCGATGCAGCGATTGCCTACTTGAACAAAGAGGATTTCCAACTGTTCCCCGATTTCCAGACGGGCGGCAGCATTGACGTGTCGCGTTACCACGACGGTGACCGCACGGGCCGCGTGCGCATACGCGCCAAAATAACGAAGTCGGAGGACAACAAGACACTGACAATTAACGAAATACCATACGGCAAGACCACTCCGCTGGTTATAGAATCGATACTGAAGGCTGCCGACAACGGCAAAATCAAGATTCGCAAGGTAGATGACAACACATCGGACAAGGTGGAGATTCTTGTACACCTTGCCCCAGGAGTATCGAGCGACAAGACTATTGACGCGCTCTATGCATTTACCGATTGCGAGATAAGCATTACCCCGTGCTGCTGCGTAATAGACAACCACACTCCGGTGTTCCTCACTGTGAGCGACCTGTTGCGCCGCTCGGTAGAGAGCACCAAGGAACTGCTGCGCCTTGAGTTGCAGATTCGCAAGGGCGAGTTGCTTGAGCAACTGCACTTTGCTTCACTTGAGAGCATCTTCATTGAAGAGCGCATATACAAGGACAAGGAGTTTGAACAGGCTCCCGACATGGACACGGCACTGGCACATATCGACCACCGCCTTGAACCATACAAGCAGGATTTCATACGCGAAATCACACGCGACGACCTGCTGCGCCTGATGGAAATCAAGATGGCCCGCATACTGCGTTTCAACAAGGAGAAGGCCGAGGAACTGATTGCGCGACTGAAGAAGGATATTGCCGACATTGACAAGCAACTTGCACAAATGACCGCTGTGACTATCAAGTGGTTCACCATGCTCAAGGAGAAATACGGCGCACGTTACCCCCGGCAGACAGAGATACGCAACTTCGACACCATTGTGGCTGCAAAGGTAATTGAGGCGAACCAGAAACTATACATAAACCGTGCCGAAGGCTTCATTGGCACATCGCTGAAAAAGGACGAGTTCGTGACCAACTGTTCAGGCATTGACGACATAATACTGTTCTACAAGGACGGAAAGTACAAGATTGTGAAAGTGAGCGAAAAGTTGTTTGTGGGCAAGAACATTATACATGTTGATGTGTTCAAGAAGAACGACAAGCGAACAATATACAATGCAGTGTACCGCGACGGAAAGAATGGCATACACTACATAAAACGCTTTGCCGCAACAGGCATGACACGCGAAAAGGAATATGACCTCACGCAAGGCACTCCCGGTTCAAAGGTTGCCTACTTCACAGCCAACCCAAACGGCGAAGCAGAGGTTATAAAGGTGCTGCTGAAGCCCAATCCCCGCCTGCGCAATGCTATCATTGAGAAGGACTTCAGTGACATTGCCATAAAAGGTCGCCAGTCAATGGGCAATATCCTCACGAAGAACGAGGTGATGCGCATTACCCTCAAGAAGCATGGCAGTTCAACACTCGGCGGCCGCAAAGTATGGTTCGACCGCGACATACTGCGCATAAACTTTGACAACCACGGTGAATATCTTGGCGAGTTCGGCAACGATGACAAGATACTTGCAATACGCAAGAACGGCGAGTTCTACCTGAGCCCGGTAGACCTCAACAACCACTATGAGGACGACCTCATGGTAATTGAGAAGTTTGACCCTGCAAAGGTGTGGAGTGCAGCGCTGTACGATGCATCGCAGCAAGGATACCCCTACATAAAGAGGTTTACGCTTGAACCCAGCCCGCGCAGGCAGAACTGCTTAGGCGAGAACAAGGGCAACGAACTTATATGGTTCTCCGAGACTCCGTTCCCGCGTATACAGGTTATGTTCGGCGGCAACGACAACTTCCGCGAACCGTTGGTCATAGAGGTTGACGAGTTCATTGGAGTAAAGAGTTTCAAGGCACGCGGCAAGCGACTGACAACATACGAGATTGATGAAATAATTGAGCTTGAACCCACGAAGTTCCCGCCACCGCCGGAGATTGTTGAGGAACCCGAGAGCGAAGAGCCCGACAATGACAGTCCCGAACAACTGACGCTATTTGGTAATGAAGCATAATAACCGCAAACCTTATTATTAGATTACCATGTAAATGAAAACCATAAGAATCATAATTGCAGCCCTTGTGCTGACGGCACTGCCGTCGGCAACAAGGGCGCAGCATTTTGTTGCGGACAGCATAGTCCCCGAGAGGATTGTCGTCAAGAGCACAACGTTCGGCCTATCGGCAATAAACAGCCTCGACACATACCTCAGCGGCTATGACTTCACGGGTGGCGGGCTGTATATGCAACACGAAAATTTCCGCGATGCACGTACCGGTAACTACCGTTGGAAATACCAGACGATGTTCAACGCCACTTTGGGCTACACCACTCAGGAGAGCAACGGACAGATTACGGCTATGGCATCATACTCCTGGGGCGGCTACCACCCTTTTGCAATAAACGACAGGCTTAAACTGCTTGCCGGTGTGCAGATTCAACTGGAAGGAGGCGCACTCTATGTTCCGGGCAACGGCAACAACCCTGTAGCCGCAAAGTTACGTACAGCCATTGCAGCATCGGGCATGGCAATATACCGCATACCGGTGGGCAAGAGCGACTGGACAGCACGCCTGCAACTTGACATGCCATTGGCGGGTGTAATGTTCGCACCGCAGTACGGGCAAAGTTACTATGAGATATTCGGCCTTGGACACACCGACGGAATAATCTCTTTCACACACCCATTCAACAGCCCATCATGGAGACACCACGTTACTTTAGACATTCCGCTGAAGTGGAACCGCCACAGCACAACGCTGCGCATAGCCTACACCGGCGACATATACCAGAGCGACATAAACGACATACGCTGCCACATATACAGGCATGCCGTATCAATAGGTTTTGTAAAGACAATATTCAAAATAAAGCAGGAGAACGCCCTGAAAGCATACTCACCATATTGACAAGCAAAGAGAAAAGAATGCATTCTGAAGACATAGATAAAAAGAAGGGAACTGCGCACAACAGCACTCTCTCTCTTGAGCAAGAGGGGGTACCGGCATGCCGGCGAGGGTATCGGAGCAT
Source organism: Bacteroidaceae bacterium (assembly GCA_045588345.1). Taxonomy (GTDB): domain Bacteria; phylum Bacteroidota; class Bacteroidia; order Bacteroidales; family Bacteroidaceae; genus HGM04593. Next base: position 12,110 of record JAZNDZ010000098.1, read on the forward strand.
ACACTCTTGCCGCATCGGCACTTTTATACTCTTGCTCTCAACACTGTTCCTTACAAACAGCTGCATCGAGGAAGATGATTTCAGCAACAGCCCGAACGGCAATTTCAAGGCACTGTGGCAACTGATAGACGAAAGATATTGCTTCTTTCCACAAGCCGAGGAGGAGTTCGGGCTTGATTGGAATGCAGTATATGAGAAATACCGGCAACAGGCCGATACATGCAAGAGCGGCGCAGAATTGTTTGACGTAATGGGGCGTATGCTTGCTGAACTGCGCGACGGACACGTGAACCTTTCATCGGAGTACGGCACAAGTTTCTACTGGAACTGGAACCTTGACTACCCGCTTAACTTCAGCGACTCAATACAGCGCAACTACCTTGGGCGCGATTTCAAGGTAACGAACGGAATAAAATACACCACACTGCCCGACAGCATAGGATATGTATATGTCGAGAGCTTTGCAAACGGTTTCAACAGCGACAATCTGGCACTTATGCTGCTGGGGCTCAAGGATACGAAGGCCATTATACTTGACATACGCAACAACAGCGGCGGCATGCTCACCGCAGCCGAGAAACTGGCCTCTTCATTCACCAAAGAGAAGATACACTGCGGTTACATGCAGCACAAGACCGGAAAGGGACACTACGATTTCTCAAAGCCCGAAAAACTACACCTTGAACCCTCCAAGGGAGTCATTTGGTTGCGTCCCGTAGTGGTGCTGACAAACAGAAGTGTGTACAGTTCGGCCAACCATTTTGTAATGCTGATGCGCGAACTCCCGCACGTTGCCATTATGGGCGACAAGACAGGTGGCGGCAGCGGCATGCCGCTGAACAGCACCCTGCCGAACGGGTGGAACGTACGCTTTTCGGCATGCCCCATACTCGATGCCCAAGGGAAGCACACCGAGTTCGGCATTGAGCCCGATATAAAGGTAGACATGACCAGTGAGGACTGGAACAACGGACGCGATACTATGATTGAAAGCGCCAAACAACTCATTTTCGACTTCTACGAGAAAATATCAAAGGAAGAGTAACGGATATTCAAAAAAATGCACTATCTTTGCACTGCAAAATACAAGAGCATGCCACGCACTTGTATCTGAGCATAATTTAAAAGTCAATCGCGCGTGTGGCGAAATTGGTAGACGCGCCAGACTTAGGATCTGGTGTTTTGCGACGTGTAGGTTCGAGTCCTATCACGCGCACGATGAGACAAAAGAGGAATTCTCAAAACAGGGAATTCCTCTTTCCTGTTTTGAGAATCGACAATGCGAGCAGCAAAAGGTCACGCGAAGCACCGCGCCAGTGGTGCCGCGTGGGTTGCGAAAAGCGAGTGTTGTCAATTACGACAAACAAAATCGACAATACTTGCAGCAATAGGTCGCAGGATGCGTGGCGTAGTCACGCCCTGCGGGTTGCGGTTGGCAAGTGTTGTCAATTATAACGAGAATCGACAAAGCCGACAGCGGTTGGTCAAACGAAGGACGGGCAAAGCCCGTTCCGTTTGGGCCGCGAAAAGGCGGCGTTGTCAATTACAACAATGCAATGAGGTTGTAGAGGGGTTTATTAAGATAAGGGGAAAGATATATCAGTTAACAGTAGGAGCGAATTGGAAAATTTGAAAATTTATTGAAATAAGAATTTAGAAATTCGGTATAATTGCAAAAAACATATACATTTGCAGAAACACTACAAACACTTGCCTATGAAACATTGACAAATTAAAGACATATAAATAAAAAGCGTTAGCTTGTATTCTTGCTTTCAGAAAATCGCCAATTTAATGAAACAACCAAGAGTAAAAGTTAATGCTCACGTCATTCTATGACGTGGGCTTTTACTCATTTATGGTTGTATGGTGTTTGGCGATACCTCTGAAAGCGTAGATGAAGTTTTAGTCCACGTTTTTTATTTGTCTATACTTGAGAGGTTTGGACTACATTCAATTAATTAACAAAATACAAATATAATTATGAAATCAAAAACAACTGCTTATATACTTCTCATTTTCTTGGGATGGTTGGGAGCGCACCGCTTTTATATTGGAAAATTTGGCTCTGGATTAATTTATATGTTTACTTGTGGTTTAATGGGTATTGGATTGTTCTTTGATTTATTTACACTAGGTGATAAAGTTGATATTTACAATGCCATATATATGAATAGAGGTGGTGTAAACAATGTAAACACTAACACTATTGTGGTAAATGTAGATAAACAAAGCGAAAAATAATCTTTTAGATTAGAATAATACAAAAAGAATGTATCAAGGTAGTCATTTATAAGATTACTTTGATACATTTTTATTTGGTGCAGAATCATATTATTGCTCCAACATGTTGAATAAATATAGAGTATCTTTTGCTTTTGATACCATTACCAACCTTGTCAAAAGTCACCATATCGTAACCCTCTGCTCTCAAATAATGAACAAAATCTACCACCTTTAGAAAATCTTTCATAAAGGTTCAATAATTTGTCACAAATTTGCACGGCTAAGAGGATATTAACTACTGATAATCAATAGGTTAGTATCCTCTTTTTTTTATTTTTGTCAACGAGGTGTCAACCGAATATTTTTATATTTTAAGATATAATAGTAGCCAATTCATCTCTGCCACTAAATACTTTTGCAGTAAATGGTAAAATCACAACCTTCAATGTCTGTAACCAACATATTTTTGTACTAAAATCAAATTCGAATATGGAAATTACAAGCATTGATTGCAGAGATTATAAGGCAGAGCAAGTGATAGCGCTTCTCTTTGACATTCATCCAGAACTCCAAAATAGCAGAAGAAAGAGGAAACGTGTATATATTGGAGTAACCAACGATATCAATAGGAGAGCTCGTGAACACAACATCTCCATTGAAGAGATTATCTTCTATGCTCAGACTGCAGCCCAACGGGTGGCCGCAAAAGTGGAGGAAATCGCTCATGAACAAGGTTTTAAAATTGGCGATGTAAAATATGGAGGCTGTGGCACAAATAGCTACTCCATATATGTTTATGCTTATGTAATCACTAGAGATTCGAAACAATAGCGGGTTAGATTCATTCCATGGAAAATCATTGCCATCCTGATGGTAAACAAAACGAGAGAGAACATTGACGGTTCTCTCTCATTGCTTTTCTGATTAGATTATTTGTCCACTCCAAAGCATTTTAAAGAAATCGAGCACATAAATCATCTCTATTCCATTTGCTTCACGTGTCATTTTATCTAACGAAACGATAATTTTTCTTGCATCGGGGTGTTCTTCGGCAAATGTCTTAAGATTCTTTTTATGCTTGGTTTGGACCTCATCGGTAGATTTTATTTCAATAGCGATACGGGCATCACCTATTATGGCATCAACCTCTATACCTGTATATGTTCTCCAGTAAGAGAGTTTTTCTGTCGATTCGGTATAGCCCAAATAAGCGACAATCTCTTGAATGACCAGATGCTCAAAGGCGTGTCCGAATTCATCGGTACCGCGTTTAAGGTTTGTTCTGCCCAACAGATAGTTTACAACACCAACATCGAAATAGTAGAAGCGTGGAGCCTGCACTAATTTTCTCTTAATATGCTTGGTATATGCTGGTATTTCATATCCAACCAAAGTGTCGTACAGTATCTGGAAATAGGCTGCAACGGTTTTTGCAGACACACCGCAGTCGGCTGCTATATTCTCATAATTCAGTATCTCGCCATCGCATATTGCGGCAACCTCCAAAAAACGTTCGAATGAAACGATGTCCCTAACCAGTGCTTCTTCTTTTATTTCTTCTTTCAAGAAAATATCAACGTATGCCTTTAAGCGTCTTGTTGCGTTTTCTATCATATAATGACGAGGAATCATACCGTTCTGAATAGCCTTATAAATGTCGAAATCAGGAATCTCGGCACTCACCAATGGGTAAAAGAACATCGGTATAGCTCTTCCACCAAGAGTGTTGGATGACTGCTTTTTCAACTTTCTTGCACTTGAGCCACAAAGAATAAACCTTATATCCTTATTTGTCATAAGCCAATGAACTTCGTCAAGCAGTTCAGGAACCTTTGGGATCTCATCAATTATTACCAATGTTCCCGCAGGTTTATTCTGAAGCATCTCTCGAAGTAGTTCGGGGTTCTTTTGGAACCTTTTTCTAATATCGGTGTTTAGAAGGTCGTAATAGATAGTATCAGGAAACAACTCCTTCAAAAGAGTTGATTTACCTGTCTGACGTGCTCCTAACAAGAAATTTGCATCGTCTAAGCGATTTTGAATATCTATAATACGTTTATACATAATTGGTGTACAAGTTAGTTGTTCGCTTCTAAATATGCTTGAAAATCCGAATTGCAATTATTTATTTTGCTTGAAAATCCGAATTACGAATGCAAATATAAAAACTTTTTCTTTTATCAATCAATTATATCATTTAAAATTTAAAACAACGTCTGCAAGTTTAGTAAAAAGCGATTTTAAAGCAATCCTCTCTGTGGTTCCTTGCAAACTACGGACCGGTCGATGATTCTATGTTATACGCTTCCCCTTACGCCCTCCTCCGCTACCGCTAAGGCTTGGGAAGAGTACAATGCACAGATATTGCTCGATGCTCGTAAGAACGCACGTTTGACACAGGCGGAACTTGCCGAGCGTATCGGTGCTGATAAGAGTTATATATCGCGCATTGAGCGAGGAATAACAGTTCCCACTGTTGCAACCCTTTATAAGATTGCAGCCGCAATGGGGCTGACTGTTGAGTTGAAACCTATTTGACGAGCAATTTTCAGAGGTCATCACAAACTTTCTTGAAAGTCACCATATCGTAACCCTCTGCTCTCAAATAATGAACAAAATCTACCACCTTTAAAAAGTCTCGTTTAAAGTTGGCTGTGCCTTCAATTTCTCGCCATGGCAAAGTGCAAGCAAGCTCGCCTTTGCTCATTTGGCTTAACGAAATTGTTCGATAATCTGTCACAAATTTGCACGATGAGACAAAAGAGGATAATTCGAGAGAATTTTCCTCTTTTTTATTTTTGTAATTCACTGATAATCGAGCAATTATAGAGAGGGCTTCATTACCCATCATGTTGGCTGTGCCGACAATTTCTCGCCACGGCAAAGCGCAAGCAAGCTTGCCTTTACCCGTTTGGCTTGACGAAATTGTTCGATAATTGTCTTTTTCCTTATCCCTTATAATCTACACCGAATCAATATCCTCTAACTCATCAATAAGTTCAA
>JAZNDZ010000099.1:0-32444 GCA_045588345.1 Bacteroidaceae bacterium
AAGCAACGCACTCGGCAAGGTCTTCCCACAGCTTACCGCCGTTGATGCTGTTCAGGAGCGAGTAGTCGGCATATAGCTCGACCATACCCGAGCCGCACACGAATGCGCAACGAAGCTCGCGCAACACAGCGTCGTAACTCATATTCTTAGATACCGCACCAAATTTTGTGAGGATGAATCCGTGGGTCATCATTGTGTTGATGGGGCACAGAGGCGAGTTTGTTACGTAATTCTGATAAACGAGGCGGTCGCGATAGGTAATCCACTTTTCGCGGTCGATGCTGTTGTTGCCTGCCTCGCCGTAGTCGGCCTCTTGACGCCACGTAGCATCGGAAATCTGATACCAGAAGGGTGATGCCCAAGTACCTACTGTGGTGTTGAAGAAAATATCCTCGCGCATATTCTCGCGTACATACTGTTCGAGGCGGATGATACCCTCGGCATTCTCGTTGCCTGTGTCGCCTGCATCGGGACCCACGGCTGAGAACTGGCCTGAGATACCGTCAAACTTGAAGAATACATAGTTGTCGGTTTCACGGTTGAAACCAGCCACGCCGTCCTGCTGACATACAAGGTTATTTGCAGCAGCAAGATATGCCTGATAGTAGGCAGGGTTAGAGAGTTGCATGCCGCCCTTGTCACTCCAGTACTGGCGACGGTAGTTACCACTCTGACCGTATCCGCCTACAGGGCCTAACCAAGCACCGATACCGGCGTTCATCTGCTTGGCCAATGAAGCCATATCGCGCATTTCATTGGGGAAGCCGCTGTGGAATGTCCAAGGACCATAGTTGTCCCAACCGTCATCGATTACAAAGGCTGCAATACCTTCGCCGTACTTGTCATAGTATTTCTCCTTCCACTGCTCCATTACACCAAGAATATCTTCCGCTGTAAAGTTTGTATGCTCGCTTCCCGGAGCCGCATTGTTGCGGTTAATGTTAAGTTCGTACCAGCTGTTATAGTGCGGGAATGTTCTCCAGGGCACTGCACGTTCGCGCTCGCTGTATGCAAGGAATGAACGGCGTTTCTGTGTCTCGCGGATGTTTGCTTTGCTCTGTGTACCGTCCTGTGCAACAAGACCTACAACAGAAGCCACCTTCCAAGTTTCACCGGCTGCAAGTGTTGTATTACGGCTCCAGAGGCCCTGAATACCTACGATAGCAGTATTTACAACAACACCCTCCTTGGCTGTATATATGTCGACAGTCATTGTGCTTGAAGCATCGATAGATTCAGTCTTGTTCTCAACGAACACGCGTACTGCAAATGTACCGTCATAAGGAGCATTAAAAGTAAATGTATTGTTGCTGTGCTGGCCACCTGAATAACCGCTGTGGTAATCAACGGCGGCAATATCACCGTTGGCATCGAGCAGAACAGCGCCGCCGAAGTTCAAACGGTGGCTACCGCTTGTGTACTTCACAAGGATTGAAACCTTCTGTCCCTCCTTCAAAGCAACATTCTCCATATCATATGCGAAGACGTTAGGATAGTTTGCACCTGTAGCCTCCTCTACGCGCTTGGGAACATCTGCTTCTGCGACCTGTGTCCAAGAAGATGCAGTGAGAGAAGCACTCTTTGTCTCGGTAAGGTTCCAGGCATCCTCTTCACCCGAAGCCTCGCCGACAGTGTTGTATGCAGTAGGAGTCTCAAGACCTGCGAATATCTTGTCGCTCATGAGCACCGCACCGCGTGTATTGCCCACAACCTTTGGAGTTGAGCCGGCAGCCTCAGTGTCTACGTTGTAAATCATAGGAATTACGTTGTACATATCAACTGCATCAACACCGGTGAGTTCCATTTCGGTACGAAGGTAGTGACTGCCGTCACGCAATACTGCACGCCATACAATCTCAATCTTTGTCTCTTTGTATGTATACTCATACTCTGCAACCAGTTGAACACCGTTGAAGTGCTCTGCACCACCGATAGCAGAAGCATTGGCTGCAAGTGTTTCTGTCTCTACGCTCTTGAGAGTCATTGCCGAAGCCGGAACATTATCACCGCTGCCGAAAGAAACAGTAAAAGGTTCTGTACCTGCAACAAGATTCATGGCATTTGAGCCTGCAAAGTAGAGAGCATTACCCACCTTCATGTAACTTGCAGCAAGGACATTATTGCTGAGTGTGTATACACCGTCTTCTTCTGTCATCTCTGCTGCGCCTACATTCTCCTGTTGCTTAGGATAAACCCATGCATTCTCGTATGTTTCGCTGTCGGCCTGAACAGGAAGTGTCGCAACGTTCACTGTGATGTTGTTGTTCACATCATCAACAGAAACCACTGCGAACTTGCCTTCAGGAGCAACTACTGACACCGTACTCTTATCAAGCGAGCCCTCTACGGTAATTGTAGAGCCATTGGCATATTCAGTGCCATTGATTGTAAGTGTAACACCATCGGGAACAGCGATAGTATAGGTACGCTCAGTTATTACATACTCAACGAATGTATAGCGGCTACCGTTGTCCTTTGCGCCATTGTCGGTCCAGAGACCGAGTGTTATACCACTGTTTGCATTTAAACCCTGGAACCAGTTAAGATAGATAGCCTGGGCAGAACCATCGGTTGTGTAAGGCTGAACCTGGTAGTTGTCATCCGAGTAGTTGTCTACCTTGAAATAGGCACCTTCTACCTTTGAATCGCTAAGGGTGACAAAGCCCTTCTTGGAACTGTAGCTCGCAGCCTTTGTATAGCCAAGCCACTTCTTAGCATTGTGACTGTAGATGTAGTAAGCGCCGTCAACACCCTCCACTGCATAGAAGGCGAAGAGGCCATTCTCATCTGTAGCCGGAGCGGTTGTAGGGCCTGCATAGACACCGTTACCGTTCACCATGGTGTAGACATGCTCCGGTTTGCCATTCTCTGGCAATGTTGTCGAAGCTGTCACCTTGTCGGCGTATGCCTGTGTCGATAGACACAATGCTGCCAACAATAAAGAGAAAAATTTCTTCATAAGTTAAACATTTATGGTTAGTAATAAAAAAATCATAACAACTCATAAGGCCGTGCCCCCTACGGGACACAGCCTCCTGAAACTAAATATTATAATGAAAAAATCACTATATCTTTTCTGTTTATTGCGACCTGTTACCGTTCGCATTGTCAAGTGACCGGTACAGAAGTATTCTGTAATCCGGGCTTACTTTTTACTATTCCCAGAGATTACCCCAAGTGCCTCTGTGACCGCCACCAAGCTGACCGCCGTTAGAGGTATCTACTGTTTTTTCGCTATTTACCATAAGAGAAGCAGCGAGCATCTGCTCTGCCTCTACGTTTACCTCTACCATAAGAGGTGATACATAAGTCTTCTTCATATTCTTGAGTTCCCTCCGTCTCCCCCCAATTGGGGAGAGTTTGGAGGAGTTTATTTAAAAATTATCAATCTTTTTCTTATTCTTAAGTTCTAAATTGGGGGTGAGGCTTTTTACTTGACCAAAACCTTCTTGCCATTTACAATGTAGATACCAGGAGCGCTGATAGCCTCAACACGACGACCTGTGAGGTCGAAGATTGCCTTAGCACCGTTCTCTGTTACAACATTCTCAATGCCTGTTGTGCCCTCGCCGAAACGGAAGCTGTAAGAAGCTGCGTTCATGCCTGCTGTCTTTGGCAAATATGCCTTGTTTGCGTTGTTCTTGAATGCAGTATCTGTAAGCTGGTTCTTAGTTGCTGTGTAAAGACCAACTTCCTCATCAGCAATACCAAGGACATAAGCATCTTCTGCTACGTAGCGGTCAGCGATTGAACCCTCGAGAAGGTTTGCTGTTACATCTGTATTAGCAGAATTCTCTGTGTATGCAAATGTATATGTAGACTCTGAGCCAACGTTCTTAAGGATAACCGGAGTTGCAGCAGGAATAACGTCGGTTACAGGTGACAATGTAGCCCACTCACCAACCTCGCTTACAACGTATGCCTCAACACCGGCAGGAACCGCAACCTTGTAGCCGAGGTGCAATGTTGCATATTCAGCAGCAAAAGTCACATCATGAGAAAACTCTGCCACATTCGCTTTTGCAAATGAGATAGTTATTGTACCGTTTGTAGCATCAGCCCTATCGTTAGGACCAAATGTCGCGTAACAACGCACCTTATAAGTACCAGCCTCAGCAACCGCTACTGTATATGAATTATTGGTTGAAGGAGAGCCTGCCTTGCCTACATGGTAATCTCCAGCGACTATATTGCCGTCAGCATCAACAACCTCAACACCGCGGACATTCAAAGCACATGAACCGCTTGTGTAGTCAAACCTAACTGTTGCGTTTCTTGCACCACCAACCTCAACGCTACCTTCAATACACTTGATACCATTAGTCAATGCGTTGTCATTGAACACTGAAGATGTGTAGTCTTCTACAGCAACATCAGTCCAAGATGTTGAAGTGGTCCAGTTAAACACCACGTTATCCTCAGCAAAGTGAGCAAGCGCCTCTGAGGGGTCAAAGGATGCAGCCTCTGTAATTACCAGATTGTTACCATTGTCATCGGTCTCATAGTTAGCATAAACGCCATAAGTGTAGCCACCTGAGAAATTCAGTTTGTTTGCACCGTTGATTTTGATATTGAAATAGTCGCCGTTCTTTACAACTGTAACATAATCACTCGGGTCATCCACCAACTTAATATAATTGCCGTCTTTCTTGGCAAATTTCTTCGCACTTACACTGTAAAGATAATACTTGTCACCTTTACTTATGATAGCGAACTGCTGGTTCTCGTCATTCGCGTCCTTGGCAATGTCTGCATTGAAATAGCCATAACTTGACGCATAGGTCTGCGATGCACCGCAATGTGAAAGGTATTCTGCTTCAGCAGTAGCATAGAACGCACCGCGGTCGGCGTCCTTTGAAGTAATGTGGTAACATTTTTCGTTACTCAATTGGGCAGCATCGGTTATCTGCGCCATAGCACCGACTGTAATGAACAACGATGCGATTAATAAAGTAAATTTTCTCATAAGGTATAAAAAATAGATAATTAAATTATTAAAATTTGCTTACGCCATATTTGCGCGGCAAAGGTAATAATAAGTCTACTTTTTACCCCCCCTAATTGTTAAATTATGTTAAACATGTTCAAATTCAGAATTTCAAGGAACAAAAAGGTTTTTAAACCGTTAATGCTTACACCGCGACGGGATATAACAAAAAAAACGTGGACAACTTTGCATTATCCACTGATGAGGTCTTGGCGTTACCCGAAAGAAAGATAAGCAAGTTGCCCACGCTGCATACAGCGCGGACATCAACTTTGCCACTATTCTTTCTTTGATTTAACCGCCAAGTTTGACAAAGCAACGCTTTGCCGGAGCAAATGCTCCCATCAGTAAGATAGTAAAGCTAATGCACTATATTTATGTCACACCCAACTCGGTGTTGGGTATGCAAATATAGGTAAAATAGATAATATAAATATAAAATTAAAGGATATAATTAAAAATAGATATAATTAAATGGAAAAGAGATGTCTTGCCAGCCGTCTTTTCCACTCTAATTATCAAAGGATTGCCTCAGAACCTGAAATCTCTTTCACCCTTGTCTATCTTTGCAAGATACTCCACCGCCTTACCGCGCACACGCTCGTTAGGGATGTCGGCAAGCAACTTTTTTATCATTGCCTCGCCCTTTTCACGTGTTGCGGGCGACGCATAGTCACGAATATATTCCTTGAGAGTAATAAGGGCATTGGGCAGGCAGCAATTTGAGATTTGACCGTTCTTCAGCAGTGTCATAAAACGGTCGCCTGTGCGGCCTTCGCGGTAGCATGCGGTGCAGAAACTGGGAATGTGACCAAGGTCGAGCAGCCACTCCACCACCTCATCGAGCGAACGGTGGTCGGCAATATCGAACTGCGAGGAGTTCTCTTCGGGGGTCTCTTCATTCACATAGCCGCCTACACTGGTACGGGAGCCTCCGCTGATTTGTGAAATGCCCAGTTCAAGCAGCCTTTCGCGACTCTTTTGGCTCTCGCGGGTGGAGATTATCATGCCGGTATATGGCACGGCAATGCGTATGAGGGCTACAATTTTATAGAATATGTCATCGGGGACTGCGTTCTTGAAATCGGCAGTATCCACATCATCGGCCTGGCAAAGACGCGGCACACTAATGGTATGCGGCCCTACACCGTATGCAGCCTCGAGATGCTCGGCGTGCATGAGCAGACCCACAAAATCGTAACGATAGGTCTCGAGCCCGAAAAGCACACCTATACCCACATCGTCTATGCCGCCTTGCATTGCACGGTCCATAGCCTCGGTATGCCATGCGTAATCGCTTTTTGGACCTGTGGGGTGCAGTACCTCATAGTTCTCCTTATTATATGTTTCCTGGAAAAGTATATATGTGCCTATGCCGGCATTGCGCAGACGGCGGTAGTTTTCGACTGTAGTTGCAGCAATGTTCACATTGACACGACGGATAGCGCCGTTCTTGTGCTTTATGCTGTAGATGGTATTTATGCTTTCGAGAATGTACTCTATCGGGTTCTTCAAAGGATGCTCGCCTGCTTCGAGGGCGAGACGCTTATGGCCCATATTCTGCAGAGCTATGACCTCGGCACGGATTTCTTCTTGTGTCAGTTTCTTGCGGCGTATGTTACGGTTCTTGGCATGATAGGGGCAATATACACAACCGTTTACACAATAGTTGGAAAGGTACAGCGGTGCAAACATGACTATGCGGTTGCCATAGAAGCGATGTTTTATCTCATTGGCAAGGGAATATATGCGCTCGGCAACTGAGGGGTTGTTGCACTCCAGCAAAAGGGCTGCCTCGCGATGCGTCAATCCTTTGGCAAGGGCAGCCTTGGCAAGTATATTTTCGATGAGTTCGGAATTATCGCTGTTTGCACGGGCATAATCCATTGTAGAACGGATTTCGCTGTCGCTAATAAACTCTGTTGCTATTATAGATTTTGGATTATACATATTTCAATATTTGTTTTATCAATTTGTCACAAAGGATTCTTTTAAAGCCTTTAAAGTCATATACTTTCTGTTTTACGCCTTAAAATCTCCACGGGAAAAATCTATTCGGTATCCTATTTTGGCAAGCCTTTCGCCTAAAACGGCAAGTTGTTCGGCCGATTCGCTGCCGGTAATCCGTTTATTATCGTATATGGTATATTTCTTACGTGCATGGAGCGGCGTGACATTGGGCATTACAACATTTGCACCGGCAAGTATTCCTTGTTCGGTGCCGTTCGGCAAAAGTGTTGCCAGTGCGGTGGTTGCCGGAATAAGTGCATGCGGGAAGCGCAGACGCAACAGGGATATAAGCAGCAAAGTCATCTCCACACTACCCTGCGGTTCTTTCTCAAAAGGTGTCCCTGCAGCCGGTATAAAAGGACCTATGCCTATCATCTGCGGTTGTAGTTCATCTAACAGCAGAAGGTCTTTGACAATATGTTCCATAGTCTGCCCCGGCGAACCTATCATCATACCGCTCCCTACCTGATAGCCGAGCCCCTTCAGTACATTAAGGCAATGCCGGCGATTGTATGCGCTCATTGCAGTTGGATGAAGAAACGAATAATGGGCTGCATCGGCTGTTTCATGACGCAGAAGATACCTGTCGGCACCGGCGGCACGAAACATGGCGTATCCATCGGCAGAACGTTCACCTACTGAAAGAGTGACAGCCTTGGCGGGGTAACGTTCCTTTATCGAGGATACGACATCGGCAAGCCATTCATCGCTCTGCTGCGGGTCTTCACCTCCTTGCAGAACGAATGTATTGAAACCCGATTGTGCAGCACGCCCGCAACATTCGAGTATCTCATCCTTGCTGAGCCGGTAGCGCTTGGCATGCCTATTACTGCATCGCAGGCCACAATAGTGACAGTTGTTACGGCAATAGGAACTTATTTCGATTAGAGCGCGCACATATATGCCGTCACCAAAATAGGCACAAGCGGCCTCGCGGGCAGCGGCAGCAAATTGCAGGCGGTTTTCATTTTCAAATGCACAGAGAAGGGAACTCCACTCTGTCACAGAGAGCCTTCTGGGAAGTTCAAGTAGCGCAAGCGCCTCATTTACTGTGCATTTATCCGCTTTTTCCATTTTTTCTAAAGAAACTGTACTGCAAATGTAGCAGAATTCAATGTTTTTTAGTTATTTTTACAGCAAAATTTATTTATTGAGATGAGTTATAACAATAACGTCATGTTTATCCGCTACAAACTTTTGAAAAAATTGGTTGCTATGTGGAAGGAGGATACCCTCCTTGACAAGATTGACAGTATGCCATACAAGATGTACCCACGCAACCAGAAGCCTAAGGGAAGATGTTGCATCCACAAGGAGCGCGCAGTAATCAAGTACAAGACCATGGCCATGCTGGGCTTTACCATGCAGGACGAGGCTAATGAAATGGACCCGCTGAGCAGTTATGTCCAGCGCATGATGCAACGCGACAAGATTGACATGAGCAACGGTGCTGTTTTGCATGTTATGGACGAGGCTTGCTCTTCGTGCGTAAAAATCAATTACGAGGTATCGAACTTGTGTCGCGGATGTGTTGCACGCCCCTGCTACACGAATTGCCCGAAGGATGCCATTTACTATGACAAGAACGACAAGGCACACATTGACCACGACAAGTGCATAAGTTGCGGCAAGTGCCACCAGGTGTGCCCCTACCATGCTATCATCTACATGCCTGTACCGTGCGAGGAGGCATGCCCTGTGAAGGCCATTTCAAAAGATGAATATGGCGTTGAGCACATTGACCCCACAAAGTGCATTTACTGCGGAAAGTGTCTCAACGCATGTCCGTTCGGTGCAATATTCGACAAGTGCGAGGTTTTTGACGTGCTTAAGAAGATGCGCGAGGGCAAGAAGGTCGTTGCCATGGTTGCACCTGCTGTGCTTGCACAGTTCGGCAAACCGATTGGACAGGTATACGGTGCAATTAAAGCCATTGGATTCAGCGACATTGTAGAGGTTGCTTACGGAGCCGAGGAAACAACACGCCGTGAGGCCGAGGAACTGAAGGAGAAGATTGAGGAGGGCCAGCCTTTCATGACAACCAGTTGCTGTCCGGCATACGTAAATCTCGCGAACAAGCATATTCCTGAGATTGTGAAATATGTATCATCAACCGGTTCCCCAATGCATTATACAGCAATATATGCAAAGGAGAAGTTCGGTGAAGATTGTGTCACGGTGTTCATTGCACCTTGCGCATCGAAGAAAGCCGAAGGCTTTGGCGACAAGAATGTAGACTATGTACTCACGTTCCGCGAGATTGATGCAATAATGCAAGGAATGGGAATTGACATTGAAAGCACCATGCCTTACACACCCGCTGAGACAGCCTGCAAGGATGCTCACAACTTTGCAAAGACAACGGGTGTATTCACTGCTGTAAAGAACAATATAGGAGATGATACTCTTGAAGGCGTTGTCATTGCCGACCTCAACAAAAAGAATATTGCCATGCTCAAGGCATACGCCAAGACCGGCAAATGCCCGGGCAAGTTAGTTGAAGTGATGTCATGCCCCGGCGGTTGCATTACCGGTCCTTGCGCATGCAGTGGAGGCGGTGAGGCGGCACGCAGGTTCGAAGCAGAGGTAAAAAAGAAGTGAAAAGGAGAGATATATTAAGGAGAAAGACACTGAATGATTGAGAGGAACTTTATTCTTGACGGGATTGACCTCGTAGGTTTCTACGGGGCCGGGAACGTGCATCTGCAGATGCTGAAGAAGCTGCACCCCAAATTGCGCATTGTGGCACGCGACAATATAATACGCGCAATGGGTGATGAAGAAGAACTAGAACGGTTCAATAGGGCAATAGCACTGCTTAAGGAGTACTGCAACAAGTACAACAGCCTCAACGAGGAAGCGATAATTGATGCTGTAAACGGAAAGAGGGGCGACAAGGGCAGCGACAGCAATGTCATTGTGTACAACATAAACGGCCGCCCTATTTACCCGCGCAGCGAGAACCAATGCCGCCTTGTCGAGGAGTTCAAAAAGAACGACATGGTATTTGCCGTAGGCCCTGCAGGAACAGGAAAGACATACACTGCGATTGCCCTTGCAGTGAAGGCGTTAAAGAACCGTGAGATAAGAAAAATAATATTGAGCCGCCCGGCTGTGGAGGCCGGCGAGAAACTGGGTTTTTTGCCCGGTGACATGCGCGACAAGATTGACCCTTACCTGCAGCCTCTGTACGATGCATTAGAGGATATGATTCCTATGACAAGGCTCAAAGAGCACATGGACAACAACGTGATACAGATTGCCCCGCTTGCTTTCATGCGCGGACGCACACTGAACGATGCCATAGTAATCCTTGACGAGGCACAGAACACTACCCCACAGCAGATAAAGATGTTCCTAACCCGCATGGGAACGAACACCAAGATGATTATAACGGGTGACCTAACCCAAATTGACCTGCCGCAACACCAAAATTCGGGACTGCTGCACGCACAGAGGATTCTCCATGGTGTACCCGGTATCGGTTTCGTTACCTTGAACAAGAAAGATATTGTGCGTCACAAGTTAGTGACACGAATTGTCGAGGCATACGAGAAGCACGAACAGGCAATGAAAGAGAAGAAAGTAACAGATTAAAAGAAATACACTATGGCAAAAGCTTTAACAAACACTGAATTCGAGTTCGAGAACCAGAAAAACGTATATCACGGAAAGGTACGCGATGTGTACACAGTCGGTCACGACAAATTGATTATGGTTGCAACCGACCGCATTTCGGCATTCGACGTGGTACTTCCCAAGGGAATACCATTCAAAGGACAGATGTTGAACCAGATTGCAGCAAAGTTCCTTGATGCAACGGCAGACATTGTCCCCAACTGGAAACTGGCTACACCCGACCCCATGGTGACTGTAGGCGTAATGTGTGAGGGATTCCCTGTTGAGATGATTGTGCGCGGATACCTATGCGGTTCGGCATGGCGTGCATACAAGAGCGGTGTCCGCGAGATTTGCGGAGTAAAGTTGCCCGAAGGCATGAAGGAGAACCAGAAGTTCCCCGAACCCATAATTACGCCTACGACCAAGGCTGAGATTGGCGAACATGATGCAGACATCTCCAAAGAAGAGATTCTTGCCCAGGGCCTTGCTACTCCCGAAGAATACGCGTTGCTTGAGAAGTACACACTGGCACTTTTCCAGCGTGGAACAGAGATAGCAGCCGAGCGCGGTCTTATTCTCGTAGACACCAAATACGAATTCGGCAAGCACGACGGCAAGATATATCTAATGGATGAAATACATACCCCGGACTCATCGCGTTATTTCTACTCAGAGGGGTATGAAGAGAAGTTCGCAAACGGTGAGCCGCAGAAACAGTTGTCAAAGGAGTTCGTGCGCGAATGGCTTATGGAGAACGGATTCCAGGGAAAAGAGGGGCAACAGGTTCCTGAGATGACCGACGAGATTGTAGAAAGCATAAGCAACCGCTATATTGAACTGTACGAAAACATCACCGGCGAGAAATTTGTAAAAGAGGAGTGCGAGGACATTAATGCCCGCATTGAAAAGAACGTAAGAGAGTATCTGGGATAAGAATGACTGCATTAACGCCATTATAATAAGGAAACGATGAAAGAATATGGCATAATAGGCTACCCGCTTGCACAATCGGCAAGTCCTGCGTTCTTCAATGCAAAGTTTGCCAAAGAAGGTATTGATGCAAGGTATATCCCGTTTGAAATAGAAAGTACAGATAAACTGCCGCAGATACTTGATGAGCACCCGGAACTACAAGGGTTCAACGTGACAATTCCACACAAGATTGCAGTAATGCAGCACCTTGACGGCATGAGCGACGGAGCAAAAGCCATAAATGCAGTAAACGTAGTGAAGGTAACACACGATACTGATGGCAAAGTGCATCTGTGGGGATACAACAGTGATGTAATAGGTTTCACCCGCTCAATACAGCCTCTTTTAAAAGAGCATCATAAGAAAGCGCTTGTCCTTGGAACCGGCGGTGCCTCAAAGGCAATTATATATGCACTTGAACAATTGGGAATAGAGTGTCTGAACGTTTCTCGCAAAGCAAGTACAAAAGCCATTGCATACAGTGACCTCACGGCAGAGATAATGAAAAGCCACACTGTAATAGTAAACTGCACACCGCTTGGAATGGTGGGTCACGGCATTGACCAATGTCCCGATATACAATACTCACAGATTGGCAGCAAGCATTTGCTGTATGACATTGTATATAACCCTGAGAATACACTGTTCCTGCAGAAAGGTGCGGCACAGGGGGCTGTGACAAAAAGCGGTTACGAGATGTGGTACTTGCAGGCTCTTGCTTCATGGGAAATCTGGAATCAAGAGTGATTCCGGATTTGACCAACAGCATCGCGTGGAGCACGAAAAGCAAGTGTTGTCATTTTTGGAACGATGAAATGAGAATGCTGTAAAAAGATGTATAAAATTTACAAGATATTACTACGCTATATTATGGTCGATTGTGGCACTTATTGTTGTTGCTGAATTCTATTTCTATGACAATTTCAATTGTCGCTACAACGTGGTATTCTTTGACTTCTTTGATGAAGGACCACTTGGACTGCTGAGAACAATGTGGGAAGATTATCCTTTCATGAGTATCCTTGCCTTCACTGTTTCTGTTGGCAGCATGATATTCTTCCTTGGCAGATACATTGGCCGAAAGAGCATTGCGCCACACTGTTGGATGGGAACAAAAGCCACTATAGCATCATTAGCAGCAATAGCAGCAATTACCTTCGTTTTCATGCGTGGGTCGGTAACGAGATACACGTTGCAGGTTGAAGCGTTCATTGTTTCAACAGACAACAACATCAATAATGCTGTACCCAATGCCATATACCTACTGAAGAAGGCATACAAGGAGCGCAAGGAGAGTTTTGAATTGAAAAGCGATGAAGCAATAATAAAGGAAAGCGGGTTCGCATCCTTTGAAGAACTGGCTACGGCTTCAGCGCTACCTTACTGCAAGAATGAGCAAGGAACAAAAGCAGAAGATTTACTTTTTGCCGAGGCTGGTCCTTTACAAAGCAAGTAACCCGATATATTGCTCATAATGAATGAGAGTTGGAGCAGTTACCTTATCGACTTTGACAAGGGTGATACTCTTGACCTACAGTGTTCTTTACGCAGGCATCTTGATGAAGATATTGTGCTGAAAAACTTCCAATCGGTAAGGAACGGTACTGTATACACACTTGAGAGTGTCATACTGGCTATGCCCTATCTGCACTATTTCCAATCACGGTTCAGATATGACAGCCTTGCGACCTCAATAGCATACCCTTTGAAACAGAGCGGATACACTACCAGATTCATCACCGGAATTGACCCTACATGGGAAAACTTGAACGAGGCACTTAAAGTACAATATTTTGACAGCGTAGACGGGCGCATGCAGATTATGGAAGAAATCCAGGGGAGTACCAGCAGCCAGATTGGTGTTTATGACGAATTCCTTTACAGGTACATTGCACAGGAACTCAAGAAGGGTCACGATGACGGGAAACCGCAGTTCATCATGGCACTTACATCGACCAACCACCCGCCATTCACATTCCCCAAGAATGTTGACCTTCCGCCACTGAACGAACATTGGTATGACACGCCTTCTATAAAAGAGAGTCATGATGTGAAGACAAAATATGGTATTGGAGCACAATACGCGAACAAATCATTGGGAGATTTTCTCAACTGGTTCAAGGATAGCGAGTTTGCCGACAATACTGTTATCATAGTAACGGGTGACCACAATGTGCGCAGTATTCTCGATTACAGCATAGTTCCCGAAAGATATAAGTACTCGGTACCGTTGTATATATACTTGCCACCGCACATGGCAATAGATAACAGATATAAAGAGATGATTGAAGAGAGATTTGGTTGTCACTACGATATACTTCCTACAATTGCCGGTATTGCATTCAAGCAAGGGACACGCTACCTGAACATAGGAAACAACTTGCTTGACACTCTCAAAGGCAATGATGTTTATTACAGTTACAACGAGAAACAGACACTATCGCCAGACACCCTACATAATGACTCAATAAGCCGTCAGGTAGAAGCACGACAGACATTGCTGAAACTATATTACCAAAGCATATTCAGGGAATCGGTGAATCAATGAAACAATATAGAGGCGAGGATGCTCCTCGCCTCTATATTGTTTCATTGATTATGCAGATAATCAGTCTTCTCTTATTTCAGGAATATTGGTATAGTCACCGCGGATGATTTGGAAATCGGGATGAACACCTGCAAATGCATTGTTTGCGATTTCTGTATCCTCGGGAACGTATGCAATCTTAAGGTTTGGACAGTTCTCGACACCCCATGCTTCAATGCTCTTAGTACCGGGAGCCACAATAAGTACCTCAAGACTCTTGTTATTGTAAACTGTGTTCTTGTACATTGTCTCCATTGGCATGAGTTCTACGCACTTCATGGCACCGGGAATATAAACAAGCTGGAATTCGCTGCCGCTCTTGCGGTACAGAACGCCAAGATAGCTTGCGAAGAGTGTGTTCTCGGGGTCAACCTCAATCCACTCTACATTAGTGGCATTGTAAGAAAGGCCCATATATGCCTCACCAAGGCTCTTGATGTTCTTACCAATATTTATCTGCTTGATGTTTGAGGGGAGAGGTTTTGTGGGACTGAACGATGTCACCTGATAGCCCAACGCACTGAAAGGAACAACGAATACGTCTTCATTGCTCTCTACTGCACAAACGTTAAGATTGTTTTCAGTATAATTGAACCATATGCTGTTCTCCTTTGCAAGCACAACATCGAATGATGATGGAAGCAGATGTTTATAGCCTGTTGTGGCAGCAAGAAGCCATGAACCGCTGTTGGTGGGGTCGCTCACATACCACTTGCCGTCGCAATATACATAATTCCATGCATGGCCGCCAATGGGATTCAATATTCCGTTGCAGACAAATGCCGGAATATCTATGCTGTGAAGCATTATGAACAGTAGATTAGCATAACCTTGGCAGATACCTTTAAGGTTCTTGAAGACAGGATAAGGGTCATTGTCGGAATACTCGTACTTTACATTCTGTCGCACCCAATCATAGCATTTCTGATATCTTGCTTTATCAGTAGAAAGACCGGCTGTAAGTTCCTGCGCAAAAGCCTGAATCTCGGCATACTGCTCCGGAGTGATGTTGGCACGGCCAAGGGTATCAGTCATTTCGGCAATGTAATCAGCCGGAACTTTACTTAGGAGATTTTTTGCTTGCAAATGAGGCGAACCACTCAAAGCCTTGGAACCGTCATCCTCGGCAAACTGCACACGTGTAACATCACTTGCGGAGGGTTGCTCCACTACCGGTGCTTCAAATACAGATTCATCTTCGCTGCATGCTGCAAATGAGAGCGCTGCGGCAAAAAAAGGTAATAGTAAAAGTTTCTTTTTCATACTTTATTAATAAATATTGGGTTATTCAATGCTTTGTTGCACTTCGTCGACACCGTCAATCTGAGAGATGTGGCTGAGCACCTCCTGCAGTTCGCCCGCTGAATGTACACTGAATTCAAGGGTGCAACAGACAATCTCGTCATTGGTCTTTGATGATATGTTTGTGAGCGAAAGTTGCAACTTGTTTGTAATACTATCTACCAGATCAACGAGCAGGTGATAGCGGTCGACGGCTACAATGTCTACCCTGACGGGATAGAGGAACTCCTTGTCTTCGTCAAAGGCAACTGCCACAATATCGTCTCCGCGCTGCGAAGCCAAACGTATTGCGGCTTTGCAGTCGCGGCGGTGTATGGTGATTGTACCGTCGGGCTCCTTGAAGCCAATGACCTCGTCGCCGGGCAAAGGACGGCACTGCTCGCAACGCGCAAAATCAATCTTGCGCTGTTTGTTAAGGAAACTGTTTATATGCGACTTTGCCTTGAATGTCGATACGTGTTCAAGCCAATCGTTCTTGGGTCTTATCGCTTCATTGCTGCCTATCAGCACCACATCGCCGCGTTCCAGTTCTGTCTTGATTGATTTCAACTGACCGTTGATGCGTGCATACTGCGCATGGAGGCCAAGCTCGCTGTGTATCTCAAATGCAAAATCCAATGCTGTGGCACCTTTGGGGAGAATGACACCTTTGCCATCCGGGGTATAGGCTATTATATCGTCGTTGTAGAATGATGAGGTGACACCGTCCATGTACTCTACCTCTTTACCGCGGGTTGCCATTTCCTGAAGCACGTGTTTGAACTTCTCGAGCCAGTTGGTTATGTTGGTTTCGGTGCTTTCGGCAATGCAGCCGAACTGCGACTTGCGTATCATGCGCTCCGAGGATATATGAATTTCTTCCCATGTTCCTTGCGGAGTGAGCAGTGTCACATGATAACTCTGATAGCCGTTCTCCTTTGGTGAATCAATGAAGTTGACTACACTGCCCGGCTTCTCCTTGAAGCGGTCGGTGAGGATAGAGTATATCTTGAGGCTCATATCCTTTTCGGAGTAGTCGTGGGTGTTGGGATAGATTATACGTATATAGTATTTGTCATCGACATGATTGAAATCGCAGCCGCGGGCATGCATCTTGCGCCACGCGCTGTACGGGCCGCGGGAATATATTTCGGTCCTTGCCATGAGAATGTCATTGTTCTCGAGAAGACGTTCAATTTCGAACATGAATGATTTGAGTCCTTGTTCACGCTCTTTGAGTTCCTTGACGAGTTCGCTTTCTATCATGGCATAGTCACGCGGACAGCGGTAACGGAAGGAGAGGTTCTCCATTTCGCGTTTTATGTAATATAGTCCTAAGCGATGGGCAAGAGGAGCATAGAAGTAATCGGTTTCACCGGCAATCTTCATCTGTTTGTCGGGGCGCATACTGCTGAGGGTGCGCATGTTATGCAGACGGTCGGACAGTTTAATGAGCAATGCACGTATATCGTAATGCAGCGAATTGAGCATCTGCTTGTAGTTGTCAATTTGGCTTGAATGTACCGCGGAACTCTTTTTTTTCTTTTTAGTGACCACATCGACCAGGAACGCCACATCATCACCGAAACGTGCAGCGATGTCCTCGACTGTGTAGGGGGTATCCTCGACAACATCGTGCAGAAACGCTGCAATTATGGGGTTTGCACCAAGGCGCAGTTCTTCGGCCACAATCTTTGCGACGGCTACCGGGTGCATGATGTAAGGTTCGCCCGATTTGCGGCGCTGCTCCATGTGGGCTTCGCGTGCCAGCAGATATGCATCGCTGATTCGATTAATGTCTTCTGAGGACAACCGACGTGCAAGACGACCAAGCAACTGCTCGACTTCAAGGTCAATTTTCTTGTATTCCATAGTTTCCATGCCTAAATTTCTCATTCGCTGCTAAGTTTTCACAATCTGCAAAAATGATAAAAAAACTTATAATATCAAAATTGTCATATATATTTTATAACATAGATACCTAAAAAACACCTCACAATATTTTTTTGGAAGAAAATAGATATATTTTTTCTAAATATCACCACAATTCACTAACTTTGCGAAGTTTGTGCGAGCCAAAAGAAATATCCGGCACAGACACTGATAAATTAGGAAAAACATCAGAAGAACTATGATAGAACAGATTAACCTGTTGCTCGAAGAAATCAAGGGCACAACAGCGACCAATGCCGAGGAACTTGAGGCTCTGCGCCTCAAATACTTGAGCAAAAAGGGCATAATAAATGGTCTGATGGCACAGTTCCGAGAGGTTCCGGCCGAGCAGAAACGCGAGGTTGGTGTAAAAATCAACGAACTCAAGAACGCTGTCCAGGAACACTTCAACGCCCTCAAGGAACAGTTGGAGAGCAAGGAGGATGAGCAGTGCGAGATTGACCTCACACGCCCGTCGTACCCCACAGTATTGGGTACACGCCACCCGCTTTCAATTGTAAAGAACGAGATTGTAGACATTTTTGCACGCTTGGGCTTTTCAATCGCAAACGGCGTGGAGGTTGAGGACGACTGGCATGTATTCTCATCAATGAACTTTGCAGAGGACCACCCCGCCCGCGATATGCAGGACACATTCTTCATTGAGGCGCACCCCGACATCATTCTGCGCACACACACCAGTAGTGTACAGAGCCGCGTGATGGAGAATTCGCAGCCGCCGATACGCATAATCGCCCCCGGGCGTGTGTACCGCAACGAGGCCATAAGTTACCGTGCGCACTGTTTCTTCCATCAGTTGGAAGGCCTTTACATTGACAAGAACGTATCGTTCACCGACCTGAAACAAGTGTTGTTGCTGTTTGCACAGGAGATGTTCGGCAAGGACACCAAGATACGCCTTCGCCCTTCATATTTCCCATTCACTGAGCCCAGTGCCGAAATGGACATTAGTTGCAATATCTGTGGCGGAAAAGGATGTCCGTTCTGCAAGAACACCGGTTGGGTTGAAATTCTTGGTTGCGGAATGGTAGACCCCAACGTGCTTGAATTGTGTGGCATTGACAGCAAGACATATTCGGGATATGCATTTGGCATGGGAATCGAGCGCATCACAAACCTCAAGTACCAGGTAAAGGACCTGCGTCTGTTCAGCGAAAATGATGTCCGGTTCCTCAAAATGTTTGAGAGCGCAAACTAAATATGAATAACAGACAGAGGGAACTGCCATGGCAGTTCCCTCTGTCTGTTATTGGCAGTCAAAAAAAACAGAAAAAGCAAATAACAATTGCAAAAACAGTTGTTTATATAGTATATTTTTGTTTCTTTTGCAAATAATAGCACACGGTTGCCATAACCGCATTGCCCAGACAACAAACAAAAAAAGCAACAAACATGAAAGGAATCGTTCTTGCCGGAGGTTCCGGCACCCGTCTTTACCCCATCACAAAAGGCGTGAGCAAGCAGATGCTCCCGATATATGACAAGCCTATGATATACTACCCCATTTCTGTGCTCATGCTTGCAGGAATAAGGGAGATACTCATTATATCAACCCCGCAAGATTTGCCGGGATTCAAGCGCCTGCTCGGTGACGAAAGTGACTATGGAGTAAAGTTTGAATATGCCGAACAGCCCTCGCCCGACGGCCTTGCACAAGCATTCATCATTGGCGAGAAGTTTGTCGGTGACGATTCGGTTTGTCTTGTGCTCGGCGACAACATTTTCCATGGCAGCGGTTTCTCTGCAATGCTCAAGGAGGCTGTACGTGCAGCAGAAGAGGATGCCAAGGCTACGGTGTTCGGCTACTGGGTAGACGACCCTGAACGCTATGGTGTGGCCGAGTTCGACAAAGAGGGCAACTGCCTCTCCATTGAAGAAAAACCGCAGAACCCGAAATCGAACTACGCCGTTGTGGGACTCTACTTCTACCCCAACAAAGTCGTGGAGGTTGCGAAGAACATCAAACCATCGGCACGAGGAGAACTTGAGATAACGACTGTGAACCAGCAGTTCCTGAACGACGGAGAACTCAAGGTGCAGACCCTGCAGAGAGGTTTCGCATGGCTCGATACCGGCACGCACGATTCGCTGGCCGAGGCATCTATCTTTGTCGAGGTTATTGAAAAACGCCAAGGACTGAAAATAGCGTGCCTTGAAGGCATTGCCTACCGCAAGGGCTGGATAACGGCCGACAGGTTGCATGAGATTGCACAACCAATGATAAAGAACCAGTACGGACAGTACCTGATGAAAGTGATTGACGAGGTAGAACATTCAGGAGCAAACATTGATTGAGGAATATGGAGGTAATAAAGACAGACATAGAAGGGGTCGTAATTATCGAACCACGAATATTCGAGGACGAGAGAGGATATTTCTACGAGTCATTCTCGCAGCGCGAGTTTGAGGAGAAGGTATGCAGGACTGCATTCGTGCAGGATAACCAGTCGAAGTCATCGTATGGCGTGTTGCGCGGCCTGCACTTCCAGAAACCGCCTCACTGCCAGAGCAAACTGGTACGTTGCATAAAGGGAAGAGTGCTTGATGTAGCAGTGGACATACGCAAGGGTTCGCCCACGTTCGGCAAATATGTCGCTGTGGAACTGAGCGAGGAAAATCATCGCCAGTTCTTTGTTCCGCGTGGTTTTGCGCACGGTTTTGCAGTACTCAGCCCAGAGGCTATATTCCAATACAAGTGCGACAGCTTCTACTGCAAGGAAAGTGAAGGCGCAGTCGCATGGAACGACCCCACCATAGGCATTGATTGGCAAGTGCCTCCAAGCGATGTGATACTGTCAGAAAAAGACAGGTTGAACAAGTGCATTGCTGAGGCCGATTACCTTTTTGACTACAACGAAGAATTATATTGATATTATGAACATACTTGTAACGGGAGCCAACGGCCAACTGGGCAGCGAGATGCGTCGCCTTGGCGCAGTATCGCCCAACAACTACATTTTTACCGATGTTGCCGAACTGGACATAACCGATTCTGCCGCTGTTTCGGCATTCGTAAAGCAACATTCGGTTGACGCGATAATAAACTGCGCTGCCTACACCAATGTAGACAAGGCCGAGAGTGACGAGGCTACTGCCGAACTGATAAACGCTACGGCGGTGGGCAATTTGGCCGTTGCAGCAAAAGATATGAATGCCACACTGTTCCACGTATCGACCGACTACGTATTCGGGCTTGAGGGCAACACACCGCGCACCGAGGAAATGCCCACCGCACCGCTGGGCGTATACGGACGTACAAAACTCATGGGCGAGCAGGCCATTGCTGAGAGCGGGTGCAAAGCACTAATCTTCCGCACCGCATGGCTGTACAGCGAGTTCGGCAATAATTTTCTGAAGACTATGATGCGCCTTACAGCGGAACGCGAGCAGTTGAACGTAGTGTTTGACCAGGTAGGCACGCCCACATACGCAGGCGACCTTGCGCTTGCCATATTCTCAATAATTGAAGCCGGCGTATACCCAGGCAACGAAGGCATTTACCACTTCTCCAATGAGGGTGCATGCTCATGGTACGATTTTGCAGTGGAGATTGCCGCAGCAGCCGGCAACACCTCTTGCCACATAAGCCCATGCCACAGCAGCGAGTTTCCCTCACCGGTGACACGCCCGCCATACTCAGTGTTGGACAAATCAAAAATCAAGAAAACCTTTGACATTGACATACCGCATTGGCGTGAGTCAATGGAGTATTGCATAAAGAGGATAAAGGCACAAACAGCAAAGGGTTAAAGAGACTGGGACATGAAAATTGCAGTTGCAGGTACAGGCTATGTAGGCCTTAGCATTGCCACTCTGTTGGCACAGAACAACCAGGTAGTAGCAGTAGATGTAATCCCTGAGAAGGTTGAGAAAATCAACAATCGCATTTCCCCTATTCAGGACGATTACATAGAGACATACCTTGCAGAGAAAGAACTGAATCTTACTGCCACCCTTGACGGAGCGAGCGCATACCGCAATGCAGAGTTCATTGTCATTGCCGCACCGACCAACTACGACCCGCAACTCAATTTCTTCGACACCCATCACATTGAGGATGTCATTGACCTTGTCCTTGAAGTGAACCCCGATGCCACCATGGTCATCAAGAGCACAATACCGGTGGGTTATTGCCGCAGTCTCTATGTGAAATACTTCAAGAAGTTCAAAGAAAAAGGTTGGGACACAACCCGTAAGTTCCGTCTGCTCTTCTCACCGGAGTTCCTGCGCGAGAGCAAGGCGCTATATGACAATCTTTACCCAAGCAGAATCATTGTAGGCTATCCTAAAATGATTGACAGGTTCGACGAGGAGAATGAAGCCATAAAGGCCATAGCCGGCAATCACCTTGATGAGGCCGCCCGCCAGTTTGCAGAACTACTGCAGCAAGGAGCGATAAAAGAGAACATCCCTACCCTGTTTATGGAACTGAAAGAGGCCGAGGCCGTAAAACTCTTTGCCAACACCTACCTTGCCCTGCGAGTGAGTTACTTCAACGAACTTGACACATACGCCGAAGTCAAAGGACTTGACTCGGCAGCCATTATCCGAGGCGTTGGTCTTGACCCGCGAATCGGCGACCACTACAACAACCCATCATTCGGTTACGGCGGCTACTGCCTGCCCAAGGATGCCAAGCAACTGCTTGCGAATTACCAGGAGGTTCCGCAGAACATGATGAGCGCCATTGTAGAGAGCAACCGTACACGCAAGGACTTCATCGCCGACCAGGTGCTGCAGAAGGCCGGCTATTACGGTTACACCCAGAACGGCTGCTTCAATGCAACTGAAGAAAGGCACTGCACTATCGGCGTTTACCGCCTGACGATGAAAGCCGGCAGCGACAATTTCCGCCACTCTTCAATTCAAGGAGTCATGAAGCGCATAAAGGCAAAAGGAGCAGAAGTAATCATCTATGAGCCGTCACTCGAGAACGGCAGCACATTCTTCGGAAGCCGCGTCATCAACGACCTTGCAGAATTCAAGAACCTTTCCCAGGCAATCATTGCCAACCGCTACGACGCTTGCCTTGACGATGCAAAAGAGAAGGTTTATACACGCGACATTTTCCAAAGAGACTGATTCACGACAGAACAGACCGCAATGAAAAAAGTTATCACATACGGAACATACGACTTGCTGCACCAAGGACACATAAACCTTCTGCGTCGCGCAAAGGAACTTGGTGACTACCTGATTGTAGGCGTAACCAACGACAACTTCGACCGCGAACGCGGAAAACTAAACGTGTGCAACAACGTGCTTGAACGCGTTGAGGCCGTAAAGGCTACAGGACTTGCCGACCAGATAATAATTGAAGACTACTTCGGCCAAAAGATTGACGACATACAGAAATACGATGTCGACATATTCGCAATAGGCAGCGACTGGGAAGGCAAGTTCGATTACCTTGGCGAATATTGCAAGGTTGTCTACCTCCCGCGCACCGAAGGCATATCATCCACAATGTTGCGTGAGGAAAAACAGACCACAATCAAAGCCGGCATAGCCGGTTGCGGCAAAATTGCAAGACGCTTCGTGCCCGAAGCGGGATTTGTGAACGGCATAGAAATTACGGGTGCATACGACATTGACAACACGGCAAGCACAGATTTTGCATCAGCAAACAACCTGAAGAAAATATACCCCTCATACGAAGCACTGCTTGCCGATGTCGACGCTGTCTACATCTCAACGCCGCATCTGAGCCACTACAGCCTTGCCAAGCAGGCACTGCTGGCCGGGAAGCATGTCCTCTGCGAGATACCTTTAGTGCTTGAAGAAAAACAGGCACGCGAACTTTATGCACTTGCCGAACAGCAGGGAACAGTGCTCATGGAAGCGCACAAGACAGCCCATTGCCCGGCATTCAATCACCTGATGGTAATGATAAAGAGCGGCGCAATAGGTGAGGTTGTTGATATTGAGGCCTCTCTCTCACGCCTGCTTCCCGACAAGACACGCCGTGAATTCGATTCCAAACAGGCAGGCGGCTCAATGTACGAATCGGGAGTATACCCGCTATTGCCTATATTCAGACTCCTGGGCACAGACTACAAGAACCTTGACCTTTATTCCCGCATGGAGAACCAGGTCGACATCTACACAAAAGGTGTCATGCACTACCCCACAGCTGTATGCTCGTTCAAGTTAGGCCTGGGCGTAAAGACCGAAGGCAACCTTGTAATTTCCGGCACAAAAGGATATGCCTACGTACCAGCGCCATGGTGGAAAACCGACTATTTCGAACTGCGCTACGAGGACCAGAACAGAAACCAGAAATTCTTTTACAAATGGGATGGCGAAGGTCTAAGGTATGAGATTCAGGAATGGATGTCGTGTATAATAAACAAACGTTTCAGCAACGCGCGCCTAAGACGCAAGGAAAGCATTGCCATGGCAAAAGTCATGCAACAGTTTACTGAACGCAAAAACTTTATGGAAATATGAAAACAGCAATAGTTACAGGCGGAACATCAGGCATTGGATACGGGGTTGCCAAAATGCTACTTTCAAAAGGATACAAAGTATATGCCACATACGTAGGGGAGGATTTCAAGAAAGAAATTGACAATTTCGTAGCAATAAAAGTCAACCAGTGCAACCGCGATGAGTTATATTCATTCATTGCACGCATCAAAGATGAATGCACATCGGTCGAATGCATCGTCTGCAACGCAGGAATGAGTATAAGAAAATCATTCACAGAAACAAAAGACAGCGATTGGGACATGCAAATGGAAGTTGCCGTAAATTCGCACTACATTCTCATACGCGAACTGTACAGTCTCATTCCCGCAGAGTCAAGGATTATATTTACAGGCTCACAAATGGGACTTATGCCCCATGCCACAGTACTTGCCTACGGAGTAACCAAGGCCGCAGTACATGCACTCGCCAAGAACCTTGTAAAGGAATTTGAGGGAACAGGAACAACGGTGAACGCCATTGTTCCCGGTTTTGTTGAGACACCATGGCAAAAGGAAAAACCCGAAGAGATTAAGCAGAACATATACCGCAAGACCGCCATACACCGTTTCGCTACGGTTGACGAGGTTGTAGATGCATACCGTTTCTGCATTGACAACCCGTTTGTAAACGGCAGCCTCATTGAGGTCAACGGCGGATATTCCTACAAATAGGATTTTAAGCACAAAGCCCTGGCCAAAGCATTTTATTTTTCCCGCATCAACAAGCATTGTATATCCAATACAGAGTTTCAGGCAGAAGCTGAAAAAACGACAATAAAAAAAACAAAAGTCACTGCAAACAAAACAGTTATTCTTTGTTATTATAAAAAAATATTTGTATTTTTGCATATTGAATAAATTGACTGACTGTGTCCTGTAAAAAGCAAGCAACTGAGACAAGAGCCCGTTTTGCTCCTCTGTTCTTTGGGTGCGGTTTTGGCCAAAAGGAAAAAAGGACAACCAATGGAGAAATACTTCGACATACGATACGAGTTTGATGTGCCAACCGTACACCAGGCCATTGAGCAGCAGTTTGCCAGCGGCAAGCCGGGCTACATCTGTGCGGCGGACGGCAACATACTCGCTATGGTACACAACAACAGCGAGTATCGCAATGTTATCGACAACAGCATATTCTCCATCTGCGACAGCAGTTGGGTTCCGGTGTTCATAAAATGGATTTATGGCTACAAGCGAACCCCTTATTGCGGAAGTGACATCTTTTTTGACCTCATACGCCAGCGCAAGTACAGAATGATATTCCTCGGGAACAAGCAATATGTTCTCAATGCCCTGCAAAAGAATCTTGAAAAAGAAAACCCCGATGTTGCAGGCATGACATTCAAAGAGTTGCCGTTCTGCCCGGTTGACGAGTTCGACTATAAAGGCATTGCAGAAATGATTGAGCAGGACGGTGCCGATATCATTTGGGTAGCCCTTGGAGCGCCCAAGCAGGAGCAGTTCATGAACCGCCTGCTACCGCATCTAAAACACGGTGTCATGATTGCAGTAGGCGCAGTATTCAACTTCTACAGCGGCTTGCCGGACCTCCCCCATGCATGCCCCCGTTGGGTATACGACAACCATTTGGGATTCATTCACCGCATTTTCTCAGAGCCCTCCAAACAGATAAGACGCAGTTGGGGAGTCCTGACAACCTTGCCCAAGATATTGAGAAAAGAGAAATTGATAAAGAAAACCGACATAAACAAGTAATGATATGAAAACAGTAATGCTCGTATTCGGGACACGCCCCGAGGCCATAAAGATGGCACCTTTGGTAAAGGAGTTCCAGAAACACCCGGAAACATTCAAGACTGTAGTATGTGTTACAGGCCAGCACCGCCAGATGCTCGACCAAGTGCTGCAACTCTTTGAAATCACCCCTGATTATGACCTCAACATAATGAAACAGGGACAAGACCTCTACGACGTTACAGCCCGCGTGCTCACCGGCATGCGCGATGTACTCAAAGAAGCACAGCCCGACGTAGTTCTTGTGCACGGTGACACCACTACCAGCACAGCGGCAGCCCTCGCAGCCTTCTACCAGCAGATATCTGTGGGCCACGTTGAGGCAGGCCTTCGCACACACAACATCTACAGTCCTTGGCCCGAAGAGATGAACCGCCAAATAACAGGCCGCATTGCCACATATAACTTTGCCCCCACCCCACTGAGCAAGGCGAACCTTCTTCGCGAGGCAGTAGCCGAGGAGAGCATTACAGTTACCGGCAACACAGTAATCGATGCGCTCTACTGGGTCGTAAACAAAATAAAGGAAGATAAAGCACTCAACAATGAACTGAAGGGGCTTCTTGCACAGGCCGGATATGATGTAACACGTCTTGACAGCGGCAAGAAACTTGTGCTAATCACCGGTCACCGCCGCGAGAACTTCGGCGACGGTTTCATAAACATGTGCACCGCAATAAAGGACCTCACATTAAAGTACCCCGATGTGGACTTCGTATATCCAATGCACCTCAACCCCAACGTGCGCAAGCCAATACATGAAGTATTCGGAGAAGACCTTAATGGACTGGGCAATATGTTCTTCATTGAACCATTGGAATATCTCTCATTCGTATACCTCATGGAGAAGAGCAACATAGTGCTCACCGACAGCGGTGGCATTCAGGAAGAGGCTCCCGGTCTTGGCAAGCCAGTGCTCGTTATGCGCGACACCACTGAGCGCCCCGAAGCACTTGAGGCAGGCACTGTAAAACTCGTAGGCACAGACTACAACAAGATTGTAAGCGAAGTTTCGCAGTTGCTTGACGACCAGGCACACTACGATGCCATGAGCAAGGCCGTGAACCCTTATGGTGACGGACTCGCCTGCGGCAGAATAGCAGAAACATTGAAATAACAGTTCCAGCCAAAATCTCGAACAACAAGAAAATCATCGCAGCACTGCGCTCCAAATTATAAAATGAGTTCCGTAAAACGGTGATAAATAGAGAACAACAGTAACAATATAATACAAAAAATTATGAAAGCATGTTTCATGGGACTCGGCTACATAGGCCTCCCCACAGCAATTATTGCAGCAAAGCACGGAGTAGATGTTGTAGGTGTTGACATCAACCCCAAAGTAGTAGAAGTAACCAATCAGGGCAAACTCCACATCATCGAGCCAGGCATGGAAGAGATGTTGCAGGAAGTAATTGCCGCAGGCAAGTTCAAGGCATACACCACCCCACAGGTGAGCGATGCTTACTTCATGGTAGTTCCCACCCCATTCAAAGGCGACCACGAGCCCGATGTATCATACGTTGAAGCAGCCACTCGCGCAGTGCTTCCGCTTTTGAAAGAAGGTGACCTTTATGTAATCGAGTCAACATCACCCATCGGCACAACTGAGATGATGGCCGACATCATTTTCGCAGAGCGCCCCGAACTCAAAGACAAGATTTACATAGCATACTGCCCCGAGCGCGTACTCCCTGGCAACGTAATCTACGAGTTGGTACACAACGACCGTGTAATCGGCGGCCTCACCCCAGAGAGCACCGACAAGGCAATTGCATTCTATTCACAGTTCGTTAAGGGCGAACTCCACAAGACCAACAGCCGCACTGCCGAGATGTGCAAACTCACCGAGAACAGTAGCCGCGACGTACAGATAGCATTCGCAAACGAGCTTTCACTCATCTGCGACAAGGCTGACATAAACGTATGGGAACTCATCAACCTTGCCAACAAGCACCCACGCGTGAACATCCTGCAGCCCGGATGCGGTGTAGGCGGACACTGTATTGCTGTTGACCCCTACTTCATCACAGCCGACTACCCTGCCGAGAGCAAGATTATTGCTACCGCACGCAACATCAACAACTACAAGAGTTTCTGGTGTGCAGAGAAGGTAAAGAGCACAATGCTCGAGTTCGAGTTGAAGAACGGCCGTAAGCCGGCAGTTGCAATGATGGGTCTTGCATTCAAGCCAAACATCGACGACTTGCGCGAATCACCTTCAAAGACCATAGTAGGCAAGGTAATGCAGATGTGCAACAATGCCGACATCATGATTGTAGAGCCCAACGTTGAGGAGCACAACACATACAAGCTCACAAACTACAAAGAGGCATACGAGAAGGCCGACATCGTTGTAATGCTCACCGCCCACAACCAGTTCAAGGAACTGCCATGGGATGACAGCAAGATAATCCTCGACTTCTGCGGCATTTACAAGAGATAATCTGCTGCAAACACGAGAAAAGAGAAAGGGAAAAACAAAAACAAGCAAAAAAGGAGACTCTTCCTCTGTTTATATAGGAGGTATTTAAACAGAGTTTTCAGTTTTCCGCTTTCAGTTTTCAGTTATAAAATACGGTGGATAAAAAGCAGGAAACCACCACTGGGGTAAGCCCCACCCCTCGGGTGCCTGACCGCACCCGAGGGGACAAAAAAACTCATTCTCCCGTTAGAGGAGGTGCAAAGGAATCAAACATTGACTGAAACGAGTTTTTCAGTTTTAATCTTTGACCTTTGAGTTTTCAATTCAGAAAAACAGTGGATGAAAAGCAGGAAACCACTACTGGGGCAAGGCCCCACCCCTCAGGAGCCCGCCGCTCCTGAGGGGACAAAAAAGGAAAAGTGATATGAGCAGAAAAGAGGTCTGTGGATTATACCGGGCCTCTATGGCAACAGTAAATACAATCTGGATGATAAACAAAATTAAAAACAAATTAAAAAACGCACCTATCCTCAAGCGCATTGCTAGTGGAGCTTTTTGGTCTATATTCGGTACGGCTTCCGCAAAGTTGATTGTGCTTTCAGCAGGAATCGTTTGCGCAAACATACTTGGAAAACAAGGGTATGGAGAACTCGGTATTGTCCGGTCTACAATTAACTTATTTGTTGTTTTAGGAACTGTCGGATTAGGAATCACAGCAACAAAATTCATATCCCAATACAAGAACGTAGACAACCGAAAAGTTGAAAACATAGTAAATATCACTACACTTTTCACATTCTGTTCGGCAGTCATTATAACGTTACTCCTATTTATATTCGCGGATTACATTGCCACGAATACCCTTAGCGCGCCAAATCTAAAGAATGCGATACGTTTCAGTTCCCTATTACTATTCACAACAATAATGAATGGGGTATTCAACGGTATCCTTGCCGGATATGAGAAGTTTAAAAATATTGCAATTAACACATTTATCTCGTCGGCCATAGAAGGCGTACTGATTATCATTGGTGCATACTATTGGGGTGTCAATGGAGCGATTGTAGGCTTTGGCATAGGCATATCATCATTAATGCTGTTCAATTCAATGAAAGCAAGAAGTATATTCAAGAAGAACGGCATTTCTTTAAACATTTTAAAGATAAAAAAGAAAGACCTATCAATATTGTATAAGTTCAGCATTCCTGCAGCATTATCCAGTTTTCTGGTAGCACCGGCATATTGGGTTGTAAGAACTATATTAGTAAGACATGACGGTTTTGGAGAATTAGGTATATTCGAAGCGGCAGACCAATGGAGAATTATTATATTGTTTATTCCATCAGCACTAAGCAACATCATTCTCCCAATACTATCAAGTTTGACGAATACAGACAAACACGACTACAAAAAAGCACTATACATAAATTTAGGCCTAAATGTAAGTATAGCATTCGTTCTCGCTACATCAGTGTCATTGGCCGGAAAATATATAATGGGAGCATACGGCGACGGGTTTAATGAAACGCTACCGCTTGTAATCATTGCATTCTCAACAGTATTTTCATCATTCGCATCTGTTGTAGGCGTTTCAATTGTTAGCCGAGGAAAAATGTGGACAAGCCTTATGTTCAATTTTCTATGGTCAATAATGTTCATATCCTTGACATATATTTTCGTTTCTAATGGAAAAGGAGCCTTAGGTATATCACTTGCACTTTTGCTTTCATATGTTCTACATTCATTATTTCAGAGTATATATTTATTCAATCTGCTTCGTAAAATAAATTAATGATATGAAAAGAGTTTTATATGTTGTACCCGGATTAGACCCATCATACAAGGATGGCGCATCGAACAGAGCCAACTCATTCATCAACTGCTTTAAAGCAGATGGTTACGACGTTATAGTTGTAGCACTCACATATTTAAAACAGTTCAAAAATGCATATAACAAAAAAAGCACTTACTCAAAAGAGGCCAAATGGATATTGATACCACACATTCTATTTTCAAAAGAATGGTTGAATCTTTATGCTTATATAGAGAAATTCATACTGCTCTTGTTAACATTGTGGTATAAATGCGATATCGTTTTGGCAGATTATTCATCGGGCGGAGTATTGGCCAGTTGGACCAAAGCCAGAGCAAAACTTATAGTAAACCACCGTGGCGACAGCATTGATGAATACATATATACACATAATAAAGGACAAGACGATTCATTTGTCAAAACACTTAATGCCCGCCTTAAGACTTCAATTAGAAAAGCCGACATGAGTATTTGTGTATCAGAGAATCTGCGCAAGCAATTAATGGAATACAGCGGACTTGAACTTAACAACACATTCATTTATCCTTGTTGCGCTGACATTGCACGTTTTGAACAGACAACCTGCCCCTGCAATAAAGAAAAAATTGTTGTGGGCTATTTTGGCGGCTTCAACAAATGGCAATGTATCGACACCATACTCGATATTTTCATTGAGTTGCGCAAAAAAGATTCACGTTTCTTTCTTATGCTCATAACAAACTCATCAACCGAGCCATACAAGGAGAAACTCGAAAAGATTGGCAAAGAGAATTACTCAATCAAAGGAGTACCTTTCAATGAAATACCAGAGAACATATCAAAGATGGATGCATCCTTTGCCCTACGCGAAAGCCGCCCTCTGAACATTGTATCATCTCCGACAAAATTGTCAGAAAGCCTTGCCGCCGGTGTACCCATCATCGTAACGAAGGCCTCAGGCGACTATGCCGAGATGCTTATCGACAACAAGAATGGCCTGCTCATTGAAAGCATTGACTACACTGCAGATGACATTGACAGGCTCTACAAATTCCTTTTATATGTAAAAGAAAACCGTAAAGAGGTATTTGATGCATGCCAGGCATCGGTAAAAGGACGTACTTGGAACAACTACTGCAAAGCATTCCATAAATTTATAGAAGAGAGACTATGAGCACTACCCTGCGAGGAATATTAATTATATTATTTACCTTTATTTTTGTAGCAACAATTGTTTATCAATCACTAAGCCACAAGAATACAAAAAAGCGAGCATATACATACCTATTGCTTGCATCAATTCTATTTCCTTTTTTGGACTTAGGCATGAACATTGGCGGTTTTAATATAAAAGTATTTGGAGTAGCCTCCACAACATTCCTCATATTCAATTTTAGCACACTATACAATCTTGCAAAAAAGCATTACCTCATCATCATATACGCTTTCATTCTCATAATTACATCTTTAGCATCGGAATTTAAAGCAGATTCACTCGCTGCATTTTTTGAAAAAATCAAGCCGGCGACTATTTTCCTCGCAGCAATTATTGTATTTGATGGATTGGATGAGAAATACAGACTGAAACTATTTGCAAAATATATGAAATGGCCAATTATAATGGCATTATTCTTTGGTTTTATGCAAATATATGTAAGCCAACATTTCTCTGTATTCTATTCTGTGTGGGACAGAGAGGCACGAATTTCATCCTGTTTCCCCGACCCTCAAATTGCAGGTTGCGCAACAGCCATCTTTGCCGCATATATTTGGAGCAAATATTTGAACAGCAAAAACGCATTGTACCTAATATTTGTCGTTCTACTTGCCTACATTGGAATGCAAACAGGAAGTAAGGCCTTCATATTAGGATTTATATTAAGCATATTGGCATCCTTTATTTTCACTCGCCAAAAAGCGAAATATACTATAGTTATTGTAATTGTAGGTATCGTATTGATCCTGACACAGGAGTATTGGAGCAATCTTTATATTTTTGAGAGATTGAGCAAAGCCAATGAGTCATTGGAAGGACGCCAAGAATTCTATTGGCTTGGTGCTATTGATATATTTAGGCACAATTGGATTACAGGTATTGGCAGCGGAGTCTTCCAACAATACATCGAAAAGCATAATATTCCAATGATACACTATTTGAGTGACGGCGTTGAGGTTTATGCAGCACAACCCGAAAGCGGATATCTGCTATGGCTTGACGAACTTGGCATATTCTCCATCATTTATATAATTATAATGATTTACTTTATATTTAAGAGATATGGCAATCGCCAAATTAACATATCCATGATAGTTCCTTGGTTTATAGCATTCGTTTCGCTATACAACCTCCAAAGCAATATGCTAATATACATACTGTTTATGACATTAGCGCTTATATTTTTACAGACTGAGAATAAAAAACGATTGCAAAGACAACCATAATAGGACATTAAAAAGAAGGTGACCCAAAAGTCTCCTTCTTTTGTATGAGGCGTGAATAAAAAGTAAAGTTCAAGGCTTGTGAAGGCTTCAAAACCGCAGTTTACTAAGCGTAAATGAGGATTTTGAAGCCAAACGTAACGTAGAAATTT
>JAZNDZ010000100.1:0-6705 GCA_045588345.1 Bacteroidaceae bacterium
AATTTCTACGTTACGTTTGGCTTCAAAATCCTCATTTACGCTTAGTAAACTGCGGTTTTGAAGCCTTCACAAGCCTTGAACTTTACTTTTTATTCACGCCTCATACAAAAGAAGGAGACTTTTGGGTCACCTTCTTTTTTAGATATATGTTAAAAGGAAAAGGTGACAGTGGCATGCTTGTTTATATCACAGCGTTCTTGATTGTTGTGATATGGGGCTGCACGTTTGTGCAGACAAAGCTGCTGATAAATGCAGGACTGCGTCCCGATGAAATTTTTCTCTTCCGCTTTATTCTTGCTTATCTGCTCATTCTTCCGTTTGCCGGCAAACGCCTCTTCCTTGATGATTGGAAAGATGAACTGCTTGCTGTGTTGCTTGGGCTTACAGGCGGTTCACTCTACTTCATTACCGAGAATTATGCGTTGGCCTACGGGTACTGCTCCAATGTGTCGCTGATTGTTTGTCTCACTCCGTTGGTTACGGCGCTTATTGTAGGTTGCTTCTATCCGGGTGAACGATTGAACAGGAAGGGACTGCTTGCCTCCCTGATTGCCTTTGCGGGCATGGCTTTGGTGGTGTTCAACGGAAATTTTATTCTAAAGCTCTCTCCGCTGGGCGATATTCTGGCTTTTGCTGCGTGTCTTTGCTGGGCTTTGTATTCGCTGATAATAAAGAGGTTGCAGGGCCGATACGGCAACATGCTCATTACGCGCAAGGTCTTCGGGTACGGGTTGTTGACAATCATACCTTGGCTTCTACCGCAGGGTGTCAATGTGGAACTGTTGTGGAGCGGTGGGGCGGTTGTGTGGGGCAATATCCTCTTTTTGGGTTGTGTGGCCTCAATGCTATGTTTCCTTGGCTGGAATTGGTGCCTTGAGAAAATTGGTACAGTGCGTGCTACTAATCTTCTCTACCTTAATCCTGTTGTTGCAATGACAACGTCGGCCTTTGTGCTTGGCGAACGTGTTACATGGGTGGCTCTTATGGGTGCGGCGCTTATTCTTGCTGGATTGGCCTGTATCGACAGGTTCAGACGCGGGTAGGTGGTTTCTGATTGTCAATGCTCTGCTCCTTCTGCTGCAAGCACTTTTTCAAGAGCATTGCGCCAATCCTCACCATTTTCTACTTTCAGGGTCTTTATGCCCACTCTTGCGGCGGCTTCGATGTTCCGGGCTCCGTCATCTACGAATAATGTCTCTTCGGCTTTCATCGCACCTTGCGCGAGCATCTTTAGGTATATTTCTTCATTTGGTTTGGAACAATGCATGCGGTAACTGAAGAACTGTGAATCGAAATAGTCGGCAAGGGATTTGCAGCAACTTGTAAACTCAGCGGTCTGTGCCCAACTCTGGATGAACGGGTTGGTGTTGCTGAGAACTGCAAGACGGTACTTGCCGCGTATGGTCTGCAAGTACTCAAGCCACTCTTCGTGTATTTCGACAAGAAAACCCATCCATGCGTCTTTTGCCTGCCGGTATGTTATCTCCCTGCCACAAATACCGCTGAGTCTGTTGCAGAACTCTTGTGCATCAATGTCGCCGTTCTCAAGTTCAAAGAACGGCCCTTTCTGGCAGTACGAGTTTATATATTGTTCCGGTTCCTTTACGCCGAGGTCGCGGAATCTGTCAAGTGCTCTTTGGGTATCGATTGTGGTTAGTACGCCTCCAAAATCAAAAACAATATTCTTAATCATCCCTTATGCTTCTTATTTATCTGCGAAGTTAGCAAAAATATCGCCAAAGTGTTCGGTTGCTTGCCTCTTGAATAATAATTTTATGTTTTTTTATTGATAAATGTACTTTATTGCGTTATTTTTGCAAATTATCATAAGAGAACAGGTTAATAGACAATATATATATTATATAATGGAGAATTTGGACGGACGTTTGGTTATTGGTGTGTCATCGCGCGCGCTCTTTGACCTTGAGGCTGAAAATGAGATTTTTGAAAAATATGGTGTGGCGAAGTACCGAAAATATCAGGAGGAACATGAAGATGAGCCTCTTGAGCGCGGAACTGCCTTCTATTTGGTGAAAAGCCTTCTTGAACTCAACAAACAGGCCAATCGCCCTATTGTTGAGGTTGTGGTAATGTCCCGCAACAGCCCCGAGACCGGTATGCGCATGCTTAAGTCCCTTGATATGTACGGACTTGACATAACTCGCGTGGCTCTGTCGGGCGGCGAGTCGTTGTCAAAGTATCTGAAAGCTTTCTCTATTGACCTGTTTCTTTCAAAGGATGAAGGAGATGTGCAACGTGTCATGGATTCGGGCATTTGTGCTTCGGCGCTTATCTATGCTCCACCGACAGATTTCAATCCGGAAGACAGCCGTGTGAAGATTGCATTTGATGCCGATGCGGTAATATTCTCCGACGAATCGGAGTGCCGCTTCAAGGAAGAGGGAATTGATGCGTTCTATAAGTATGAAAAGGAAAATGCCGATGTTCCTTTGAAGGAGGGGCCATTTGCCAATCTGTTGAAAAAACTCTCACAGATTCAGGAGTGTTTGCCCACTTCAATTGAACTTTCTCCATTGCGCCTTGCTATTGTCACGTCTCGTAGTCTG
The DNA here is from genome assembly GCA_045588345.1 of Bacteroidaceae bacterium. Classification (GTDB taxonomy): domain Bacteria; phylum Bacteroidota; class Bacteroidia; order Bacteroidales; family Bacteroidaceae; genus HGM04593. Next base: position 2,568 of record JAZNDZ010000100.1, read on the forward strand.
CCCTCGCACTTCAGGGTCATAAAGACTCTGCGCAAGTGGGGCGTGTATGTAGATGAGGCTTATTTTCTTGGCGGTCTGCGCAAGGATGAACTGCTTAAGGCCTTTGGTGCGCATATCTTCTTTGATGACCAGGATACACATCTTTCGTCGTCAAGCAAGTATGTGCCTTCGGGAAAAGTTCCGTATTACTCCGATTCGCAGATTAATGATGTTATAAAGGAGCGTGAGAGAAAGAAGAAACAAGAATAAAGATAGGTAGTACTGGTCATGTGGTTGGATATTGTATTATTGGTTTTGGCTATCGTACTGTGCATTACGGGTATTGTGGGGTCCATTGTGCCGGGATTGCCTGGTCCGCCGGTGAGTTTCGTCGGGGTATTGCTCATGGCTTTCTGCCCGGGACTGGAGTTTTCGTATATCCAAACCATAATCCTGTTCCTGTCGTTTTTCTTGGCTGTGGTGGTTACCATACTTGATACTATGGCTCCCGTCTGGTTTACAAAAATGACCGGGGGAACAAAAGCCGGGACATGGGGTGCCACAATAGGTCTTGTAATAGGGCTCATAGCCGGTTTCTTCGGGTTTTGGTTCGCTCCGTTCCTTGGGCCGTTCCTTGGTGCCTTCCTTGGCGAACTGTTTGCCGGTACCTCTTTGACTAAGGCTTTTGAAATAGCCTGCTATTCGTTTGCTTCATTCATAATCACAACCGGCATGAAACTGATATATTGTGTTGTTGTATTGGGTATTGTGGTTTGTGATGCAGTTGTGATATTGGTCAATTATTTATAGAATAGATATGGTTGAGATAATTCTTTTTACAGTGGCTTGGTCGTTATGCACGGCGGGTCTATCTTCTTCTTTCATTACCGGTGTGCCAAGTGCTGTGTTCAGTTTTATCGGAATTCTCATCGTTTACTTCTGCCCGGGATGCAATATGCCGCTTTGGCTGCTTTTGCTTTCATTGTTTGCCGGAGTACTGATTACGGTGCTCGATTATATTGCACCGGCATGGTTTGCCAAGTTTACCGGCGGAAGCAAGGCGGGAATGTGGGGAGCAACGATAGGTATGATATTGGGTATTATCGCATGTTTCGTTGGGTTTGTGTTCGCTCCTTTCATCTGTCCGTTCCTGGGGGCATTGGTGGGTGAACTGTGTGTCGGAACTGATATCGGGAAGGCATGCAAGGTGGGATTTTTCTCGTCATTGGCCTTCTTGTTGACCACTGGCGCAAAGATATTGTATGCAATCCTTGCTTCGGTCTATATCATAATTAAGGGTGTGATATTGATTTTCGGTACAGACCTGTTTGCACTTTTGCCTTTCGCGAAATGATTTCTGTTGCAGCCATCTCTTTGTGCCGGTAATTTGTGGACACTTAGGTGATGTGCGAACATAAGTGCCATTATTGTGTTATATGAATGACATGCTGTCTACTGATTATGTGACGGCTGCTCTTTCTTTAATAAATAATGGTATTATGAAACGTGCTATTCCAATAATTGTCTTTGTGTTGCTTACTTTCGCTGTAGGTTATGTTTCAAGTGTTGTGCAGGAACCAGCCATGCAGGAGTGGTATCCGGCTCTTGTAAAGTCTACGTTGAATCCTCCTGGTATTGTCTTTGCAATTGTGTGGCCTATTCTTTATCTTCTTATGGGTGTTTCGGCCGGTATGATATGGAATATGCGCTCAATTTATACCTGGCTGACGATTTTTGTCTTTTTTGTGCAACTTGGGCTGAATCTGTTATGGAGTATCGCTTTCTTTGGCATGCGCTCTCCTGTTGTCGGGCTTGTGGTGCTTACACTGTTGCTTGTGAGTGTTGTACTGTATATGACTGTCGCATACATGCAGAACAGGGCTGTTGTATATATGAACATACCTTATCTGCTTTGGTTGCTGTTTGCGCTTTATCTTAATGCAGTGGTGGTTCTGTACAATTAATCTGAAGGTTTTTCAGTTTCCCTCGTCTTTTATTCTGCGCAGCAGTTCTTTCTGCCTCTCGTTAAGTATGGGCAGTTGCAGCCTGAATTTTACAAAGAGGTCGCCACGTGAGTCCTCTTTTTTGTAGATGGGGAATCCTTTGCCTCGCAAGCGCAGCGTGCTGTCGGGCTGTGTGCCGGGTTTTATGTTCACGAGCACATCTCCGCTGAGTGTGGGGAGGGTAACTTCGCCACCGAGCAACATTGTATAAATGTCTGTATTGGCTGTGATGTAAAGGTCATTGCCTTTTCGGGTAAATACCGGGTCGGGTTCTATTTTGAATGTTATATACAGGTCTCCGCGTTCGCTGCTGCCGTATGCGCTCTTTCCGTGACCCTTGAGGCGTATCTTTTGTCCGTCGGAGATGCCGGCCGGAATTGTTATGCGAATGTTTCTGCCGTCAATGCTGAATGTCTGCTTGTGGGTTACAGCTGCATCGCGTAGCGATATCACGAGTGTTGCCTGCAGGTCTTCGCCTCTCCTTTGTCTGCCGTGGCCAAAAGTATCTCGTCCGAACAGTTGCTCAAAGAAATCGCTGAATCCGCTTGCATTATCATTGGCGTTGCTGAAGTCACCGAATCCGCCGAATCCTCCAAAATCGTAACTGCCGCTGTTGTTGCGGTATTCCTGACGTTGTGATTCAAATTCATCGGCAGTTCTCCAATGTTCGCCATACTGGTCATATCTCTTTCGCTTTTCGGGGTCGCTGAGTACCTCGTTGGCTTCGTTTATTTCTTGGAACCGCTTGTTGGACTCTGCTGAGTTTCCGTTCTTGTCAGGGTGGTACTTCTTTGCCAGTCTGCGATAAGCCTTCCTTATCTCGTCTTGTGTCGCATTGTTGCCGACACCCAGAACTTTGTAATAATCAATAAATGCCATGGCTGATTCTTGTTTATAAAACTGATAACAAAATCTGAACCTTATGGGTTGTCGGTAGAAAAAAAGAAATCGGTGTGTGTGCTTTTTGCTGTTAGATTCTTGAGTTTAATAAATCTAAAAATATTGTGTATGCAGAAGATTTGCTCTATCTTCGCATTAAAGTTTTATAATTGTTTTGCTATGAAGAAATATATTGGATTTATACTCATGTCGTTTTTGGCTTTTGCTTTTGTGGCATGCAGTGACAGCGACGGTTACAATGCCGATTCGGCAGTCTCGCTCTATGAACCTACTCCGGGGCGTAAGGTGGCGCAAGTAAAGACCTATGACACTGTTGACGGGAGAGAATATACGTGGGAACATAACTTTAGTTATGATGTCCATGGCCGAGTTAAGGAGATTAACTCTACTGTAGCCACTTTCCTTAAAATAAAGAATCAGAATGATGAATATATCTACAAAAGATACATTATAACTTCCAAGGCAAATTATTATTTTGACCAAGAGGAACTTTCTGTTCAGTACAGCGTTTCAAGCGTGTGTCCCGAAGATTCCTACTACAATGGCGCGTTTGATGATAGAGGGAAACGTTATGGTGTTTTTGGCAATAATGGCAAATTGGCTTCGTTCTTTTCTCTTGATTTTGAGTATTCGGCAGCCCAACTTCTCAAGGCATACGAGGATGGAGGACGCGTGTATATCCCGCAACGTGATGCGTCTGCCGGGGTCAATGGCTACAGGTCTTTCGGTCAGACAGAGCGGGGAGATACTTTGATTGCCGATTGCAGCAATGAGGTCGTTTATGGAAGTTTGAGGAACAAGACTAATTTTGACATCGCTGGTTATCTTGGTCTTTGGGGTATTGAACTTGGTGTGTACGAACTGAATTACGGGGTGGAAAATCCGTATCAGTTGAGTTCTTTGGGTTTGGTTGGTGTTCCGGCTTCGGTCTTGCCGCTCAAGATGTTGGCACGAGGCAAGGATGGCAAGCCTTTAAAGGATGGTTCCGGTGCCAATCTCTATTTGGATTGTGATGTTGAACTTGATGCCAAGGATTGTCCGGTTTCTTTTGTTGACGGGCGTGGACGCAGAACGGATATAAAATATGCCGATTGAATATTGGTGAAAATATAATTATGAGGGTGACTAAAAAGCAAATTTCTACGTTACGTTTGGCTTCAAAATCCTCATTTACGCTTAGTAAACTGCGGTTTTGAAGCCTTCACAAGCCTTGAACTTTACTTTTTATTCACGCCTCATACAAAAGAAGGAGACTT
>JAZNDZ010000101.1:0-4879 GCA_045588345.1 Bacteroidaceae bacterium
TGAATGTTATATGTTTCTCTATGCCCATAGAACGGTTGATAATCGACTTGAAGTTCTTTCGATTTCTGCATTGCATCAATAACTGTTTGCAGATATTCTGTTCCGCGAGGTATCTCCTCAAACAAAATCCGCCCTTTCATATTGTGCCCTGCCGTTATCATATTGGACAGAGTAAATGAGTTCAAGAGCCATTTGCGGATACTGTCGTTCTTCAATGTATCGGGAGAAAATATGTAGTATCTGTACCCATTTGAAGGATTGCATTTTATTTCTATACCGAATAACTCCTCAACAGCACTTTTATGCTGATGGAATGTGCGCAACGGCAACGAAGCGCCATCGCCCAAATAACATTCCCTCCACAAAGCATTAATTTCTTCATAGGAAAGTTGCTTATGTTGAAGGAGCGTATTCAATAGCCAAATGTAACGGTTAAATGTCTTGCTTATCATAACTTATACTCGTTGTACACTGCAAATATAATGTACGCCTATGCAAAATCATTGCATAGCATTAAATTTTATTCTCTAATTGCAATTTTACTACGATATGCAAAGTTTACGCACACCTTTAGATTGTTTTACATAAAAAACAACGAATCCTTTCGTATTATATATAGTAAAAACAATACTATAATGAAGAACAAACATTTACAAAAACGAAGCAACGCTGTTAAGCAGAAAGTAATAATTGAATCATTGGTTTTTCAAACAAATTGGGGGTTAAAAAGACTCTATGAAACCCAAAATGACTTTATAGAAACATTAGTAAAGACCGAACTGGATTATATTGTAGAATTGAATTTGTTTGAAGACTTGTTAATAATAAAAAAGTTCGTCGATGACGTGAAATCAACTTTTGACATTGAACCCGTTGCCGAACGTGGCGATTTTTGCAGAAGTCCGGTATCTATTGCATTAGGTATTGGGAAAGTCGATGATATTACAAAAATAAGGACACCTATAGCCTGGCACGAACTTTTAGCAAAAAAACTTCTCTCAATATACTATCCGACTGACATGCGTAATTCAATAGCAGATTATGCAAAGAATAATGGATATAACACATCAACATATTTTGGGAAGCCTATAATCAAATTGAACAAAGTATTTCTATTATTGGAAAGAGTAAGATAAGAACATAAATTGTCGCAAAAAATGCGACAACTGATGTTAATAAATATCACCTGTGCAAAAATTGCACAGGTTCAAAAATGGAATTATATTTGTTGTTAGAATAACTTTTATGCACATTTTGCATATTACTCATATTGACCAATGACCACCGAAACACCGATACTCAACGACCATAACAAGGCAGAGTACCCGCCTATGCACAACGGAGAATTTGACACATCACCAATCGTCATTTATACAAGCGAGGACAACGTTATTTCGCTGGATGTAAAATTAGTGAACGAAACAGTGTGGCTGTCTCAAAGCCAAATGGCATTACTTTTTGAACGTGACAGAACTGTTGTTGCACGTCACATAAACAACTGCTACAGAGAGGGAGAACTTGACCCCAATATCACATGTGCAAAATTTGCACATATGGGTATAGACGGGGACCAAATATATGAAACAAGAATGTATAACCTTGATGTCATTATCTCTGTCGGCTATCGTGTAAAGAGCAAACGCGGCACACAGTTCCGCATTTGGGCAAACAGAGTACTGAAAGACTATATTGTAAAAGGATATGCCATAAACGACAAGATAAGAATCGAGCATTACAATGAACTCAAAGACGTTGTCCGCCTGCTTGCACATACAGTACATTCACAAGAGAAACTGACCGACGAACAGTCAAAAGGACTTTTCTCTGTTGTAAGCGACTATGTCTATGCTCTTGACACACTCGACCGTTACGATTATCAGCAACTGACAATTGAGAACACCACAAAGGAAGAACGCTTCCATGCAACATACGAGAATGCAATGGAAGCAATACTGAGCCTCAAAGACAAATTCGGTGAGAGCGAACTGTTTGCAAACGAAAAAGACAACTCATTCAAAAGTTCTATCGGACAGATATATCAGACATTTGGCGGAGTAGAACTATACCCCAGCATTGAGGAGAAGGCTGCAATGTTGCTCTACCTCGTAACTAAGAACCATTCATTCAGCGACGGGAACAAACGCATAGCAGCAATGTTGTTCCTTTGGTTTATGGAACGCAACGGCATTCTCTACCGCACAGACGGTAGCAAACGAATTGCCGACAACACCCTCGTTGCATTAACGCTGATGATTGCCGAGAGCCGCACCGAAGAGAAAGACATTATGGTAAAAGTAGTTGTAAACCTCATTAACCAACAGAACCAATGACCACCGAAACGCTACAATTGAACGACCATAACAAGGCGGAGTACCCGCCAATGCACACCGTGGAGCATATCCTTAACCAAACCATGGTGCGCATGTTCGGGTGCGAGCGCAGCCGTAACGCGCACATTGAGCGCAAGAAGAGCAAGTGCGACTACACGCTCTTCTGTGCGCCGTCAGACGAGCAGATTGCAGAGATTGAAAGGCGAGTGAACGAGGTAATAGCACTGCAGTTGCCCGTGACAACAGAGTTTGTCTCACGTGCCGATGTACCAGCAGGGGTCGACCTCGGCAAACTCCCGGCAGATGCAAGCGACACGCTGCGCATTGTGCGTGTAGGCGATTATGATACCTGCGCGTGCATAGGCTCTCACGTGGGGAATACCAACGAGATTGGTACGTTCCGTATTATAAGCCATTCGTTTGCCGAAGGCACTTTAAGGCTGCGTTTTAAATTGGACAAATGACTTTGCAGCCAGCCTATCGCAAACGGCAAACTTTTTTCTATTCCATGTAATCTTTAAGAACCCTTTTGAGTATTATCCTCGATTGGAATATCCTGCTCTTTACGGTACCCAAGGGAATGTTCATCAGCATTGCAATGTCGTTATACTTGTGCCCATGTATCAACAAGCGCATGGTTTCGCCATACTCACCGGGCAAATGGTTTACAGCATTGTATATGTCACCCGTCTCATTCCAAACGTCATGCTGTCCTGGCGTGTAGATGAATTCGTGCAGAATACCGCCATAGTTCTCAATGTCCTGTGTCCTGCTTTCGCGGTTCACATTGTTTATGAACGAGTTATACATTATTGTCTTGGCCCAGTTCCAAAAGTTTGTGCCTTCTTCGAACTTGTCGTGCGCAATTAGAATCTTAAGATTAGTCTCCTGCAGCAAGTCTTCGGCCCTGTTTATGTCCTTTGTGAGTCTTTTTGCATATCTCAATAAATCGGTTTCAACTGCAAGCAATTCCTCCTCAATATCCGTTGTTTTCACTTTTCTTTGTTTTTAGGTGTTTCCTTTTCTACAATATTAACACTCAAAGTGCTGCTTTAGTTCTTCGCTTAACCAAAATTTTGAAAAATTTGCTAAATTTAGCATTTTGTGGCTTATGTTGTGCCGCCATATACTCATGCAATTCATCCGCCGCCATTGCCTGCCACTCAAAATCTCCACAGTTAATTAATGCAATATTCAGGATTTAATTGTAAATTTGCATTTGAACATATAATGAAAAGCCGTTACAATATGCAGAATCTTTCAGGTAATATACTGCACTCCGATGTGTTGCAATTATTCATGATGCTTGTCAGGTGTGGAATAGGCAAGGCCACAGAGTTACCTTTTACACCAGATGAACAGCAGTGGAATCAATTGTACGATTTTGCATGCAAACAGGCTTTGCAAGGTATTGCTTTTGCCGGTGTCGAGAAGTTGCCTCAGCATCAGCGTCCCTCGTCGGCACTCATTCTTAACTGGTACAGGAATGTAGTCGCAATACGTGCCAACAATAAGGAGTTGACCAAAAATGCGATTTTGGTTTCAACAAAATTCGCAGATGAAGGCTTTGCTAATGCAATACTTAAAGGCCAGGGTGTTGCGCAATACTATCCCGACCCCTCGTTGCGTGTGGCAGGTGACATTGATATATGGCTTCAGGGCGGTTGCGACAACATTCTTCGATATGTAAGGAAGTACATACCCAATGCCCATCCCACCTACCATCATGTCGATTTCCCTATAAGAAAAGGATTGGATATTGAGATACATTACCGTCCGACCTGGATGTACAATCCAATTCATAATGCCAGGCTCCAACGTTACTTTGTCGAGCGCGAGTGCACCGAATTCAAACACTCGCTTTCCACTGCTGCCGGCGAGTTGCACGTGCCTACCGTGTCATTCAATCTTGTATTCATACCCATTCACATTTACCGTCATTTGTTCGACGAAGGAATAGGAATGCGCCAAATACTTGATTACTATTTCGTATTGCAGCACTCAACGGTCGACGAAAGGCTTGAATGTGTCAGATTATTCAAGCGTATCGGCATGTTGCGTTTCATGCGTGCACTCATGTACGTCATGCAGCAGATGTTTGGCCTTGATGCAGAGCACATGCCGGTTTCCCCTGCTGCAAAAGACGGCAACTTTCTCCTTAACGAGATAATCGAGTCGGGTAACTTTGGCATGTACGATGCCCGGTATCAAAAATCCGGCCGCGGTTACAATATGCAGCATTTCAAGAACCAGTTGAAACGCTCCTTAATGCTGTTCCGCTATTATCCGTCCGAAACACTTTGGAATCCGCCTTTTAAACTCTGGCACACCCTATGGCGTATGCGTCATTAGTCATTGAGTTTTTTTTAAAATATAGCAGTTGATTAAAAGGCCAAGAGGGTGACTAAAAAGCAAATTTCCACGTTACGTTTGGCTTCAAAATCCTCATTTACGCTTAGTAAATTAACCCTTTGCCGGCTTTTCCTCCTTGCTACTCGGCAAAGAATGCAAGCATTCTTTGCTCTCGTTAGCATCGTCGGTTGCGGTTT
>JAZNDZ010000102.1:0-3881 GCA_045588345.1 Bacteroidaceae bacterium
GAGCCTTTTTAGTCAGCCTCTCTCTTTGTAAAATAATTTTTGAGTCATATTCTTCTTTATTCATGCCGGAAATATAATAGAAGAAAAAAACGACAAATGCAGCCGATGCAAACGATATCCCGATTATTTCAAGGACGGTTATATCTTAGACGCAAAATACAAACATCTTGACAACAACCGCATTGACAGGAACGATATGCACCAAGTTATATCGTATATGCATGTTGAGCAGGCCCACATAGGTGGGTTCTTATACCCCACTACTAATGAAAATAGTCCAATATCCAAATTAGGCAATCTTCGCGGACACGGAGGAAGCATATACAACATTGGTGTATACATACCTCAGAATGTATTATCATACAAAGAATTCTGCGAACAATTCAATGCCGTAACCAACAAATTAAAACACAAGATTTTAAATCTGCAATAACCTTCTATCGCGACTGAGGAAGCGCAATCTAAAACTTTGTATTCAATATTGGAAAATTTATTGGTACATTTTGTATTGTGCCTTATGCGGAATTTTAGACTCCAAGCATTTCACATTAAACGTTAAATGTTATCTTCGCGTTATATATTCAATATGTCGTACCGCACTTAGTGAATAGAACTGTGTACCGGATGCTCCAAAAAGAACTTTATAGTGTTTAATGATAGATGCCTAAAAAAGTGGGATTTTTGCAGAATATGATAAAAAGATGAAAATTGAAGAAGCCGAAGGGCTGATTATGTTGATGATATAATAATAAGTATGGTAGGTAATACTATGTTAGAATATACATTCAAAAATAAAGTAGTTATAGTAACAGGTGGTGCCAATGGAATTGGCAGATGCATTGCCGATGTGTTCCGTTCTCAGGGAGCCGTAGTTTATGTGATTGACAAGCAAGATGGTGAGCATTTTGTTGGGGATATCTCCAAGAAAGAGGTGCTGGAGGCTTTTGCGGCTGAGGTGCTTAGCAAGCATGACAAAGTGGATGTTATCGTCAATAATGCCTTGCCATTGATGAAAGGGATTGATGAATGTTCCTACGAGGAGTTCCAATATGCGCTGAGTGTGGGAGTAACCGCACCCTTCTACTTGGTGAAATTACTGAAGAACCATTTGGCCGAAGGAGCATCCATCATCAACATCTCCTCCTCGCGTGACCGCATGAGCCAACCGCAGACCGAGAGTTACACGGCTGCCAAAGGGGGCATCGCTGCACTCACACATGGATTGGCTGTCAGCCTGGCAGGAAAAGTAAGAGTGAACTCTATTTCCCCGGGTTGGATAGATACGGCATACACCGTTTACGAAGGCCCCGATGCAACGCAGCAACCAGCCGGCAGAGTCGGCAATCCATTGGACATAGCCAATATGGTGCTGTTCCTTTGCAGCGACAAGGCAGGTTTTATCACCGGTGAGAATATCTGCATCGACGGTGGCATGACCAAGCAGATGATTTACCACGGAGACCACGGTTGGAAATTGAAAAAAAATAAATAAGAATTATAACATGAAAACAGAAATAGTTCCTCAAGAAACCACACGTGCCGAAGCCTTTTCGCTTTGGATGACATCTCCGATGCCAATGGTTACATTGACAAAAACATTCAATGTAACCAAGGTGCTCAGGGCAAGCAAGAAACGTGGAATCAAATTTAACGCCCTGCTATGTTGGTGTATTGGAAAGGCTGCAAGCAACATAAAAGAGTTCTACATTCTACCCGAAAAAGATAAACTCTTCAAATATGACAGCATTGCCATAAACGTAATTGTAAACAACTGCAAAGGAGGAATCAATTCTTGCGACATTGCATACACCGATGATGCCGAACAATTCGCCAAGGAATACAACCGGCTGACAGCACAGGTTGCCCAGCAGTGCAAGAGTTCATTCCTTGAGGATAGTATGATTGTGGGAACATCGGCAATGATAGAGACGGAACTCGACTGCATTGTAAACCAATATACCGACAAGTTCTGCAACCCAATGGTCATGTGGGGCAAATATCGCCGCAATTGGCTAAGCGCCACATTACCCATCTCGTTTCAATTTCACCACGTGCAGATGGATGGCGGGCACGGTGCCAGTTTTTTAGAGCAACTCCAGCAAGTGGTTAATGAATTATAGCAGCGCCATAAACAAAAAAACTGTTACATGTTTATGTTAGCATACACATATATCGAAAAGGGAAAGTTTGCTTTGGTGGAGAAACCAAAGCCTACACTCATTGAACCTACCGATGCCATTGTTCGCGTAACGATGAGCAGCATCTGTTCAAGTGACCTATATATTAAGATTCTAAAAACAAATCTTCAACATAACCTTTTGTCCTTCTGTTCTTCTGTCAAAATGTCGTCAAAACGTCGAACTTCGTCCTGACATTTCAATTGCAGTTTAGGATATTCTCTATCTCTTGCAGTTCTTCTGCGATAAAGGCCGGACTGTGGAGTGACTTTAGGTTCTTCTGCATCTGGGCTACGGAGCTGGAGCCTATGATTACACTGGTGACTCTCTCGTCGTTCAGTATCCATGCGAGGGACATCTCGGCGAGTGTCTGGCCGCGGCGTTGGGCTATGCGGTTGAGGGCTTGTATCTGCTGCAGGCGTTCTTCTGTCAAGGCCTCTTTCTTCAGGTGTCCGCCGTGGGCTATGCGCGAGTCGGCCGGAATGCCGTCAAGGTATCGGCCGGCAAGCAGGCCCTGCGCCAAAGGCGAGAAGACGATGAAGCCGGCTCCGTTCTCACTTGCCTGGTCTATAATGCCGGTTTCTTGTGGTTCACGGTCGATGAGGTTGTATCGCCCTTGGTATATGAGGCATGGCACATCGCGCTCGGCAAGGTAGCCGTATGCCACTTGCGCAGCCTCTTTGGGCCAACGTGATATGCCTACATAGAGTGCCTTGCCACTGCGTACTATATCCACAAGTGCCTGCAAGGTCTCTTCGAGCGGTGTGCAGGGGTCGTAGCGGTGGCTATAAAAGAGGTCGACATACTCCAGGTTCATCCTCTGCAGGCTTTGGTCGAGGCTTGCCATCAGGTTCTTGCGCGAACACCAGCTGCCGTAGTGCCCCGGCCACATATCGTAACCGGCCTTGGTGGATATAAACAGCTCGTCGCGGAATGGTTGGAGAGAGCTCTTCATGAGGGTGCCCAGAGTCTTCTCGGCCGACCCGGCCGAAGGGCCATAGTTGTTGGCAAGGTCGAAATGGCACACTCCGTGGTCGAACGCATAATGCACCATAGCCCTGGCATTCTCAAAAGAATCGACATCGCCGAAATTATGCCAAAAGCCCAATGATATCTCAGGCAGCATGATACCGCTCTTCCCACACCTGCGATACTTCATCCCATTCACATAACGTCCTTCATCAGGAACATATCCGCACTTTTCCATACATCCAACAATTTTACTGCTACAAATATAACAATTATATCGAATAGTTTCTCCAAATCATTTGCCAGCAATGTCAAAACTTCAAACAGCATTCTCATTGCTCCGTTTTGACATTCCCGGCTAACCACTCCTTATGACGCTCAAACCAATAGAGGTTGGATTTTCCGAGCCTTGCAGTCTGGCGAGGATGGGCAAGGCACAGCGCAGTATACTGTCTGCTGTTTACGGAGAACTCGACCTCGCTACCATAAGGCACAACCGATGAAAGGCTCTTGAACTCGGGCTTGAAGCGTTGCATGAAATATCTTATAGGCTCATCTCCAAGCAGCACTACCCTTCTGGCGCCCGAGGTCTCAAGCTCGGAAACAATCTCAATAATCCTAGCCTCGTCGGCTATGGGAGTTTCAAGTCTCGGGAAATTATAGTCAATATCGACAAAGCCGTCATACTGTTTTTTCAAGGCCTTCTCCTGTGAAATGTTTTTACGCGACTCGGGA
>JAZNDZ010000103.1:0-58073 GCA_045588345.1 Bacteroidaceae bacterium
CTCCGCGAGAATACCAACCACCACTAGTAGCACGTACAATGTAACGCATTTGATCACCTCCAATACCCAATGCCCAAATGTTTCCGTTTGTTGCTGATTCAGATGTATAATCGGTAACAGCACCAAGAACGATTGAAGGGTTACTTGAGTTTGTAATTTCAACATCCGCAATCACAGTCATTGCCCCCAGGTTACGGATTGTATTAGCATCATCACTTGACAATTCTTGACGAGAAGTGATGTTTTCATAATGAAGCACAGGAGTCTGCGCCATTGCACCGATTGTAATGAACAACGACGCAATCAGTAAAGTAAATTTTCTCATAAGTAAAAAAGTTAACATTAAGTATTATTTGTCCATTTTAATTAATCCGGTGTAAAATTAATAACAAGCCGACCTTTTTACCCCCCCTATTTTGTTAATAATTGTTAATTATAGAATATTTTCCACGAATCGACAGAAATCACACCCGAACAGATATTCTCTTATGGTATAATGAATTCATTGCATTGTATTGCCTCAAAAAAGACCTCTTCACCGCTTACGGGATGACGGAAAGCCAGCGACGCGGCATGCAACATGAGCCTGTCGCCCGCATTGCCATAAAGGGCATCGCCTACAATAGGACAATCGAGCCCCTGCTTGCACGCTGCATGAACACGCAACTGATGAGTGCGGCCGGTCAATGGCTCAAAGCGGACCAATGCGCACTTTTTACCAGTATAAAAGAGTGTTTTTATAATGCTGAAACGAGTAACAGCCGCTTTGCCCGCGAGATAATCGACTTTTTGGCGAGGACGGTTGTCATAATCGGGAATCAATGGGATGTCTATTGTTCCGCACTGCACAGAAGGCACTCCGTCGAGCAAAGCAATATACCCCTTTTTAACCTCGCGCGCGGCGAACATTGCCTGCATTGCCTTGTAGACCTCAATGGTTTTTGCAGCGACAAGCACACCCGAGGTTGCCATATCGAGGCGATGCACAACATATATGTCGTTGCTGCGCATGGTGTCGCGCAGCCACTGCTGCACAGATGTTCCGCCAACAATACCGGGCACAGAGAGCACACCCGAGGGCTTGTCCACAGCAATGAGGTATTCATCCTCGTACAAAACCTTGAGCGAAGCGATATCACCACCCTTCTCAAGGGCATTTTCTTCAACATCGAGCCCTTGCAGCATAAAAGACAATATTGGTTCGCACTTGCTCTTGCACGAGCCATAGAAACAACCGTCACGGCGCACCTCTCCTTGCGGCGATGCGCCTACCCAAAATTCCGCCATGGCAACAGGCGTACAGCCATGCATGTAGGCATACTGAAGCAATTTGGGAGCGGCGCACTCGCCCGACCCTGCCGGCGGCAACACACCGCGGTACTCCTTGAAGATTGCAAGCAAGTCCTTAGCCTCGCCGCGCGCATTGAGCACTTTGAAATTAGTAAACAGCCACTCCTGAAGTGCTGCCGAACGGCGTTTGCGTTCCTTTTTCATCTCTATGAGTTTTGCATGCAGGGGGGCTGCCCGCTGTTCACATTCGGCAACCCGCTGTTGCCACCTTGCAGAGAGGCGTTTCAGTTCGGCCTTCTGGAACTGGCTCTCGCGTACCAAGGTGGCCTCTTCGCTTACAGTCAAAGTGGCACAGGCACGCATTTCATCGCGCTTTCGTTTGCTCTCACGCATTACGTCACGCATAGCCGAGAGTTCATGCTCCATAGCCGCCTTCAACGAAGCCACAGCAGTTGCCGCTGCATGGTATTCACCTTGCTCCAGTTCACTTATCCTTGTATTGAGAAGGGATATTTCAGCCTCTTCATTCTTGAAGTAACCGCCGGGCGAGAGAAATTCGAACACAGGCGGAACAAACCCCGACACACTGCTGCAGCCCGCCAACAGCCCCGAAAAGGCCGCAAGATAACCAAGTTCGCCTGCTGCGTCACGCACTACAAGCACACCAAGCATCTTACCCTTGGCAGCATCGGCAGCAACAGCCCCATCGCTGAGCAAAGAACCACGAACCTCATCGGCGGCAACGACGCACAGCCGATGAGGTGAATAGTAGAAAGGATTATTGAACAGCCGCGGCTGTTCAATACCCGAAATATCGTTGCGAAACCTATGCAGCAACTGCATTAGTATCTGTATTTTACATCATCATCCGGATTAAACCCGCTCACAAACTCATTATTCTCTATTGTCACGTTCACAACTCTATCAAAGAGAAAACGGTATCTGTTCCAGTGGAAAGGTTCAAAATCATTGTTCTGTATTACTTTGTTGCCACGGAAGACCAGGCCGTCGAGCGACTTTGCATATACTATTGGAGCATCGAAGGTCTCGAATGTATTGTTCTCAATAACAACGCCCTTACCCTCGCCGCCATGGAAATATTTCTGTTGGCCTGCAAGGTTCGGAATTTCGGGGAATATCGAGATTATTCCGTCTGTAAACTGGAACATATTGGTCAGTGCATTGACAAAGCGGTTGTCGCGGATTACCACATCGCGGCATGCTCCGGTCTCGAACCAGCCGTTGCAGTCGCCGCACAAGAGGATTGCTGTACCCGATGTATGGTCAAAGAAGTTTCTCTCGACAAGTGTGGGCTTAGGAGTGCTGAAAAGCGCACCGCGCGCACGGTTATTACGGATTACATTATCGCTGAATACAACCTCAGGAGTCCATTCAAGGTTCTCTATACCATAGTTGCCGTTGGCAATATCGGCAGGCAATGCTTTTTCGAACTTAATCTTAAACTCCTTGCAGCCGGCAAGTTCGCTTTTGTCGTAAGGAACTATCTCTACGATGCGGTTACCTTCGGTTATCTCCATTACATCGGAACGGACAAACTGCACACTGTCGCCCGCACCGCCCCAATAGAAGCCGTAGGCCTGCCCGTGCATGTAACGGCCCACCAAAGTATTGTCATCAAGCCTTTGAGTTACGCGCAGATAGGTACCATGAACATTAATGGCATCGTCCATCATACCATCGTAAATGCCACCTGCTGAAACAATTTTTCCCTTACAGCCCGAAAAGTGTGTGGCATCGGCCTGCGTAGTAAAATAACGTTCATTGCTGCGCCTGCTGACCATGAACCTCTCAAGTGTCATATTCTCGGTAGCCTGAGCAAGAAGACCCATTCCCTCGGCATAATAAACACATGAATGCTTTATTGCAATGTCCTTACACTGCGACACAAAGATACCGGGAGTGGGACGTGCGTATGAGCGCATTGCAATTACAGTACCCGGCACAAGACGGGCATCGCGCCATGGGGCACGTATTACACGCGGCTCAATTTCCTCAACACCTCTTACACCCACCCAAATGTCACTTGTACGGTATAC
The DNA here is from genome assembly GCA_045588345.1 of Bacteroidaceae bacterium. Lineage (GTDB taxonomy): Bacteria > Bacteroidota > Bacteroidia > Bacteroidales > Bacteroidaceae > HGM04593. Next base: position 3,348 of record JAZNDZ010000103.1, read on the forward strand.
AAGATGCCTTGTCTCACCGTCAAAAGCAATGCCTGCCTGGGGAGTAAATTCCCAGTTGCTGCCGTATGTAACCAGGCGACCGTCAACAATCTTGTATTGAGCGTATGGAGCAATGCGGTATGTAATATATCCGTTCTCAGCATCATTCTCAAGCACCTCGACCTGAGTTATCTGCGGCGAGCGTGTATCAATGCCAATGAAGTCGAGGTTACAATTTTCACAATCAATCATTGCTATCGGCAACATGCGGCCGTTCATCATAAAGTCGGCACGAAGCGCATCCATACCCCTATCACCACCCTTGATAGTAAAATTCTTCATACCTTCGAGGATAATTGCCACTTTCTTGGGGTTGTCCTGGTCGTGATTGCTGATATAATACTCACGCACGTTGGCGCTGTCGGGATAAAAATCGTATTCACCGCCCTCGAAGAGCAGCACTGCCGGTTTGCCGTTGCATTCGGACTTTATTGCGGCTATTGCCGCTGCAACTTCCTGAGTCATATCCTCACCGGTACCGGGCACTATACCGAAATCACTCGCATAATAGACCTTCTCAGTTGGAGCACAAGACACAGCAAGCAGCACAAACATTGCACTGAGAAAATATAAAATCTTTTTCATAAACATTTTCTTATTTTTTGCGAAGATATACAAAAAGTGACAAAAACCAACCTTTATAACCGGATTTTTATGACAAAATGCCACACTTTACCGCCAGCAATGGCAGAATGCCTCAATGGCACATTTTTTGTAATTTTAAGGAGCAAAAGAGAGTTTTTTCCCTTTGTATATTAAATAATTTATATTTTATCACTACCTTTGCATTTAGTGCGTGAATCGCACCTTGACAAAGAAAAACAATAAAAAAACACAACATATTATGGGTTTCGTAGATTTTATAAGCAAGATTTTCGGCAACAAAGCAAGCCGAGACATGCGCGAAATACAGCCTTGGGTGAACAAGGTCAAGGCTGTCTACCCCAAGATATCGGAACTGAGCAACGATGAGTTGCGTGCAGCATCGGCAGCACTCAAGGAAAAGATACAGGGCAGCGCAAACGAACAACGTGCAAGAATAGCCGAACTGAAGGCAAGCATTGAGGATACTGAGCTTGAACACAGGGAAGCAATCTTCAACCAGATAGACAAACTTGAGAAGGAGGTTCTTGAGATACTTGACAAGGCTCTTGACGAGGCACTGCCTGAGGCTTTCGCCATTGTAAAGGACAGCGCACGCCGCTTTGCCGAGAATGAGACTGTGGTTGTAACCGCAACCGATTTTGACCGCGAACTTGCCGTCAAGCACGACTTTGTCACCATTGACGGCGACAAGGCAATATACAGGAATCATTGGCAGGCCGGCGGCAATGACACGGTGTGGAACATGGTGCATTATGACGTGCAGCTGTTCGGCGGTACCGTGCTTCACAAGGGAAAGATTGCCGAAATGGCTACCGGTGAGGGAAAGACTCTTGTCGCAACCCTTCCGGTGTTCCTGAATGCTCTCACCGGTAACGGTGTACACGTGGTGACAGTGAACGACTACCTTGCCAAACGTGACTCGGAGTGGATGGGCCCGCTCTACATGTTCCACGGCCTGAGCGTTGACTGCATCGACAAGCACCAGCCGAACTCCGATGCCCGCCGCAAGGCATACCTTGCCGACATAACATTCGGAACAAACAACGAGTTCGGTTTCGACTACCTGCGCGACAACATGGCCATACAGCCTGCCGACATGGTACAGCGTCAGCACAATTATGCCATTGTCGACGAGGTAGACTCAGTGCGCATTGACGATGCTCGTACACCGCTTATCATCTCAGGCCCTGTACCCCGCAACGAGGACCAAATGTTCGAAGAATACCGCCCGCTGGTAGAGCGCCTTGTTGATGTACAAAAGAAACTGGCAACGCAGTTGCTTGCCGAAGCGCGTACAAAGATATATTCAAGCAACAAGGACGAGGTTGCCGAGGGTTACCTTGCACTGTTCCGTAGCCACAAGGCTCTGCCCAAGAACAAACCGCTTATAAAGTTGCTGAGCGAACAGGGCGTAAAGATGGGTATGCTCAAGACCGAAGAATACTACATTGAGCAAAACAACAGACGCATGCCCGAGGCTGTTGAACCGCTTTACTTTGTGATTGACGAGAAACTGAACAGCGTAGACCTTACAGACAAGGGTATCGAACTTATTTCGGGCAACACATCAGACCCGCAGTTCTTCGTTCTCCCCGACATTGCCACACAGATGTCGGAACTTGAAAACGACAATACACTCACTCTGGAGGAAAAGACCGAGAAGAAGGAGCAGATGCTCACTGATTATGCGGTAAAATCGGAGCGTGTACACACAATAAACCAGTTACTCAAGGCCTATACCATGTTCGACCGCGATGTTGAATATGTGGTTACAGAGGACGGACAGGTAAAGATTGTCGATGAACAGACCGGCCGTATAATGGAGGGCCGCCGCTATTCCGACGGCTTGCACCAGGCCATTGAGGCAAAGGAACGCGTGAAGGTTGAGGCCGCATCACAGACATTCGCTACAATTACATTGCAGAACTACTTCCGCATGTACCACAAACTTGCCGGCATGACAGGTACAGCCGAAACAGAGGCAGGCGAGTTCTGGGACATCTACAAACTTGATGTTGTGGTAATCCCCACCAACCGCCCTATTGCCCGCAAGGATATGAATGACCGTATCTACAGGACAAAACGCGAGAAGTACAACGCTGTAATAGAAGAGATTGACAAACTTGTAAAGGAGGGCCGTCCGGTGCTTGTAGGTACAACATCGGTTGAAATCTCAGAACTATTGAGCCGTCTGCTCACCATTCGCAAGATACCGCACAACGTACTCAACGCTAAACTGCACCAGAAGGAGGCCGACATTGTTGCCAAGGCAGGTCTTTCCGGCACTGTAACCATTGCAACCAACATGGCCGGCCGTGGTACCGACATCAAGTTGAGCAAGGAAGTGCGCGATGCCGGCGGTCTTGCAATCATTGGCACAGAGCGTCACGAGTCACGCCGCGTTGACCGACAGTTGCGCGGACGTGCAGGACGACAGGGCGACCCGGGTTCTTCGGTGTTCTATGTATCGCTCGAGGATAACCTGATGCGCCTGTTCGGTTCGGACCGCATAGCAAAGACCCTTGACCGCATGGGATTCAAGGAGGGCGACATGATTGAACACTCAATGATTTCAAAATCAATAGAGCGCGCACAGAAGAAGGTCGAGGAGAACAACTTCGGTATACGCAAACGCCTGCTCGAGTATGACGACGTTATGAACAAGCAGCGCACCGTAGTATACACAAAACGCCGCCACGCACTCATGGGCGAGCGCATTGGAATGGATATCGTGAATATGATTTGGGACCGTTGCTACAACGTTGTCGAGAACTTCACATACGAAGATGCGCGCATGGAAATGTTGCGTCTGATGTCGACAGAACTGCCTTTGAGCCAAAACGATTTTGAAAAGATGGAAAATGAAGAAAAGGCAGAGAAGTGCTTCGAGGCAGCTATGGCAAACTTCAAGCAACGCACAGAGCGCATGGCAACCATGGCACTGCCGTTCTTTGAGTTCCTATACACAAAACGCCCTGAGACACATGACAAGAATGTATATGTTCCGATAACAGACGGCCGTCACAAATACAATATCCCCGTAAATGTAAAACTGGCATACGAATCCAAGGGTAAGGAAATCATCAAGTGCTTCGAGAAAGCCATACTGTTGCACACCATTGACAATGCATGGAAAGAGAACCTTCGCGACCTTGATGAACTGAAGCACTCGGTACAGAATGCAAGTTACGAGCAGAAAGACCCGTTGCTTATATTCAAACTTGAGTCAGTTACACTATTCGACAAAATGATAAACAAAATAAACGAACAGACAACTGCCGTTCTCACACGTTGCCAACTTGACGTGCAGAACCCGCAGCCCGAAAATGTGGCAGTGGCACCGGAGCAAAGCAGCAACCGCCCCAAACCTAAGTACAACGAGACAAAGGTTGACCTTAACGACCCGCACCAGCAGGCTGCAGCACAGCACGACACACGCGAGAATGTCAAGCGGGAGCCTATCCGCGTAGACAAGAGCGTCGGGCGCAACGACCCATGCCCTTGCGGTAGCGGAAAGAAATACAAGAACTGCTGCGGCAGAAACATTTAAACCAAGAGAAAAGCGTTATGTCACTTAGCAAAGAAACACAAAGTATGCTCATGCAGGCCATAGAGAAAATGGCCGCACAGTTTGTCACCGCAGAAGAGACAAGAGTAACCGATTTCCATTTGCATGTAAACGGCGAGAACGGAGAACTGACAATCTTTGACGATGACGACAACAGCCTCGCGCGCGTACATATTATAGAGTGGGAAGGCATACACAACGAAGAGGTCTTTGAAAAAGAGTTGCGCGGTCTACTTGGCAAGATGCAGAGCCAGGGAGCCTTCGACAACCTGAACATTGCCAAGCCATACTCATTTGTGCTCACCGATGATGACAACCAGGATATCGTTGACCTGCTGATTGAAGATAATGATACACTGATACTAAGCGAAGACCTTCTCGCAGGATTCGATGAAGAGATGAACGAATTCCTGAAGCATCTGCTTGAGGAGTGACATGATGAAGAGATAATAAGAAAGAGCAACGGCGCACCGGCTTCGTTGCTCTTTCTTATACATGTTATCACATTTTGAACCTAATATTTTCAAAACCAAAGCAATTTGCTATTTACAAACACTAAAAAAAATTAATATTGAAATTTTTCTTCAATTTAAATAGAAAACTTTTTTGCAGCAGAAAGTTTTCATAGTATCTTTGCACCCGAAATGGAACACACAAAAAGCAAAGAAGAACATACTAAAGAAGAGGTGTGTAACCTGATTACCGAAAAGGCACTCGAACTTTTTGCCGAAAAAGGTATAAAGGATGTAAAAATGGATGACATTGCGGCAGAGTTGTCTATATCGAAACGCACAATATACGAGCAGTTCGCCGACAAGGAGCAGCTCTTGCTTGAGGCGCTGAAACTGCACAACAGAAGAATGCGCGATGAGGCAAAAGAGAGAATAAGGAAAGCAAAGCATGTACTTGACATTGTACTTACCTTATACTCGCTCTACTTCCAGAGCCTCAAAAGCATAAACATAAAGTTCTTCAAGGAACTGGAACGTTACCCCAATATATGCAAACGCAACCGCGAAAGGAACCACAAGAACGACAAGCGGTTCCTTGCGTGGATGGAAATGGGACGCAAACAGGGCCTGTTCCGAGAAGATGCCAATTTTGAAATTCTGCTTTACATATTGAGACGTGACCTGGAGACGATTTTTACAGCAAACATGAGAGATGAGCAGAATGAACTGAGCAAATACACACCCGAGGAACTGGGACGCACGCTTATCCTGTTCTACCTGAGAGGAATATCGACCACACAAGGACAAGAAATCATTGAAGAGTATCTTAAAACATACAGAACAACAAAATAACAACAATAGATTATGAAGCTGAAAATGAGATTAACAACAGTGCTGGCACTGATGATGTTTTTTGCCTTTAAGGCAAATGCGCAGGAAGCAGCACCAACAATGCACCTCACTCTTGACAAGGCAATTGAACTTGCGCTTAGCGAGAACCCGACAATGAAGGTTGCAGAGAAAGAGATTGAATTGAAAGAGGTATCAAAGACCGAGGCTTGGCAGAATCTTTTACCCACAGTATCAATCAATGGTACTATTGCCTACAATATCAAGGTCGCAGAAATAAAGACCAGTATGGGTAGTTTCAAGATGGGTATGGACGACTCCAACACATGGAACGGAGCATTGCAGGTATCCTTGCCTCTTTACGCTCCGGCAGTGTACCAGACAATGAACCTTACGAAGAGCGACCTTCAGCTTGCCGTTGAGAAGAGCCGCGGTTCAAAGATTGACCTTGTGAACCAGGTCACCAAGGCATACTACCAGCTGATGCTTGCACAGGATTCATACAATGTGCTCAACGAGAACTACAAACTGGCAGAGACCAACTTCAACGTTGTAAATGCGATGTATGAGCAAGGACGCGTGAGCGAGTACGACAAGATTAGTGCCGAGGTACAGAAGAACAGCGCATGGCCATCAGTTATCAGCGGCAAGAACGCTGTTGAGATTGCCAAATTGCAACTTAAGGTACTCATGGGCATAACCGCAGATGTAGACCTCGTCATTGACGACAACCTCAAGAACCATGAGGCAGAAATGGCAAAAGTTGCAAATACCGAGATTGACCTTACAAACAACTCTACACTGCGCCAAATTGACATGCAGGGCGAACTGCTTGGAAAACAGCGCAAACTGTTGAAGACATCATACCTTCCCACTTTGGCACTCGTGGGCAGTTACCAGTATCAGTCAATGTCAAACACAAACTGGGAGGTACACAACTACAACTGGAGCAACGCCTCATCACTCACACTCTCTTTGAGCATTCCGATATTCAAGGCAAGCAACCAGACACAACTCAAGAGCAACAAGATACAGCAGTATCAACTTGCCGAGACAAGAATAAACACAGAGCGCATGCTCAGCATGCAGGCACAGAGTTACATCGACAACATGACAAAGAGTTCGGAGCAACTACAGAGCAACAAGACTGCAGTTGAACTTGCCGAAAAAGGCCTTGAGATAAGCCAGAAGAGGTACGATGTGGGCCGTGGAACAATCCTTGAACTTACAAATTCACAGGTATCGCTCACAAATGTAAAGTTGTCGTACAACAACACAATATATGACTACCTTGTAGCAAAATCAGAGTTAAACAAAGTATTGGGTAAAGAATAAAAACTAAATATATCTATGAAAAAGAATCTGACATTCATCGCTATGCTCGCAGCAGCTCTTTTGAGTTCATGCGGCAGTTCAGAGAGCACCGAGAATCAGGCTGCAGCAACCGGCACACAGCAAGTTGAAAAGCCAAAGGTAAAGATTGCAACTGTAAAGACCGAAGAGGTTGTGCAGAACGAGACCTACGCAACAACCGTCGAGGCTGAGGTAAAGAACAACATCATCCCGAACTCACCGCTCCGCATTGAGCAGATATTGGTTGAAGTGGGTGACCATGTAAAGAAGGGACAGAAACTTGTAAACCTTGATGCAAGCAGCCTCGACCAGCTGAAGCTTCAGGTCGAGAACCAGACAATCGACTTCAAGCGCGTTGAAGAACTTTACAAGGTAGGCGGTGCGTCAAAAGCAGAATATGACAACGCAAAGACACAGCTCGAAGTAAACAGAAAAAGCCTTGCAAACCGCATGGAAAACACCGTGCTGGTAAGCCCTATAGACGGTGTAGTAACCAAGCGCAACTATGACAACGGTGACATGTACGGCGGACAACCGATACTTGTAGTTGAGCAGATTTCACCTGTAAAGATGAAGGTTAACGTGAGCGAGTCACTTTACGCCGCAACAAACAAGAACCTTGATGTAAAACTCAGTTTCGAGACATACGGTAACGAGGAATTCGAGGGCAAGATAGATATCATCTACCCGACAATAGATGCTACAACACATACATTCCCCGTTGAGATAAAACTCGACAACAAGGACACACGCGTTCGCCCGGGCATGTTCGGCAGAGTAACAATCAACTTCGGTACCAAAAGCCACGTTGTAGTTCCAGATGTTGCAGTCATCAAGCAGGCCGGCAGCGGCAACTTCTATGTGTACACATACGCCGACGGCAAGGTAAAGAGCAACAAGGTTGAACTTGGCAAACGCATGGGCGACCGCTATGAACTGCTCTCAGGCATTGAGAACGGCAGCAAGGTCGTTATTGCCGGACATGCAGGCATAACCAACGGTACAGAGGTGGAAGTAATTGAATAACACACAAGTAACAACAGATAAAAATTAGTGATATGAGTATATATGAAAGTGCTGTAAAGAAGCCAATCATGACATCGCTCTGTTTCTTGGCGATTGCTCTATTTGGTCTCTTTTCATTCTCAAAACTCCCCATCGACCTGATGCCGGATATTGAGACAAACACTATTATGGTGTTTACATATTACAATGGTGCAAGTGCCGAGGATATCGAGAACAACGTATCACGCCCATTGGAGAATACACTCAACTCCGTTGAGCACCTCAAGCACATAACAAGCAACTCACGTGAGAACGTATCGGTAATCACGCTTGAGTTCGAGTTCGGATATGACATTGATGACCTTACAAACGATGTGCGCGACAAACTTGACATGGTTGCATCGTCACTCCCCGATGATGCCAATAACCCTATCATCTTCAAGTTCTCTACCGACATGATTCCTATCATGATGCTTTCGGTAAAGGCCGATGAAAGCCAGGCCGCACTGTACAAGATTCTTGATGACAACGTGGTGAACCCGCTTGCACGTATCGACGGTGTGGGTACAGTATCCATTTCGGGTGCGCCTGAGCGCGAAATCAATGTTTACATGGACCCTGCAAAGATGGAGGCATACAACATCCCTGTAGAGTCGGTGAGCGCTGCCATCGGTGCCGAAAACCGCAACATCCCGGGCGGTACATTCGATATCGGCAACAACACATACGCTCTTCGCGTTGAGGGCGAGTTCAGCGACCCGCGTGAAATGTATGAAATTGTTGTGGGCAACTACAATGGTGTGAACATATACCTCAAGGACGTTGCAACAATACATGACAACATACAGGAGCGCGCTCAGGAGACATACACCGACGGACAGCAGGGTGCCATGATTATCGTGCAGAAGCAGTCGGGAGGCAACTCTGTTGCTATCTCTAACGCTATACGCGAGGCACTGCCCGACCTTCAGAAGCGTCTTCCTTCGGACGTGAAGATTGACATCATTGTAGATACATCGGAGAACATCCTTCAGACTGTAGATACATTGTCTGGTACAATTATGGATGCTCTTATCTTCGTTGTACTTGTGGTATTCATCTTCCTTGGACGTTGGAGGGCTACAATTATCGTTGCCATTACTATTCCTTTCTCGCTCATCGCATCATTCATCTACCTTTATGCGACAGGCGGTTCTATCAACATGATTTCACTTTCATGTCTGAGTATCGCTATCGGTTCTGTTGTGGACGATGCCATTGTGGTACTTGAGAACGTTACAACACACATTGAGCGCGGTTCAAGCCCGCAGAACGCTGCTATCCACGGTACGAATGAGGTGGGTGTGTCGGTTATGGCATCTACATTGACCATGTTTGCTGTGTTCTTCCCGCTTACCATGGTTACAGGTATGGCCGGCGTGCTCTTCAAGCAATTGGGCTGGATGATGTGTATCATCATGCTCATTTCGCTTGTGGCATCACTGACACTTACACCTATGATGTGTGCCAAGATGCTAAAACTGCAGAAGAAGCAAAGCAAGATATTCCTTTTGATATACAAACCTATCCAGAAGGTGCTTGATGCTATTGACAATGGATACGCAGCAATAATCAACTGGGCTGTACGCCACCGCTGGACAGTGCTTATAGGCTGTTTTGCACTGTTTGCAGTAAGTCTTCTTTGTGCAAAAGGCATCAAGAGCGAGTTCTTCCCCGCAAATGACAGCGCCAGGGCAAGTGCAACGATTGAGTTGCCGGTAGGTGCACGCATAGAGACTGCTAGAGATGTTGCATTGAAACTCACCAATATGTGGCAAGAGCGTTATGGCGATGACATGAAGGCATGCAACTTCACTGTTGGTCAGGCCGGCGAGAACAATACTTTCGCTTCGCTCAGAGACAACGGTTCGCATATTATCAGTTTCAATATGTCTTTTGTTCCTTCAAACGAGCGTGAAATATCAATTGATGTAATCTGTGACCAGATGCGTGCCGATGTAAAGCAGTTCCCTGAAATTGCAAAATCGAACATCTCTACCGGACAAGGCGGTGGCATTGGCGGTCAGAGCATGGCTACTTTCGAAATCTACGGTTACGACTTTAACGAGACCGACCGAATAGCTAAAGAACTTGCAAACGAACTGAAGAAGAGCGACCTGATTACACAGGTAAACATCAGCCGTGGTGACTACCAGCCACAGTACCGTGTAGAATTCGACCGCAAGAAACTGGCTATGCACGGACTGAACCTGAGTACAGCAGCCACCTACATACGTAACCGTTACAACGGTGCTTTGGCAACATATTACCGCGAGGATGGTGACGAGTATGATGTAAAGGTACGTTACAACCCCGAAGCACGCCAGAGCATTGAGGACATTGAGAACATAAAACTCAACGGCAAGAACGGCCCTGTGAGCCTTAAAGAGGTGGGCAAGGTTGTCATGAACGAGATGCCGCCTACAATTGAGCGCAAGGACCGTGAACGTATTGTGACAGTTGATGCGGTAATGGCTGCAGGCGCAGCACTCAGCGACGGTGTGAACTATGGACAGGGAATCATTGACCAGATGGAACTTCCTTCGGGCATTGCAATTCAGGTTGCCGGTTCATACGAGGACCAAATGGATTCGAACCGTGACCTTGGACAACTCGCAATCATCATCCTTGTATTGGTGTTCATTGTAATGGCATCACAGTTCGAGTCACTGACCTATCCGTTCATCCTCATGTTCTCGGTTGTATTTGCCTTGAGCGGTGTATTGCTCGGACTATTTGTTACAAATTCTAACCTGAACATCATGTCAATGCTCGGCGGCATCATGCTTATCGGTATGGTTGTGAAGAACGGTATTGTGCTCATTGACTACATCATGCTGTTGCGTGAACGCGGATTGGGTATCATTGCAGCCTGTGTGGGTGCAGCCAAGAGCCGTCTCCGTCCTGTGCTCATGACAACATGTACGACAATCCTCGGTATGGTGCCTATGGCAACCAGCCAGGGTGTAGGTGCAGAAATGTGGCGGCCGTTGGGTATTGCCGTTATCGGCGGTCTTATAGTCTCTACAATCATGACTATGATATACGTGCCTGCAATGTACAGTATATTCGCGGCTATCGGTGTAAAGCGTAAACGCAGAAGCATCAAGAAACAGCGTGAGCTCAACGAGTACTGGAAAGAGCACAAGCACGAGGAGCAACTTAAAGGTAAAGAGAAGTAATAACCGGCTGTTTGGCAACAGACAGCAGGGAATGGCAGGATAGACTATAACAAAACATGCATAATCTCAAGAAGCCTCGGTTTACAAGATGTAAACAGGGCTTTTTGGGAAAAGCATATCGAAAAGTTTTTTGTCATTCCCGACTAAAACAGATACAGATGAAAAGTATATTTATCACTTTCGACATTTCGCACAAGGAAGCTGTAATAAACATTCTGACACACAATAACTGCCGCGGCTTCTCCTTCTTTGACCAAATGCAGGGACGTGGCAGCGTCAGCGGTGAGCCTCACTACGGAACACATGCTTGGCCTTCAATGTGCGGTTCAATTATTGCCATTGTTGATGACAAAGCGGTGGACAATATCCTTCGCGAGGTAAAGGCTCTTGACGAGGAGACACCTCAGTTGGGTCTGCGCGCTTTTGTATGGGACATTGAAAAGGTTTATTAACCTTGCGTATAGCAGATAGGAGGTGACTCTTACCTTTATTGGTGATTATTGAACATCAGCAAAGGTAAGAGTCATCTTCTTTTACACATTGACTAAGCATTGGAGCAGAAGGAACTTTAGAATACCCTGAGGCTATTGTCATTGGGACGGCGAATGTGCAGTATACGTGCCATCTCAACAGCCAAGACAGCAGCCGGGGTCATCTCCTCGACAACCTTAGGCTCAACCTTGCCTCCATAGATTATTATAGGGAACATAACCGGCGTGCGGTAAGTGGCTATTGATTCTGAAGCAACATCGGTCACAATCTTCCACCCGGGCATCAGCCGTAACCATACATCGCCTGAACTCGAGGGATTGTAGCCGTTCTTTACATATTGCATTTCAGGGCTCAACATTCCGCCTAAACGATAGATTGTAAATACATCCTCTACTCCTTCGATTGACTTGAGGAACTCTATCGTGTGAGCAACTACCTCAAGTTTGTCTAACTTAAGGTTCTCGATTGTCTTGCGGTTGAGATAGAGTTGGCTGCCATAGACCCCTTCTACATAATCGCCTTTACCAAACTGCGCAGAGAGATAGACATTGAGCAACCCCTGGATTCTATCCATATATATCTTGCCGGAAGGAAGGCGGTATTTTGTCCCGTCCTCGCTACTCTCGATTACATAACCGGTAGATGCGACAGAGACAACAACATTATCCAACCCTATATGCCTGTCTATGAAATTGAGCAAGTCAGCGATGCTCCTGTCAAGGCGGGCATACATATCCTGGATTTCAATGGGACGTTCCTCCATGGAATTGCCGTTGTAGTTGCCTGCGTAATATGTCAGCGACAGACAATCGGCAATGTCGTCACGCCCGGCAAGCGTACCTTCAATGAAAGCCTTTGCCATTTCGCTTACTTCGTCATTAACGCAGGCTGTTGTCTTGTATGTACGGATATTGTTCATGCCATTGAAGGAGTAGGAGAAGGCACCGGGAGCAGTCTCGCCGAAATTGTTGTATTGTTCTGTCGGGAAAAGCGGCACCCACTTGCTTGAACGGCCACGTATGACCTTGTTCTTGTCGGCAGCCCACTGTGGATAAAGACCGTAATAACTTGAACTGCACCAGTAACCGGTGGAGTTGTTCTTCCAAAGCACATGGTCGGCAGCATGACCACCGGCAAGCACAGCGGCATCCTCGTCGGGAGCAATGGAACAGACAATGGCATTGCCGCGCGTAGCACGCTTCATTTCATCGGTTACTGTAATTGCCTTAAGCCTTGAAGGCGACATGGGCGAATTGGTGTAAACGCCTTGATGCTTGTGGTCCTCGACACAATTCACAATGCGCAACGAAGAACGGTCAAGCCAACGCTCGCCCACTATTCCATTAACGTAAGGTGTGGTCCCTGACGAGAGGGCTGCGGTTGCCGAAGCACGGTCAATATTCTCAAAAGGATAATAAGCGTTAGGGAAGACCTTGCCGCCCGACATAAGGCGCTTGAAACCGTCGTCGCAATAGAGGTTGCTGAACTCGTACAGAAAATCGGTACGCAACTGGTCCACAGTTATATTAATGTAGAGTTTAGGTGACTTCATACCCTGCTGGGCTAATGCAGGGAGAACACCAAGCAACAAAAATGCTATATAATATTTAATTCGCATATCCTTTCTTTATAAATGAGGAACAAAGAACGTGAAAGTATTGTAACGGCACAGAAATAGAGGGGCACCGGATATGATTGCAAACCGATGATTGCCGTCAGCAGGAACAGCATTGCAAAAATGACCTGCACCCATGCCAATGCCGGAGAACGGTATCTGATGATTCGATAAATCATCGCAGGCATGATGAAAAGCGCCAGAGGATTAAGAATGACTATTGCGTAATTGCTGCCGACTGCCGGATGCTCCGAAAAGAGCGCCATGAACAACAGAAGACAACCGGCGGCACCCTGAAGCGACATCAAAAGCACATCGAACCCCCAAAAGAATTTTTTCTTGCGGATTTCGCACAACTGCACGATAAAGGTAAAGACCAACAGTAGCAATGAGACATTGAATGGAGTGAAGTTGCTGTGTGCCATCGGCGGACGGTTCTCCTTGACAAGCACATTTACAGCCTTTACCAAAGGGACTCTGTTGCCACTTGCATCTACAACGTATGCCTTGTCAAGGTCATTCATCAGGTTTGCTGGAACAAATTGCAGTTCCTCGAGCGTTGCACTGTAGTCAACATCGGAACCCATGAGAAGATTTATTCCGAAAGAGTACCAGGGATGAGCCAGTGTCGCTGCCGACAGGCTTTCGCGGAATGTAGGCAGAGACACCGCTGTATCACATTCGTATTCTACACGGTACCCATCGCCAAGAGCCTCGAGCACCTTGTCGCGAGCCATAGTTGTGCAGTTCGCATAGAAATAGTTGTAGCGGTAGACCCGGTTTTCGGGTTTGCAGTTCTCCTCAAGCAACGAATAAAGCCTGCTTACCTGCTGGGGAGTAAGGTCAAGAAGTTGCTCGGTAACCGATGAACCACGCAACTGATATTCGTACAGGAACGACCTGTATGTTGTTGCACCCACCATATAATCGGTCTCGCCCAAAATGAAACGCCACATGAAATTTGGGGTATCGAAATCAAAATAACCGTAATTGTATATCTTTTCAACACCTTTTTCATCATTTACATAACGCAAGGCTGTGTGCCCAAAAAGGGAATATGCCTCGTCGCCGGGCGAGCATGTGAGCAAACTGAAACGTGCGTTACCAGCCCACAGGGCCGTAACAGACATCACACTAAAAAGCAACAGGGAAAATATTCTTTTCACAATAGAACATTGAATTTTAAACAAATGTAAATCTACTGCAAATATACAATTTCCATTTTAAGCAACAAAGAACCGAAGTACATTCATCGGCCGGACAAATATAAAGTATCGCATGCAAAATGCACAAATACTGCACAAGACAACAACAAACTGGGCACATATTTTTGTAAAAAGGGTAAATTACAGTATCTTTGCAAAAATTTTCATTTTTCGGTTTTGAACCTAATCGTAGACATAGGAAACAACAGTGCCAAATATTATCTCTTCAACGGGGAACAGATTGTACTGCACTCACGAAGGGCAAATGGCGCGTATGGGATTCTTGATGAATGGAACAAGGAATTCGGGATTGAAAAGATTATCGTATCATCAGTTATCGACCTTGAAGATGAAGCCAAAGAGTGTTTCAAAGCCATCGGTTGCCCGGTCTTATGGCTTGACAGCGGAACACCTACGCCTTTGAAAATAGATTACCGCACCCCACACACCCTTGGAAGCGACAGGCTGGCAGCGGCAACCGGCGCATGGTGTGAAGCCCCGGAGCATAACATGCTGATTATTGACTGCGGAAGTGCCATAACAATTGACTTTGTAGACAAGAACGGCAATTACAAGGGCGGCAATATTGCTCCAGGAATAAAAATGCGCCTTATGGCATTGCATGACTATACAGACAGGCTACCGCTGGTTGAAAAGGAGGGTGAGATTCCTGCCCTTGGGCATGACACAGAGAGCGCAATAAGAAGCGGTGTGATTAGAGGCATCTGTCACGAGATTGACGGTTATATTGACGAATTTAAAGAAAAATATGGCGATGTTTTGGTTTTTTTAACGGGAGGAGATGAAAAATCGTTGAAAAATAACATAAAAAATCGCATCTTTGCAGACAAATATTTAGTTGCGAAAGGACTGAATAGGATTTTACAAGACTACGACAATGAATAAAAGGATATTACTGTTTATAGTTATTGTGCTTGCCGTAACATGTTCGCACGCGGACAATGGCAGCAATTCTCCATACTCCCGCTACGGAGTCGGATTGTTGTCGGACCAAAGTCTGGGCATCAACAGACAGATGGGCGGCCTTGGATACGGACTGCGAAGCCATAAATACATAAACATACTGAACCCGGCATCATTCTCACAGGCCGACACCCTGACAATGCTTTTTGAAGCGGGATTATCACTGCAGAATGTCAACTTCAAGGAGAACGGCAAGAGCATAAATGCCAAGAACGGCAGTTTTGACTACATCGCAATACAGTTCAGAGTATGCAAGAACCTGGGCCTGTCGGCCGGTTTTCTACCCTACTCGACTGTCGGCTACTCGTTCAGCACATATTCGAACAAAGGCACTAATGAAGCCAGCGTCGACAACTACAGCGGCACTGGAGGAATTTACCAGCCATATATCGGCCTCGGTTGGAAACCGCTTGAAAGCCTATCGGTAGGTATCATGGGGTCATATATCTACGGCGACATAACACACAATGTCGGCATTGACTTTGCAAACAGCACCGACCGCACCAAGACATACAATGCCTCGCTGAAGAGTTACAAACTTGACTTCGGTTTACAGTATGCAAGAAACTTCGGCAAAAAAAATGAACTTGTTTTGGGCGCAACATATTCACTCGGGCATGACCTGAATGCAGATGCTACCATAACAGAAGTGACTACAGACTCCACTGCGACCAAGGATATCAAGGAGGGATTCAAGTTGCCGCACACATTCGGACTGGGATTTGCATACACTTATGACAACAAATGGAAATTCGGAGCCGACTACACTCTGCAACAATGGGGTACTTCGTCTTTCTTCGGGTTGGACAAGGGTGTTGACAGAAGCAAAATATCTATTGGCGCAGAATATGCCCCGAACAGACTTTCGAACAACATCTTCAAGATGATAACATACAGAGCAGGAGCATACTATGCACAGCCATATACAGAGTATGACGGAAAGAAGGGATGCGAAGAATACGGAGTAAGCGCCGGCATATCACTCCCATTCTACAACAACAACAATCGTGGCAGCCATGCAACGTTGCACATATCAGGACAATACATACACATGGAGCCAAAATCTTCGGGCATGATTGCAGAGAACTATTTCAGAATCAACATTGGAATAACTTTCAATGAAAATTGGTTCTCGAAAATGAAGGTAAGATAAACAAATGACAAAATTATAAGTAAAGAAAGAAATGATGAAGAAACTATTTTTTGCGCTTCTTGTACTCGCAACTGCAAGTGCAAGCGCACAGAACGGTGTCACAAACGAGTTCCGTTTCGGTCCTACACCTGAGGACAGCATGAGATGTATCAACACCATCACAATTACCAACGTAAACCTGAACAACAAAGACTATGCAACAGCATACGAATCATGGAAGACCATATTCACAGAGTTTCCTGTTGCACGTGTAGACACTTATACAAACGGTATCAAGATTCTGACCGCACTCATCGGCAAGGAGAGTGACCCCGCAAAAAAAGAAGCATACATCCAGGAACTTTTGGGCGTATATGACCAGCAGATAAAGTATGTGGACAAGCTTCAGCAGATTACAAAGACTAAACTTTCGGCAGGACAGTTGCTTGGCAAGAGAGCCATGACATACATGCAGTACTACAAGAATGCCCCTGTTGACACAGTATACAACATGCTCGCAAAGGTTGTTGAAATGGAGAAGGGCCTGTCTGAGTACACAATTACAGAGCGTTTCATGAAATACTCTGCACTCAAATACAAGCAGGACAAGAGCCATGGCGAGCAGATTCTTGAGGACTATCTTAACGCATCGGTATACATTGTGGAGGTTCTTGACAAGTACCACGACAACATCGAACGCAGCGAGGCAAGATACCGCGAGGAGGGCAACCCAAGAGACAGCCTGAACGCAATTGGATATGGCAAGATGATTGATGCTTCACGTATCTCAAAGAGCAACATCGATGCATACTTCATCAACAGTGGTGCTGCATCTTGCGAGGACTTGGGCAATATCTACGGCCCCACACTTGAAGCGAACAAGGACAACATCGAGTACCTTAACAAGGTTATATCCGTGATGAGCATGCTTAAGTGCACTGAATCGGACACCTACCTTACAGCTTCCGAGTATGCACTTGCAATTGAACCAACTGCAAAGGCCGCCATGGGTTGCGGTTATCGCTACTACAAGAAAGGCGAGATAGACAAGGCACTTGAGTTCTTTGACCAGGCCATTGAACTTGAGACATCTATCACAACCAAGGCTGAGCTTTGCTACAAGGTAGGTCTGATACAATTCAGCCTCAAGAACTATGCCAAGGCACGCAGTTACGCAAACAAGGCCCTCGGCTTCAACTCAAAGTATGGTCAGCCGCATATCCTTATCGCACAGTGCTACGGAACAGCCAACAAATGGAGCGATGACGACCTCATGAATGCATGTACATACTATGCATGCCTTGACCGTCTTGACCGTGCAAAGGCTGTAGACCCCTCTGTAAAGAGAGAGGCAGACAAACTGTTTGAGATATACAAGCAGCACGTACCAAAGATTGAGGACCTCTTCATGAGAGGCTACGAAGCTGGTGCTGTCATCAACATTGGCGGTTGGATTAATGAAAGCACAAAAATCCGTTAAACAAAGCATAAAGTCTATGGGTACAACAATCGCTATATTTGCGGTTGTTGTACCGCTTTTCGTTATCTCATGCAGCGACAAGCAGGTAAGCGGAATTGCAATTGACAATCGCGATTCGCTTGCTGTAATGAGTACATACGGAGTGAGCACGGTAATAAGCGATTCCGGGCGCATAAGTTACAAGATAGACACCGAAGAGTGGCTCATCTTTGACAAGCGCACTCCACCCTACTGGGCATTTGAGAAAGGAGTATACTTGGAAAAGTATGATTATGACATGAACGTGGAAGCCACAATAGAATGCGACACGGCATACTATTACAACGAGCAGAAACTATGGAAACTCATTGGCAATGTCGACATCAGAAATCCTAAGAACGAGCGCTTCTTCACCGACCTGATGTACTGGGACCAGGGAAAAGAAAAGATATATTCTGACGCATATATCAAAATCGAGCAAGAAGACCAGATAACCGAAGGAATCGGTTTTTCTTCGAACCAAAGCATGACTCTTTGGGAGATAAAGAACACTAAAGGCATTTACACAATCAAGGATGAGTAACGAAATGATAACCAACGTACTGTTACTTATAGTAGTAATACTTTTCTCCGCGCTCTTTTCGGGCATGGAAATTGCTTTCGTGTCATCGAACAAACTATTGCATGGCATTGACAACAGCGAACGTTCAATCACATCAAGAGTGATAAGCAAATTCTATTCGAACAGCAATAATTTCATATCAACGTTGCTTGTCGGAAACAATATCGTGCTCGTAATCTACGGTATACTGATGGCAAAGATTCTCAACAGCACAATCCTTTCGGGATTGAGTGACAACGAATCTGTACGCCTTCTGCTCGAGACTATAATTTCAACGATTGTAATAATATTTACCGGCGAATTTGTACCGAAAGCCCTGTTCAGGATTGACCCTAACAGCGCTCTCAAACGATTTGCAGCCATCACATACCCGATATATATAATCCTGTACCCGTTCTCTAAATTCACTACATTCTGTTCCTGCATGCTATTGCGTATATTCAACGTGAGAATTAAGGACGAAGTACGTGATACCACATTCACAAAAACCGAACTGAACAATCTCATCCAAGCATCCTTGGAGAATGTACAGGAAAAGGAGGAAATAGATAACGATGTGAGGATTTTCCAGAATGCATTGGATTTCTCAAACATCAAGGTCAGGGACTGTTTTGTTCCACGTACCGAGATTGACGCTGTTGAATTGAATACCCCGCTTGAGGAACTAAAATCAATATTCACCGAATCGGGACACTCAAAAGTCGTAGTATTCAAGGACAATATTGACAACATCATCGGATACATACACTCATCTGAACTGTTCCGCCTGGGAAACAAGTGGCAACAGAAAATATGCAAAATGCCGTATGTCCCCGAGACATTGTCGGCACAGAAACTGATGCGCACCCTAATGCAGCAGAAGAAGTCGCTGGCTGTTGTCGTGGACGAGTTCGGCGGCACGTCGGGCATAGTTTCGCTTGAGGACCTTCTTGAAGAAATCATTGGCGAGATTGAAGATGAGCATGACAACCAGAACCTTATGGCAAAACAGACTGGCGAGAACGAGTACTTGCTGTCGGGCAGACTGGAGATTGAGCACATAAACGAAATGTTCGGCCTTGACATTCCCGAATCGGACGATTACCAGACATTGAGCGGCTACATACTGGTGCATCTGCAACGTTTCCCGCAACTTAACGAGAACATCAAGATTGGCAAGTTCCGTATTCAAGCAACCAAATTGAGGAACACAAAAATCGAGTTGGTAAAACTGACAGTGAAGAGCGAAGCACGTTAAGCAAAAACAATACAATGGACATTTCCACAAAAAAAGAGGCTCAAGCCTCTTTTTTTGTGGAAATGAGTTGAAAGAGCAGTTCAAGGCCAACGGAAATTGAATACAAATTCCACTCAGATTCATTTTTTTATTGCAACTTTTTGACCATTTATACAAATAATTCAAAGCATTTTACTAACTTTGCGAAGTTTAATGCAAAAAAACAAAACAAAAAATATAACATTTATGGCTACATTACAAAAACTACGCAACATGGGCCCGCTTTTGGTTATCTTTGTGGGTCTTGCATTGCTTGCATTCATTGCCGGCGATGCGGTAAAACTGTTTGACACACATAGCATTGACACCTCTGTCGGCACAGTCGGTGACAAGGATATCAATGTAATGGATTTTCAGGAGGCATACAATGAATTCGATTGCCTGTGCAACGTTACCGGGCTTGAGATTCCGGAAGAAGCACGCCAGTCATACATCTGGAGCATCCTTTCAAACAGCGCGCTCTACAATGACTACGCAGCCAAACTCGGCATAACCGTTACTGCAGAGGAAGTAAACCATGTACTTGTAAACGGCAAGAGCGATTTCTTCGCACAGTTCGCACAGTCACAGAGCCCATTCCACAATGGCAGAAAACTCAACCTTGATTACCTTACACAGTTGACCGAGGCTTATCAGGAACAGGCTGCCATGGGACAGATTGAGGGTCCGGTTGCAATGCTCTACAACAGTTGGAAGTTCCTTGAGAGAGGCGTTGTTTTGGACATAATCAGCAACAAGATAAATACAATTGCTGCAGATGCAACAATCGCAAACCCCGCTGTAGCACAGAAGAACTTTGACCTCAACAACAACACCCATACTGTAAATGTCGCTCTCTACCCCTTCAACAGAATGGATTCTGACAGCATCCCTGTTACAGAAGACGAGGTAAAGAAGAGTTACAAGGAAAACCTCAACAGCAATGCAATATTGACAAACCAGCACGAATCACGTGACATCAAATACATTCTCAAGACTGTTGAGCCAAGCGAAAAAGACCTTGCAGACCTCAAGGAGGACATGACAAAGTATGCCGACACACTCAAGAACGGATATGACAACTACCAAAGACTTGCACGCATTTCACGCACAACATATCCATATATAAACATGTTCTTGACAAAAGAACTTCTTGACCCATCTTTGGCAAAAGCAATTGACACATTGGATACAAACGAGGTTCTTGGCCCTGTAGACAATACAACATATTCACAGGACAGAAAGAGACTCATCAAGACATATGACGTTTACAAGAACATTGAAAAAGCAGAAGTACCGGAATCATTCATGATTCGCGCAATCACAGTAGCAGAAATCGCCGCAGACGGCAGCAATGTTGATGTAAATGCTGCTGTTGACAGCCTTATCAACATACTGAACAACGGAGCAGACTTCAAGGCAGTTGCAAGCAACTACAGAGCCTCATTCGACTCATTGACAATACACACATCTAATGCAAATGAGGTATTCAGCGTTGTTGACGACATTGAGAGCCAAAAGGATATATACAATGCACCTGTCGGCAAGTACCTCTCAACCGACATCAACGTTCAGGGTTTCAACGGAAAGATGCTTTTCCAACTCATCAGCAAAGAGGGCAAAACCGATGCATACCACGCTATTGTAATCCGCCGCGAAAAGGTATTCAGCAACGAGACATACAACAGAGAGTATGAGAATCTTTGCAAGTTCGTAGGCAAGAGCAAGGACCTTGCAGAACTCGAAAAGAACGCAGCCGAGGATGCACAATATTGGGTACGTTCACAGAGGGCTATAACAACCGATTCAACACTCATTGCAGGAACTCCAAAGACATCGGAATTCATCGATTGGATTTTTGACAAGGAAACAAATGTAGGCCAGATTTCCGGCGTTAAGAAATGCGGCAACGAGGACTGCTTCATGGTTATCGCTCTTGAGAACATCAACGAAAAGGGTGACAAGCCTCTCACAGCAGAGTTGGCTCCAGGCTACACAGTACAGACATACATCGAAAATATGGTCAAGAGCGACAAGGCTACCGAGAATGCTATCGCAGAGATGAAGGACAAGAGTTACAATGACCTCAAGAGCAATCCGAAAATCTCCACATACACTGTTGACAGAGTGGAATTCAATAAACCAGCAAGCGTTTCTTCTACAATGCAGGATGAGATTGCGGTAAGCGCCGTGGCTGCAAAGACAAATGTAGGCGAGACAAGCGCTCCATTCAAGGGCATAAACGGTGTTTATGTAGTTGAAGTAACTGCAAAAGATAGCAAGAACGGCACATTTGATGCTGCAACAGAGAAACAGCAGATTGAGACATTGTACAACAGATTCTACATGACAAATGCTGTAGCCAATACTCTCGACAAGATTTATCCTAAGGAGAACAGAGTATACAAGCACTTCTAATCGGAGTACATACCATACAACAGAAAACGTCGGAACGCATGTTCCGACGTTTTCTGTTATTGCTGCAACGAGTTAAAACCGAATAAATCTGCATATTACAAAGAATTCAACTGCTCTTTTATGCCAAGCAACTCTTCACGCACCGCTTTCAGACGGTCAATAACCTCACTCACATTTTCGGCAGACTCTTTTGGACCACCGGCCTTGAACTGCTTCTTTGCGCCCGAAAGCGTGAGTCCACGCTCCTTCACAAGATGATATATTGTACGAAGAGTCTTTATATCATCCTTTGTATAACGGCGTACTCCATTACTCCCTTTATAAGGAGAAACTTGTGGAAAGACGCTCTCCCAATAACGCAAAGTTGTCTCTGTGACAGAAAGTTCTGCAGCCACCTCCTTAATGGAGTAATACATTTTCAGGTCTTTATTTTTGTTCAGTGCCATATCAATCGTAGATTTTTCCATGGTTCTCCGCCATCTGCAACATCTGGTCGTAACCGTCAGCGTCAAGATCCATAAAATAATAATTAACAGGGTTCATGTGCTGCCCTTTGAATATCACTTCATAATGGAGGTGAGGACCGGTACTCTTGCCGGAATTACCACTTAAGGCAATCTGCTCGCCACGCACAACCTTCTGTCCTCTTTTCACAAGGAACTTCTTGTCAAGCAGATGAGCATAGAGAGTCTTGTAGCCATAGCCGTGGTCAATGACAATAGTATAACCGTAACCGCTTTGCCATTTGGCACTCTCCACAACGCCGTCGGCAGTGGCATACACCGGAGTCTTCTTGTCACAGGAGAAATCCATACCCTTGTGGAATGTACGTATATTGTATATAGGGTCTATACGATATCCATAACCTGATGCGGTACGCTTGAGATCGCGGTTGGCAATCGGCTGAATTGAGGGTATATGATGTATACGGTCCTCTGCTTCGGCATTAAGGGTAACAATCTCATCAAAAGATTTTATCTGCAGATAAAGTTGCTTCTCAAGGAAGTCCAGTTTCTGCGTGGTTTCCACAAGCAGTTCCGAGTTATCCATCTTCAAGAGTTCGTCATATCGGTTCGTCCCGGCATAGCCAGCACTGCGAACAGCCGAAGAGACAGGCTCTGCATCAAGCATCACACGGTAAAGGTTGTCATCGCGCTGCTGGATATCCTGTTGAACAAGCAATGCACGGTCAAGACGCTCAGAAAGAACTTGATACTGAGCAAGGAGCAGCGAGTTCTCATGCTGATACTCCTCCGCTCCGGATTTATCAAGAGCAAGGGAAAAAAGCAGAAAAGAGAGGCCACCAAAGATTATGTAGTAAACACCACGCCTCACAAGTGTCAGGAACTTTTGGGCAAAGTTCGGATAGACACGGTCATAGGTTCTGGTATCCGGATTAAATATGTAATAGACCTTTCTTTTTCCCATTGTAAAACAGAAGGCAACAAAAGCATCGCCTGCGAACATCTGCAAAGATAATAAAACATAAAAAAAATACAAATACTGCAAGGCCCTTTTAACTTGCAGTAACAAATTGAAAGCCATTATAAAGAAAAAACATCTACCGCATGATTTATACGCTCTTATTACAACGTTTTTCGTAAAAAAATTGTAATTTTGCGCTTGCGCAAGAAGGAGACCCGCAACACAAGGTTCCCGCTATTGCGCAAAAAAAACATTAACAGTATATAAAACCATAACAATATGCTCACCTCAAAAGAGATTAGAGAGTCTTTCAAGAAGTTCTTCGAGCAGAAGGGTCACCTCATTGTACCCTCTGCGCCAATGGTTGTCAAGGACGACCCCACACTAATGTTCACCAACGCAGGCATGAACCAGTTCAAGGATATCATTTTGGGCAACGCTCCAGCAAAGAGCAAGCGCGTAGCCGACTCGCAGAAGTGCCTTAGAGTCAGCGGAAAGCACAATGACCTTGAAGAAGTTGGACACGACACATATCACCATACGATGTTCGAGATGCTCGGCAACTGGTCTTTCGGCGACTATTTCAAACAGGAAGCCATTGATTGGGCTTGGGAATTCTTGACAGAAGTTGTCAAGATTGACCCGAACCGCCTTTATGTTACAGTATTCGAGGGCGCTGAAAGCGAAAACCTCGGGCGCGACAATGAAGCCGCGGCAATATGGGAGAAACATCTTCCCGCCGAAAGAATTCTTAACGGCAACCTCAAAGACAACTTTTGGGAGATGGGTGACACAGGACCATGCGGCCCTTGTAGCGAGATACATGTTGACCTGCGCAACGACGAAGAGCGTGCAGCAGTGCCCGGTCGCGACCTTGTAAACGGTTCACATCCCCAAGTCATTGAGATATGGAACCTTGTATTCATGCAGTACAACCGCATGGCCGACGGTCATCTTGAAGAACTCCCTGCAAAGGTTATTGACACCGGCATGGGCTTTGAGCGTCTATGTATGGCACTTCAGGGCAAGCGCTCAAATTACGACACCGACGTGTTCCAGCCAATAATCAAGAGTATCGGCGATATTTCGGGCAAGAAGTACGGCGACAACGAGCAGACCGATATAGCGATGCGTGTTATTGCTGACCACATACGCACAATTTCATTCTCAATCACAGACGGCCAGTTGCCCTCGAATGCAAAGGCCGGTTACGTAATTCGCCGCATTCTTCGCCGTGCAGTACGCTACGGTTACACATTCCTTGAGCAAAAGCAGGCATTCATGTACAAACTTGTTCCTACGCTTATTGAGAACATGGGCGATGCATACCCTGAACTGAAGCAACAGCAGGAACTTGTCACAAAAGTCATCAAGGAGGAAGAAGAATCATTCCTTCGCACCCTTGCCACAGGCATACAGATGCTTGACAAGATTATGTCAGCAACAAAAAATGCAGGCAAGAGCGAAATCAGCGGCGTAGAGGCTTTCACTTTGTACGACACATACGGATTCCCCATTGACCTCACACAGCTCATTCTGCGCGAGAACGGGCTCGAAGCAAACATGGCACAGTTCGACGAAGAGATGCTCAAGCAGAAAACCCGTGCACGCAATGCGGCTGCAGTTGAGAACGGTGACTGGGTTACCGTAAACGAAGGTGAGAGCACATTTGTAGGTTATGACAACACCGAGTACAACACAACAATTCTGCGTTACCGCCAGACCAAACAGAAAAACCAGACACTCTACCAGATTGTGCTTAAGGACACACCATTCTATGCAGAGAGCGGAGGTCAGGTAGGCGACACCGGTTACCTTGTTTACGGCGACGAGCGAATTGAGATTATTGACACAAAAAAGGAGAACAACCTCCCGATACACATAACAAAGCAACTCCCGTCAGACCCTTCTGCAACGTTCAGCGCAGAGGTCAACAAGAGCAAACGTGCAGCATGTGCAGCCAACCACTCATGTACTCACCTGCTTGACCAGGCTCTGCGTCAGGTTCTTGGCACACATGTCGAGCAGAAAGGCTCGCTTGTAACACCCGACTCAATACGTTTTGACTTCTCACATTTCCAGAAGGTAACAGACGAGGAGATTGAGCAGGTTGAGCGCATCGTCAACGCTCGCATACGTGAGAACATCCCCCTTACCGACCACCGCAACATCCCCATTGAGGAAGCCAAGAAACTTGGTGCCATTGCCCTGTTCGGTGAAAAATACGGCGACCATGTACGTGTAGTGCAATTCGGTTCCTCAATAGAATTCTGCGGCGGTACACACGTGGCATCAACCGGCAACATCGGGATGGTAAGAATTATAAGCGAGAGTTCCGTTGCAGCAGGAGTGCGCCGCATTGAAGCAATAACCGGTGAGGCATTGGAGAACCATCTATACAAATTGCAGACCTTGATGAAAGAGATTCATGCACTCTTCAACAATGTGCCCAACCTCAAGGCAACAATTGCAAAATCAATAGCCGAGAATGCCGAACTCAAGAAAGAAATTGAGGAATACACAAAAGAAAAGGCAGCTATGATGAAGAACGAATTGCTCAAGGAGATAAAGGAAAAAGGCGGCATGCGTTACATAAGCGCAGTATTGCCTGCAGCCCCGGCAACGGTCAAGGACATCGTGTTCATGCTACGCCAAGAGCAACCCGAGAACCTGTTTGTTGTAGTCGGCAGCATTTATAACGAAAAGCCGCAACTGACCATTTCTGCCAGCAACGACCTTGTTGAGCGCGGCATCAATGCAGGCAAGATTGTCGGACAGGCAGCACGCGAGATGCAAGGCGGCGGCGGCGGACAGGCCCACTTCGCCCAGGCTGGTGGCAAGAACCCCGAAGGCTTGAAAGCAGCAATCAACAAAGTCTTTGAGATTATTGGGTAACATGCCCATACAATAACATATTATAGCCCGGTTCCTATCCGTCGCGCAAACAATAGAATGACGGAATAAGAGCCGGGCCATTGTTTTTTATCCACAATAAGCAAAAATCATTGAATACTAATAAAAAAAACCTCATATCCATGAGAAAGACATTGTTAATCATTGTATCAATCCTTATGCTCACCGCATGCGGAGAACTGAAGAAAGAAGCAACCCGCAAACAGTTGGCATTAGGGTCCAAGATAGCAAACCTGACACTGAAAGGAAAGATAATAGACACAGGAATCGTATGCGAGGGTTGCGAATTCAAGGACGACAATCTCACCTACTATTACACCCTTGATGAAAAAACAATTTCAATAGAATCATTGAAAGAGACAGAGGAACTTCTTATTGAAGGTCACAAGGAAGAATTAAAACAGATAGTCATCGGCAATGATTTCTTCAAACAATTAGGAGAATTAGAGGGCACGGTAACGTTTCATTACACCGGCAACATAAGCGGAGAAAATATTGTCATCACACTCAACGTGCCCAATTGACAAGATACAGTTTTTCACTCGCGCGTGTAAATGCCGTATATAGCCAACGGTAATAATCGGCAGTCATCATCTCATTGGTCACATATCCTTGGTCAAGAAAAACATGTCTCCATTGACCGCCCTGTGCCTTGTGACATGTGACCGCATATCCATACTTCACCTGCAAGGCATTATAATAGGGATTCTTGCGGATTTCTTCCATACGTTTACGCTTTGAACGAATTTCGGGATAATCCTCCCAAACAGCAGCAAAAAGGCGTTCATTTTCCTCACGCGTGAGCGAAGGGGATTCGCTATGCAATGTATCAAGCATAATCATCACATCAAGTTCGCAATCCTCATAATCCACAAAAGATAGGGTAACCTCAGCAAACCTGAAGCCGTACATTTCCTCAGCAGCACCCACCCGCAGGATTTCCGCAGCATCGCCATTTGCAATGAATTCAATCTTATCGAGCAGGCTCTTGTCTTCTTTGGCAAGCACCTCGCGCCAATAATAATTGTTCTTCACAACCATAAGCATATCCCCCCTGTTAAGTTCCTCCTCACGATAAAGGATACGGCGGCGTATCCCCTCATTATACACATTCGCACGTTTATTGGAGCGGCACAGCACTATGGTGTCCTCAACACCCACAGAAGAGTAACTCCCCTCAATAGCCTCTATCAGTTCATCGCCCGAGACAGAACAGACATCGGCAAAACCCTGTAATTTGACATTCGGGAGGAAACCATTTCGACCACTTCGTATAATGTCACGCAACATTGTTGCGTTAAAAAGAATTCCAGAGCCGTCGAGTTGACGCATGACCTGTGTCAGTTCAACCTCATCAACCGTGAGGAACATGGAACGCAGATATTCGGCCGAAAGAGCCGGAGAAAGCAATTCACCCACAGGCGGCAACTGCGCCGTATCGCCTAAAAGCATCATAGAACAACCACGTCCCGAGTACACAAACTCGATAAGGTCATCAAGCAATGCACCCGTACCGAAATTAGAGCCGCCCTCATTTGCAATCATTGAGGCCTCGTCTACAATAAACAGGGTATTCACAGCCCTGTTTTCCATCAGCATGAACTGCGAGCCGTCAAGTATCGATTTCTGTCTATATATCCATTTGTGTATTGTAAATGCAGCCTTTCCCGAATAGGATGAAAACACTTTTGCAGCCCTGCCTGTAGGTGCCAACAGCACACACTGCCGTTCAAGTTGGGCCATGGTCTTCACAAGAGCCGACACAAGTGTAGTCTTGCCCGTCCCCGCATAGCCACAAAGCAGAAAGACCTTTCTATCATCGGCAGAAAGTATAAAATCCGATATTTTTTCTAAGGAATTTTCCTGTTGAGCAGTTGGATTGAAAGGAAAATTTGATTTAATTTGTGATGTTAAATACTTATTTATCACTTTTACCAATAAAAATATGTATATAAAAACGTATTTTCGTTTTTATTTCTTATTTTTGCGACACGAAAATACATAATAAAAAAATACATAGCAATGAAAAATGTACAAAAAATCACCCTATCGGCTATTTTGCTTATTGTAATTGCCGGGTTAATTTACATTTGCGTATACAGCATCCTTAACCCCATCAACTTCAAAAGTGCAAGAGAAGGCAGAGAAAAATTTGTTATTGAGCGCCTTGTAGACATCAAGAAGGCACAAGAGGAGTACTATTCTCAGAACAACAGATATGCCGATGATTTCGAGACCCTTATCGACTTTGTAAAGAACGGTCGTATGGGTATTGTAAAGAAGACTTATGAGCTCAGCGATGAGCAGCAGGCTTATCTTCTGAACTATGTAAACGAGAGCATCAAGAAGGACAACAAGAAAAAGAGAAAAAGCGAACAGCTTGAAGAACTCCACAACCTCACAACAAATCAGGCCGATTCAGTTTTCCTGACAATCTTTGCCAAGGCAAACGAAACAAACGACTGGAAAACTTTTGATGAAATAGAGAAGAAGAAGAGTCCGCACCAGACACTTTCACTCAAGGAGTTCAACCGTGACACAACATGGATTAACATTGTTGACACATTGTTCAAGAAGCCCAACTTCTCAGCCGATTCTCTCCAGTTCGTTCCATTCGGTGATGGCGAGATGTTTGTTATGGAGTCAAACGGCAGAACAGGTACCGGTGCCCTTTTTGAAGCTTATGCAGATACAAGAATCTATCTTGATGGAATTAATCAGCAAGAACTCGACAACTATCTTCTTGACGTGAAGAAAAACAACCGTCCTGTAAGAAAAGAGTACCACAAGGATGCTGAGGGCAACACATTGCGTGACACCAACGGCAAAGAGATTTTTGATGTAATCCCCTGTTTAAAGATTGGTGACAAGAGAGTTCCTAACAAAAACATAGGAAACTGGGAATAATTCCATGAACATGGATAACACAACAAAAAAAACATTATCCATTCGTATCAGTACGAATGGATTTTGTTTTTGCACCTATAAAAAGGACACCCCCGGTTCCCTGCAGTACACTTTCAGCCCCATTGACGAGGATACCAGTCTTGAGGTCAACCTTAAAAGAGCCATAGAGGGATGCAAACTCATAACAAGCGGAACAGAGTGGGAAATCAAAGCCATAATAGAGACAGCCGAATACACCGCTATCCCTGCAGAATTTGACAACAGACAGGACTATAAGCAATTCTACCGCAGTTGTTTCCCCAAAAGCGACATTAATGTAGAAATAATGTCAAACAGGCTCACAGTCCAGGGGATGACAATGATTTTTGCTGTAGAAAGAGGCATATACGACATTCTGCAAAGCCTTGGAGATGTTACATACTATACCCCGGCAAGTATACTTATGGGATACATCACACAAAGCAACATTCCAGAGGAGAACTACATGTTCGCATACATGCACAAAGGTCTTTTGCTATTCATCCCCGTGAAAGAAGGCAAAATCGGAGTCTCAGGCTGTTTCAGGAACAATGGAGGCGAGAATCATCTGTTTTATCTGCTCAGCATTTGGAACGAGCAGGGGTTCTCACAGACCGATGATACACTTTACCTATGCGGTGACAAGCAGATAGAAGAGTCACAACTATTTATTTCACGTTTCATAAAGAATCTGAAACGAGTAAACCCCAGCGAGCAATTCCGTGCGAGTTTGCTGAACAGACTGAAAGAGATACCATTTGACCTACAGGCGTTAATACTATGCGAGTAATCAGCGGTAAATACAAAGGCCGTCATTTTGATGTGCCACGCAATTTCAAAGCAAGGCCGACAACCGACTTTGCCAAAGAGAACCTATTCAATATTCTCAACAACATCATTGATTTTGAGGAAACAACAGCACTCGACCTATTTTCGGGCACAGGCAGCATCAGCCTGGAACTTCTTTCAAGAGGCTGCAAAGAAGTGACATCGGTTGAAATGGACTCGTTGCACTTTGCCCACCTGAAGAAATGCGCCGGCACTCTGCAAGACAGCAACTGGCGCATAATACGAGACGACGTTTTCCGTTTCATACGCCGTTGCAGCAGCAATTACCGCCTAATTTTTGCCGACCCACCATACGCACTGAAGGAACTGAAGGAGATACCGGAACTGATACTCGCCAGCAACATGCTCTGTGAAGATGGAATACTTGTGTTTGAGCATGGAAAGGATTACAGCTTCACAGAACACCCCAATTTCATGAGGCATGTAGCATACGGCAGCGTAAACTTCACATTCTTCAGCAAAAGCGCACAGCAATAATGAATCAATTACAGCAAAGGAGAGAATAGGCGCGCCACAGATTCCTTACAGCGTTCAATGAAAGAGCGCTCAGCAATGAAGCCATTGAGCGTTAGAAGCCTGCACGATTTTGCATCCTCAGCGAAGTCATCCTTAAGCCTTTGCGCAACCTCTTTACCATACACAAAGGCTGAAACCTCAAAATTATAGTAGAAACTGCGGAAATCGAGATTTACCGAGCCCACAGACGAAAGATAATCATCGCTTACAAACGTCTTGCAGTGCAGGAAACCTCCTTCATAAAGATATACTTTTACTCCCGCTCGCATCACCTCAGCAAGATAGGAACGGGAAGCATATCCCGCAAGCCGGCTGTCAGATTGTGCCGGAATCATCAGCCTGACATCCACCCCCGACTGCGCAGTAGCCTTCAGCGCCTGCAAGAACACATCGTCAGGCATGAAATACGGAGTCTGCAGATACACATAACTGCGGGCAACAGATAAAGCCTTTACCATTCCGGTCATTACAGTACGAGTTTCACCCACCGGATTAGACTGCACAACCTGGACTAAAGCACTATTGTCTCCTGAAATCTGTTTAGGGAAATAACGCTTTCCGCTGACAAAAGTACGGTTCGCAAAGAACCAGTCAACAAGGAAAGATGTCTGCAAGCCACAAGCAGCGGCACCACGCACAAGAAGCATAGTATCTCGCCAAACACCATTTTTTACACCTTTAACGTACCTGTCAGCAATATTGCACCCGCCTACAAAGCCAACCTTACCGTCAATCACCACAACCTTTCGATGATTGCGATAATTCACTTTATTTGTCAGCAGAGGGAAACGTACCTTCATGAACGACTCAACGTACACCCCTGCACAACGCATCTTCTCGAAAAATTCTTTGGTGACACTAAAACAGCCCACACTGTCATACATCACGCGTACCTCAACACCCTGTTTTGCTTTTGCCATAAGATGCTCGCTCACCATGCACCCGAATTCATCATCCTCAAAGATGTAGAACTGCAAGTGAACATGCTCTTTAGCAGAATCAATCTCGTTGCATAACAATGTCGCAAATTCTTTGGTAGAGTTTATTACCTTAACCTCGGAAGCCGGCAAAAGCGATGACATGGCCGCATTGCCCAAAAAAGACCTGAGCGGGATATATTCATGTGCAATTTCCTCTTGGGTATCGTTATTAGCGCCCAACCCATTTTTCTGTTGCAATTGCGACAAAAGCCTTCCGCTTATTATTTTTGCTCTGCGCGTGTCACGACCAAAGAAAAAGTATAGCAAGAGTCCAAGAAACGGAAGGAAAATGAAAACCAGCATCCATGCAAGTGTGTTGACAGTGGAGCGGTTCTTAAGAACCACTTTCACCATCACTGATATTGCCACAACCAGATACACCCAGTATAGGCAGCCCATTATGGAGAAATCCTTGAACAGCATGATTTTCTGACTCTTGCGCGAAGATAAGCAATATTGCGAAAAAGAGAACAGATTTCGTCCTCTTTTTCGCAATATAAACGTTCACGGAACATATTGTCAGAACCTCATTCCACCACCTGGAGGCATTCCCCTGCCAGGCATACCATAACCACGTGAGCCATCTCCACGACCTCTCTTATTCGCAGATTCCTTGCCTGTATTATTGAACTTGTATGAGAGGTTAAACATTACGTAATTGTATATTGCATTGGTCTCGGTATCCCTGCGCGAAAGAGCGTCCACAACGCGGCTTATATTGCTCTGTTGCTGCAAAATATCATAAATCTGCACCGACAATGTCAAAGCATTCCTTGCAAGGAAACTTGCCGACAATTGGGCATTCCATAGCAGTTCATCTGTATTTGCCTCAGGGTCGCTGTATCCTCTACGGCTGCTCATCGAAAGGTTTGTGGACAACTTTATATTATACCATGGCAGCGTATAGTTCATGCTGGGACCATAAGAGAAATCAAATACATTCATCTCATCTTCGGGCTGCACACTGGACTTTGAGTTAGAATATCTAACAAATCCATTCAGTGACACATCAAAGTTGTCGGAACGGTAATTGAACATCAGTCGCTCGCTCAGGTTCAATGTCTTTGCCTTGCTCTTGACACTGCTGCTCTGCCTGCTCATGCTTATATACGAAACGCTATTATTGAAGTTTGCATCGGTATGTGTCGAATAGGTAAACTTCTTGTTTGCCGGTATTGCCGAGTTGAACACCACACCACCCGAAATGCGCCAGTTGCCGTTGATATTGTCGGGTTGTGTAGTTGTTGCACCGGTAGCCTCATTATATGTAGCCTTACGGCTGATGCTGTTAAGCGTGTTATTGAAATTGGCATATACATTGAAACCCCGTTGCGCATCCACATTAAATGTATTGAAAGATAGCATCACATTATTGCTGAACGAAGGCTTAAGCCCCGGATTACCCTTTGTAATGTTCAACGGGTCAGAATCATCGGTAATGTCGAGCAAATCAGTCATCGAAGGCTGGCTTGTAGTTCCCCGATAATAGATAATAAGGTTCGTCTGCTTCGACCAACGGTAGCGGAAACGCACATTCGGCGAAATATTGTATACATCACGGGCAAGCAGTGTATCAATTCCGAAGTATTGATAGGACATTTCGGTGTGTTGGGGCATATACGTGACACCTGCATTGAGGTTCATCTTGTCGGTTACATAACGGAACATCAACTGCACATCGTGACGTTGGGTACGGTACGTTGAATAACGGCTCAAACTATCACTGCGGTACTGCTCATAATCTGTCGGGAGAGCCGGCAACAGATAATTGTTGTTAAGAGTCATCATGTAATCGGTGAGTTCATCAAAGATATATGTAGAACGGTCACTGCTGTTGTAACTATTGCTGAAACTATAGT
Source organism: Bacteroidaceae bacterium (assembly GCA_045588345.1). GTDB lineage: Bacteria > Bacteroidota > Bacteroidia > Bacteroidales > Bacteroidaceae > HGM04593. The sequence goes on from JAZNDZ010000103.1 coordinate 37,090, forward strand.
TCAGTTGCAAGAAAAGGTTCTTCATCAGAGGTTCAGTATAACTCAAGCGCAAGTCGTATGACCAGTTTGTCGATGGAGTTGCAGAATAACGCTTGCGCTCATATCCATTACTGCCTGCTGCAGCCTGATAATACTTAACACTATTAGTTGAGAAATTCTTGTTTCGGCTGTCACTGTATGAAAAATTACCGCGGAAAGTAATATTGCGGCCGGGTTTGGCAAGGCGACGATTAATCTGCAAGTTGCCTCTTGTAGAGAAGTTGTCGTTAGTACTCATGGACTCATTCAAACTGCTGTTTATGGCAACACTGTCCAGTGCGTCAAAGACATCACCATAGGCTGCTTTTTCATACATTGCCACATAATCGAACGGATTGGCACTGAATGTGGCAGAAGCACTTTGTGACCAGTTGTCCGATGTCGAATAACTGACCGAGGGACGGAATATGATATTAGTCATCGTATCGGGTTTCCATTCTAAGCGCAAATCGGCATTGAAGTTTGAAGAACGGCCGAAACTGTTACTTCGCCTATTACTGAACTGGTTATGCCCCAACTGCGGCATGAATGTCTCACTCGAAGTCCAACTCTTTGAATCGGTATCGCGGTGGTTGGCACGCACATTTCCACCAATCTCAAGTTTGCTGTTCTCGTATGCAAAATTGAAACCGGCCTGTTTGGGAGCGACAAGACCACTGCCGCCACCGCCGCGGAAACCGCGCCCACGGCCATCGGAGAATCCCTGGCCATTAAGGTTGTTTGCAGACAATATCAAAGTATACTGCGATACATCATTATAATAGTTCGTTGTGTTCTGGAGCCTGTAGCGGTCTTCTGTTCCATAGCCGACATCAGTATTCGAGAAGAAACCGTCACTGACACCTTTCTTCATCTGCAGGTCGAGCACAGTTTCCTCCTCACCGTCGTCGATGCCTGTTATACGCGAAAAGTCACTCTTCTTGTCATAGAATTTTACCTGGTCAACGGCATCAACCGATATATTCTTTAAAGCCATATCCTTGTCCGTACCAAAGAAATCCTTACCCTTCATGAGGATTCTGTTCACAGTCTTTCCATTTATTTTGATAGTACCGTCATCAGCAATCTCAACACCAGGATACTTCTTTATTAGTTCTTCAAGCATAGAGCCTTCGGGCACACGGAAAGCTGCCGTATTGTACACAAGAGTATCATCAGATGCCGTAACAGGAGGAACCTCAGCAACTACAAGAGCCTCATCAAGCAGTTTCGCATCCTCCTTCAAGGATATTGTCCCCAAGTCCAGTACCTTCTTTTTCTCAATCTTTATATTCATTTCCTTTGTCACATAACCCACAAAGGATACACGCAGAAGATAATTGGCTGGTTTCGCCTTCAATGTAAAAGAACCGTCAAAAGCCGTTCCCACTCCAACCGCCAACACCGAGTCGGGCAACGAATAGAGTGTTACGGAGGCTCCCGGGACAACTTCGTTGCTAACAGCATCTGAGACTACACCGGTAACACCCCCATCTTTTTTTTGCGCTGTAGCCCCAACAGCAATGAGCAACAAAAACAAAGAAAAAACAATTTTTCTCATATCTTACTATTTTTTTATTTACAACACGCAACCAGGGCGTACAAGGGATACACCCGTTACCACATTTTGACCAAATATAAGAATAAAAGTTTAACAACAATTATATTAATTACACAAAAAGTCCTTTTTCTTACACAAACGTCATTTTATACCATAAGTTTATTAACTTTACAGCATGAAAGAATGCGGAAAACAGAATATTGAAGAGGTGCTTTCAGTCATAACAAAAGGAACGGTTCACCAATCATTCGGCGAACCCTTCAGGAGCGCATTCATTGCAAGTGGACTTACAGCCGACTGCGAGGAAGTTACAGCCGCATCATACATCTGTTCGCTGTTCCTTTCCACAATACTTGAGGGATTCCCCAGCAGCAGTCTCCACACCTTTGTCCGCTACATCAGAGAACATTACACCCTTTTCACCTTCGATTGCAGGATGTACAGTACCCTACTCGAGAAAACCGGTGATGCTTCCCTTAAAGCAGTTGCCCTGATAAGCAAAGATTACGCTACGGTATTCAGGGAGTGCAGCAAGGAGGAGGTCAAGGAAGCCTACGACTTCTTCACAAACCGATAGCCAACATACGCTATGCCAATGCATTTGTGCCTGCTTATATTTTTCAGAACAAGAATTTGCATGCGATTTCACATTTTTGAAGGCACCATGCATTTTTTTAATATAATTATCCTGAGTTTAACTAAATTTCACACCATTATTTATTATGTTTGCATTTACAAACTTTAATTCATGCTTTATGAAGAACATCTATCTTTACACATTGCTTTTTATGTTAGCCGGCATCACATTCATATCATGCAGCGACAGTGACGACTTCAACCCATTCGAGGACCAGATATTAGGAACACTTTGCCCAAGCAGCGTAACATTCAAGAAAGCCAATGACAAGTTGAACATTGTTGAACAATGGTCAAATATTACACGAAACAGGCACAATCAGATTACCGGATACACCTATACCCGCATCAGCGACATCAACGGTGTAAAGGAAGACGAAAAAAGGACATATACCATAGATTACGTCAACAACCAAGAAGGCCCTCAAGGAATATGGACCAAATACAAAGTGGATTTCCACAAGATTGACAACAACGGAACCGAAGAGAAATATACCGAAAATATATATGAAGAAATCGCCTTGAACCGCAAAGGCTACATTGAAACCATTTCAACCACCACCGAGCATTTCGACAGTATTAAAATGAGTTCATCGCCCATTGCCAAGAGCATCAGGACATTCACTTACAACGGCGATTTCTGCACCGGTAGTGTCCACAGTTATGAGAACGTAAGCATTACATACAAACACAGTTGGAGTTCATATCGTTTGAACAAGACAACAATACTCAAGGAAGACAAGAGCAACAACATCACAAACTTCTCTAAATACGAGTACACATACAGCGACGAGCTATACAAATACTCAGGAGCAGAGATTCTGCCATTCATACAGAGCGGCATTCCACAGGTATATGCCTCAATGGGTTATTTTGGCAAATTCACGCCATACGCACTCACAGGCGAGACCCAAAGCGGATATACAAAATATCCGGGTGTCCAGTCAAACGACACGCCGATGAACAACTCTTACAACTTTGAACAATACACCGATGGCACAGGTGACCTGAATTTTGTAATTTCAGGTATTTCAAACATATACGACACATATAGTGTGACATTCAGCAAATAATCCAATGTTCAGGACAGAGAACGGTTTTGCTCTCCTTAGCGACGAGGAACTTATTGAAAGAATCACATCCTCCACAGTCGATGAAAAACTGCTTGAATATTTCTTTTACGTAAAATGTGCTCCGTTTCTCAGGTTCCTCGCACGGAAACTGTATGGCAGCAACGACATTACAATCCTTACAGGAGAATTCTATGAACTTGTCGCCAGCAATGATTGGGCACTCTTAAAGAAATGGGAAAGTAGAAATGATGCATCGTTATACAGTTATATAACCCGATGCGCAACACACTACTTCATAAACAAGGAGAACAGCGAGAAAAAGAGGCAGGACAAAGAGACCCCGACATCGGCTCCAGGAATCATAGAGCAGATTTCATTGCTTGCCGAAGATGAAGAATCCGAGGCTTTACCTATATGGAAAGCATACAACATGCTCAACGAACGCGACCGTGAGGTGCTTCGTCTGCTTGTCATCGAAGAGAACCAGATGCTCTCCGTTGCAGATATCCTGTGGAAGTATGTCGACAGCAAACAGGACATAAGGCAACTAACCCCTAAGCGCATTCAAGGCACACTATCAATGATAAAGCACCGTGCCCAGTTGGCATTGCTTGAGAACCTTGATAAATTAAGCAGGAGTTGACTCCTGCTTAATTTTATTCGCCGACTCCCATAGTATAATTGTTAGTATCCTTGAATTTGAAACCACACGAACGGTACAACGCATTTGCAGCCTCACGTGACGGGCGCGATGTGAGCATAAGTGTTCCTTTACCCAATTGATGCGCCTGAGCAATCGCATTTTCCACAAGCAACCTGCCGATAGAGCGCCCGCGCATGCTCTCGTCTACCACAACATCCTCAATCCACATTTTCAAGCCCGTTGGGGCAAGGTAATGCGCAAGAGTCAGCATGCCGACAACCCGACCGCCGGTTTCCGCAATGAAAACCGTTGAACCGGCCGATGACACAATCGCATCAAGAGCATCCTTTGACAACTCATGTGGAGTGGAAGAGAGTTGGGCCAGAAGGCTGTTTACAGCCTCCACATGCCTTTGCTGCACATCGTGCAATACATATACCGTAACATCCGCGTCCATAACCAATATCCTATAGCAATCAATTCCTTAAAGCGCCACATTACATTTCACACCCTGCGATTCATTCTGCATGCGGTCGAGCACAGTCACCACAAAAGTATATTTGCCCTCAAGCCCTGCCGGCAGTTCATAATAGCATCTCCTTGTCACTTCAACAATCCTTGAAGGGTCATCAAGATTAACTTTGTCACCTTTAGCAAAGCAGTACACCACATAACTGTGCGGTGCGTTCATCACATCCTTGACCGCCTTGCCGTCATTAATCCACACAAGAATCCTTTTGCCCTCATCCTCAATCATTCTAACACCTTTCACCTTCTTCGGAGCCTGTTTGTCAATGAAAGTATACAACGGCATCAGCGAGGGATAACGGTAAATGCCGTCAGCAAGATAGTCGCGGTAACCACCGGCATTCCCTGCAGCAGAAGCCGCATCCCAAAAGCATGAGCCCAGTATATTCTTCTCGGCACGTTGCATCATGTACTTTGCCTCCTGCTGGTTCCCTGTTACACTATCGGCATCCTTGGCCTTTATCGTGCGCTGTACATCCTGACCGATATACAACGGGCGCTTTGAAGCATGGGCTGCCCACCACCCTACAAGTTCCTCATAGTCGGCAGCCGAATGACCAATCTCCCAATAGACCTGCGGGATACAGTAATCAACCCACCCCTTTTCTATCCAAAAGAGCACATCGGCGTTAAGGTCATCATAACACTGCAGACCCTTTGTCTTGCTGCCAGCAGGGTCACTTGCCTCATTTCGGTATATACCGAACGGCGACACACCGAACTTAACCCATGGTTTCAGTTGACGCACCGTACGATGCAGCTGGTATATCAGATGATTCACATTCTCCCTGCGCCATTCACCTTTACTGCCATAATTAGCCTTTGGGAACTGGGCTGCATCATTGAACTCCTTGCCTTTGACCGGATAGGGGTAGAAATAGTCATCAATATGCAATCCGTCGACATCATAACGCGTGATTATATCAGTAACAACCTTGCATATATGGTCACGGTTGCTCTGCAGCGCAGGGTTGAAATAGAGTTGTCCCTCGTACTCAACGAAGTTGCCCGGACGCTTCTTGCTGAAATGCGAAGGAGCAACAGATACAGTACCCTTGGTGCGAGCACGATAAGGGTTTATCCAGGCATGCAGTTCCATATTCCGCTTGTGACACTCCTCAACCATGAACGCCAACGGGTCCCACCCAGGCGAACGTCCTTGTGTACCGGTCAGGAAACGACTCCAAGGCTCAATATCAGACGGATAAAGAGCATCACCCTCAACACGTACCTGAAAAATTACAGCATTCACATTGACCTTTTCAAGGTTATCGAGCATGGTTGTGAGATAGTTTTTCATCTCACCCTCTTCCATACCTTTGAACTGGCCGTTCACAGCCTGTATCCATGCACCCCTGAACTCACGCTTAGGATACTGCACCTTAGAAATGTTCTTTTTGCTGCCGCATGAAGCAACCAGCAGTGCCGCCAATAGAAACAGAATATGTCTAAATCGCATAATACTTTTTATTTTACGCGAAGATAACCAAATAATCATTAAAATTGAACAAATACAAGACACATTAGAGCCGTTTTTTATACAAGGTGGGCATTTTTTGTGTAAATTCGCGGGATTGAAGCAAGAAGGCGGCAACATGAACGAGAACAAAAGCATAATAATCAAAGGAGCAAGAGTCAACAACCTCAAGAACGTTGACGTAGAGATTCCTCGTGGAAAGTTAGTTGTAGTTACAGGACTTTCCGGTTCAGGAAAGTCATCACTTGCTTTCGACACCCTTTATGCCGAGGGGCAGCGCCGTTACGTAGAATCACTCAGTTCATACGCCCGCCAGTTTCTTGGGCTGATGAACAAGCCTGAGTGCGACTTCATAAAAGGCATTCCACCAGCCATAGCCATTGAGCAGAAAGTAAACAACCGCAACCCGCGCTCCACCGTGGGCACATCAACCGAAATTTACGAATACCTGAAACTGCTATACGCCCGCATTGGAAAAACCTACTCCCCGATAAGCGGCAAACTGGTAAAGAAAGATACCCCCGAGGACCTTGTCTTATGCATGAACAGCCGCCCGGCCGGCACACGTTTCCTTTTGCTTGCCCCCATACCGAAACGTAAGGGGCGCACACTCGAAGAGCAGTTGCAGATATACCTTCAGCAAGGTTTCACACGCATAGTGCTTGGCAAGGAGATTATACGCATTGAGGAATACACCCCAAAGAAAGGCGACACTCCTACCCTGCTCATAGACCGCCTGACTGCAGGCGACAGCCATGAGACCGTTAGCCGTTTGCTCGATTCAGCCGAGACCGCATTTTATGAAGGAGGCGGCACCTGCCTGCTACAGTTCATGGACGAGGATACCCCACACCGTTTCAGCATACGTTTTGAGGCCGACGGCATTGAATTTGAGGAACCTACCGAGCAGATGTTCTCGTTCAACTCGCCAATTGGAGCCTGCCCCGATTGCGAAGGTTTCGGGCGCATTGTAGGCATTGACGAAGACCTCGTCGTGCCCAACAAACTGCTGAGCGTGTACGACGGAGCCGTTTTCTGCTGGCGCGGTGACAAGATGGGCGAGTGGAAGAACGAGTTCTGCCGCAGGGCACCGCAAGACAACTTTCCTATTTTTGAGCCATATTACAACCTGACACAGGAGCAAAAAGACTACCTGTGGCATAAAGGTCCATGGATTGAAGAGTACGGCGAAAGCATCTGCATCGACAACTTCTTCAACATGGTCAAGGCCAACCAGTACAAGATACAGTACCGGGTGATGCTTGCACGTTACCGCGGCAAACCCATTTGCCCCACATGCCACGGCACACGCCTTAAAAAAGAAGCAAGTTACGTTAAAGTGGGCGGAACAAGCATTGTCGAACTCATTGAGATGCCTGTAACCCGCCTGAAAGAGTTCTTCGACAACCTCATACTCGACGAACACGACGAAACCGTAGCCAAGCGGATACTGACAGAGATACGCAGCCGCATAGAGTGCCTGCTCGATGTAGGTTTAGGTTATCTCACCCTCAACCGCCTGAGCAACACCCTGTCGGGCGGCGAAAGCCAAAGGATTAATCTTGTAACCTCACTCGGCAGCGCACTGGTAGGTTCATTGTACATTCTTGACGAACCCAGCATTGGCCTTCACAGCCGCGATACCGGCCGCCTCATCAACGTACTCTACCGCCTGCGCGACCTTGGCAACACCGTTGTAGTCGTGGAACACGACGAAGAGATAATACGCGCAGCCGACTATATAATAGATGTAGGCCCAAAGGCCGGTTCATACGGCGGCAACATTGTCTACCGCGGCAACATGGACGGCCTTGAAAAAGGCAGCAACAGTTACACGGTAAAATACCTGTTGGGCGAAGAAACAATAGACGTTCCCCGCCACCGTCGCACATCAAACAATTTCATTAACATAAAAGGCGCAAGGGAGAATAACCTGAAAGGAATTGACGTAAACATACCGCTCAACGTGTTCACAGTTGTCAGCGGTGTCAGCGGTTCGGGCAAATCCACTCTTGTGCGCAACATACTCTACCGTTCTCTAATGCGCCACTTCGGCAATGCATGCGAGGCCCCCGGTCAATGCGAGGCTGTTGAAGGCGCACTCAAGCAACTGAGCGGAGTAGAGTTCATTGACCAGAACCCCATTGGCAAATCATCACGTTCAAACCCCGTCACTTACCTCAAGGTATATGACGACATACGCCACCTCTTTGCCCAGCAGCCCCTTGCCAAGCAATTAGGATTCGGTGCCGGACACTTCTCGTTCAACGCCGACGGCGGACGTTGCGACGAGTGCAAGGGCGAAGGAACAATTACCGTATCTATGCAGTTCATGGCCGACCTCAAACTTGAGTGCGAAGCATGCCACGGCAAACGTTTCAAGAACGAGGTTCTCGAGGTAAAGTTCCACGACAAAAACATCCACGACATTCTGGAGATGACCATTGGTGATGCCATAAACTTTTTCCAGGAACATGGACAAACGCGCATAGCCGAGAATCTGCAGCCACTGCAAGATGTAGGCCTGGCCTACATAAAACTGGGACAATCATCCTCAACCCTCTCAGGCGGCGAAAACCAGCGCGTCAAACTGGCCTATTACCTTAGCCGGCAGAGCGACCGCCCCACCATGTTCATTTTTGACGAACCGACAACAGGACTTCACTTTCACGATATAAAGAAACTGCTCAAATCCTTTGAGCGCCTGCTGGCACGCGGGCACTCACTTGTAGTCATTGAGCACAACATGGATGTGATAAAATGTGCCGATTACCTTATAGACCTTGGCCCCGAAGGCGGTGAACAAGGCGGCAACCTTGTTGCAGCCGGTACACCCGAAGAAGTAGCCGCATGCAAAGCATCGCACACAGGAATATTCTTGAGAGATAAATTGGCATAAGCAATATCACAAGGCTGCCGTTATTTTACACCAGCCCGTAGAACACCCCGCCAAAGACACCGGCGAGCACAAGAATAAGTATAGGGCTTACCTTGAAGAACTTCATTGCCACAAAAGCGGCAACAAACAGCCCCACACTCACCCAGAACTGCACAGGAGCAACAACCGGTGAACCGAAGTTCTCCTCAGTCATCAGCAACAGGGCAGCCGAGGCTATCAACCCCACCACAGCCGGGCGCAGACCTTTGAAAACAGCCTCGACATAGCGGTGACTGCTGTATTTAATAAGGAAACGCGCAACAATGAGCATGAGCACAATAGATGGCAACATCACGGCAAACGAAGCCACAAGCGAGCCTGCCACTGCAAGCGCCTCGCTACCCGTAGCATTAAGTACAGCAGTATAGCCCACGTATGTAGCCGAGTTTATTCCTATTGGCCCCGGTGTCATTTGGCTGATTGCGACAATATCGGTGAATTCAGCAGCCGAAAGCCATGCATGGCGTGTCACCACCTCACCCTGTATCACCGATAGCATGCCATAGCCACCTCCAAAAGAGAAAAGCCCTATTTTAATGAAAGTATAAAAAAGTTCAAGGAATATCATCATGGCTCGCTTCTCCTTATTCTACCCCACAAAAAGCCGACAACCCCGGCAACAATTATCACATAGACAGGCGAAACGCCTAAAGCCACAATAAGCAATGCCGACAGCACCGGAATCCAAACCGTTCCCCACCCAAGTTTCGCGCTCTTCGCTACATTGAACACCGGCACAGCAATGAGTGCTACAACCACAGGCCTTATTCCCATGAATATATTGTTCACCATCTCAATGTGGCGGAACCGGCGGAAGAAAAGCGCAATCAACAATATTATGGCAACCGAAGGCACCACGCAGCCGAAGGCTGCCGATAATGCCCCTGCTACCCCCCTGAGCCTGTAGCCAACGAATACAGCCATATTCACCGCAAATACCCCCGGTGCCGACTGCGCCACAGCCAGCAAATCAACAAAGTCCTCCTTGCCCAGCCACCTGTTTTTTTCCACCACATCATGCTCCATGAGCGGAATCATCGCATAGCCCCCTCCGAAAGTAAAGAGCCCTATGCGGAAAAAAGTAGTAAACAGTTTAAAAAGAGGGGTTGGCATTGTGATAGATTAAAAATTAAAGGTCACTAAAGAGAAATAAGGGGAATTAAAGCATATTAATGCTCCTTAATTCCCCTTGATAGCAACTCAAAAGCATACTATGAATGTCTTGTGTTTAGTTCTGGACAGTGTATTTAAGTTCATAAAACTTCGGTCATATACAAGCGACAAATTCTGAACACTTCCTCTCTAAAGAGAACAAGCAAAATTATCATTATTATAACTATTGTTGCAATCCATTTGTGCTTTATCAACCAAGTAAAAAGCACCGAAAATATCCAATACGGCACTAACAATAGAAAAAAAGGTAATGACAAAACAATATAAATCCCATACTCAACACTAGCCGCAAACTCAGAATTCGAAAATTCCGAATTAAACCTTATTGCATCATAGGCTTTTTTCTGAAGATTGTAAAAACTATTATAAATACTTAATATTATACCAACTGGTATCAGGAGGATCAGTGCGCAAAGAACAATCAGTATTGAAATACTTTTAACGACTTTTTCAATAATCGTTTCACCCTCAAATTCTACCAACTCATCCCATTTATCTCTCACTCTAAAAAGGAATGGATTTGACGTATCTCTTTCTGAATTATATACCATATAATCTAACTGTCTAGTTTATTACCAAATTTTTGTTAATTGGAAACTTGCTTACTCGCAACTTTGACTTAGTCGAACCTCGGCCGCAAGCTCCCATCCACTCATTCGCACGAGCTTTACACTTTCACTTTTCAGTTTTCAGTTTTATCTGCCACCCACTTATATGCATTGCGGAAAATCTCAATCCATGGAGTAACATCATCAGCAAGATGATTAGCAGGATATGTTGCACACTGCCATGGGAAGATTGCACGCTCGGGGTGAGGCATCATTGCAACGTGACGGCCATTGGCACTTGCAAGCGCAGCCACATTGTAGTCCGAACCGTTAGGATTAGCCGGATAACCCTCGTATGCATACTGAGCCACGATATTGTACTTTTCTGCATCGTATGGCAGAGAGAACTTGCCCTCGCCGTGAGCAACCCAGACACCCAGACGGCTGCCGGCCAAAGAACCGAACAGCACACTGTTGTTCTCGGGGATATTAACGCCCACGAAAGAAGACTCGAACTTGTGCGAATCATTGTGGAGCATACGCCCGCGCTCTGCATATTCAGGATTTATGAGGTTAAGTTCCATCATCAACTGGCAACCGTTGCATATACCCAGCGAAAGCGTATCCTCGCGCAGGTAGAAGCGGTCGAGCGCAGCCTTGGCCTTTGGATTGTAGAGGAAACCGCCAGCCCAGCCCTTTGCCGAGCCAAGAACGTCGGAGTTGGAGAAACCACCGCAGAAGACAATGAAGTTCACCTCGTCAAGCGTCTCGCGACCGCTGATGAGGTCGGTCATTGTAACATCCTTCACGTCAAAGCCTGCAAGATACATCGCGTATGCCATTTCGCGCTCGCCGTTTGTACCCTTTTCACGGATAATGGCAGCACGTACCCCCGATTTCTCGCGGCGGTCGGCCGACATTCCATAACTTGAAAGCATGCCGTTGAAACGGGCAGGCATGCGGAAGCGCAAAGGTTGGTTCTTGTAGTTCTTCAGGCGCTCGCTTGCACAACCGTTGAAACTCTGCTTGAGGTCCATCAGATACGAACTGTCGAACCACACATCGCGATAGTGGTCAATGTCGAACAGACGTGTGCGTCTGTTCTTTGCCACAGCAATATGTCGTTTAGCACATGGAGTACCAATCTTCACGAAGCAGATGCCTGCATCGTCAAGTATAGCCTGCATGCGGCACTTATCCTTGTCGGCAACCTGAATAACAAGTGCCGGATTCTCGGCAAAGAGCAGTTTCACAATATCCTCTTCAACAACCGAGTTGAGGTCAATTTCCATACCTCCAGTGGTGTTTGCGAAACACATCTCAAGCAGTGTTGTTATGAGACCACCGGCCGAAACATCGTGACCGGCCATTACAATTCCCTCATTCACAAGGCGCTGTACAGCATTGAAAGCCTCAGCAAAATATTCAGGATTCTCCACCGTGGGAACATCATCGCCCACACAGTTCAGTGTCTGCGCAAAAGCCGAACCGCCAAGGCGCAAGCGGTCGAAACTGAAATCAATATGATAGAATGCACTCTTGGGTTCGTTTACCATTACCGGAGAAACCACCTTGCGTACATCGGAAACCTCGCCGCCTGCCGAAACGATTACCGTACCAGGGCTTATTACCTTTGTACCATCGGGGTATTTCTGAGTCATTGACAAAGAGTCCTTGCCTGTGGGAACATTTATATTGAGCGCACAGCAGAAGTCACTGAGAGCCTCCACACCACGATAGAGACGCGCATCCTCGCCCTCTTGCGAGCGGCAGGGCCACATCCAGTTGGCACTGAGCGAAATGCTCTTTATACCGTTTGAAAGCGGCGCAAGCACAATATTTGTCAAAGCCTCGGACACAGCAAGCACAGAGCCCTTTGCGGGGTCGGCAAGACCAGCCTGTGGTGCATGACCGATAGATGTTGCAATACCCTTCTTGCCGCGGTAGTCAAGTGTAACCACACCGCAGTCGCTGAGCGGAAGCTGAATCTCGCCCTGGCATTGCTGACGCGCAATCTTTCCGGTTACCGAACGGTCGACCTTGTTCGTAAGCCAGTCCTTGCATGCAACCGCCTCAAGACGCAAAACATCGGTAAGATACTCTTCAATCTTTGCCTCGTCATATTCTGCATCCTTATAGTGACGCTCAACAGTTTTGTCAACCATATAAGTCTTTGGCGAAGAGCCGAACATCTGGCTCACCGAGAGGTCAAACGGACGCTTGCCGTCGGCCTGCTCAAAAGCAAAACGTGCGTCACCCGTTGTCTCACCCACGACATACATCGGTGCACGCTCACGCTCAGCCACCTTGCGCACATAGTCAATGGCATCCTCTTTTATGAGCAAGCCCATGCGTTCCTGCGACTCGTTGGCAATGATTTCCTTTGCCGACAGAGTACTGTCACCCACAGGCAGTTTAGACATGTCTATGAGACCTCCGCACTCCTCCACAAGTTCCGAGAGACAGTTCACGTGACCTGCCGAACCGTGGTCGTGTATTGAAACCACAGGATTTGTATCATCCTCGCACAGCGCACGCACCACATTGTATGCGCGTTTCTGCATTTCGGCGTTGGCGCGCTGCACGGCATTGAGTTCAATGCCCGATGAGTAACGGCCTGTATCGACCGATGACACCGAACCGCCACCAAGACCTATGCGGTAGTTGTCACCACCCATCACAATAACCTTGTTGCCCTTTTCGGGAGCGCCCTTTAGGCAGTCGCGACGTGTACCGTAACCCACACCGCCGGCAAGCATTATGACCTTGTCATAGCCATACACCTCATCGTTCTCCTTATGCTCGAATGTAAGCACCGAACCGCAGATAAGCGGCTGGCCGAACTTGTTTCCGAAGTCCGAAGCACCATTTGAAGCCTTTGTCAATATCTGTTCAGGAGTCTGATACAGCCATTTGCGCACAGGGAGCACATCCTCCCACTTGCGGTCGTTGTATGTGCGTGGATACGATGTCATGTACACCGCAGTTCCGGCAATTGGCCAAGAGCCCTTGCCGCCACCCATACGGTCGCGTATTTCGCCGCCGGTACCGGTTGAAGCACCGTTGAAAGGTTCAACCGTTGTAGGGAAGTTATGAGTTTCGGCCTTGAGCGAAATAACAGTCTCAATATCCTTTATTACAAAATAGTCGGGGATTGAATGGTCGGCCGGTGCAAACTGCTCAACAACCGGACCCTGCGCAAAGGCAACATTGTCCTTATAGGCCGAAATTATGCTGTTGCGGTTCTCATTTGTAGTGCGCTTTATCATTGCAAAGAGCGATGAAGGCATTTCCTCGCCGTCGATGATGAATGTACCGCCGAATATTTTGTGACGGCAGTGTTCCGAGTTTATCTGCGCAAAGCCGAAAACCTCGCTGTCAGTCAGTTTACGGCCCAGTTCGCCCTCGACACGGTGCAGATAGTCTATTTCCTCCTTTGAAAGGGCAAGTCCCTCCTGCTCGTTGTAGCCGTCAAGGTCCTCGATGAACTCAATTGGTTTGGGCTGTATATCTACAGTAAAGATACCCTGGTCAAGACCACGGTACATGCGTTGCAGCATGGGGTCATAATCGGCATTCTCGTTCTCCACTGCAAAATACTCCTCAATGCGCACAATGCCTTCCAGTCCCATATTCTGGGTTATCTCCACAGCATTGGTACTCCACGGAGTAATCATTTCGCGACGCGGACCGATGAAGAAACCGTCCATTTTCTCGCCTTCAACAGGCTTTGCCTCGCCATAGAGCCAACACAGTTTCTCTACATCGCCGGCAGTCAACACATTATTTGCTTGGGTTGCAATTACAGAGCCCCCCTGGGTTGTGAAAAAATAAATCATATACCGATATTTGTTTTATTCGTGACAAGGCGCAAAACATGCGCTTAGCGCAAAGGTAATTATAAAAAACGATAATATTGTAAAAACAACGACATTTGTTCCATTATTATTACACAAAGAAGTATCTCCGGCCGCAAATTTTAATAACTTTGCAACAGATGTACATAAAAGAGCAATACAATATATGGAAATTATAATAGGACTCACCATACCGTTCCTGGGAACAGCCCTGGGTGCAGCAATAGTCTTCATGCTGCGCAACGGCATAAGCGACAACATAAACAAGGCGATGCTTGGCTTTGCATCGGGCGTGATGGTAGCAGCCAGTTTCTGGTCATTGCTGCAGCCTGCACTTGAGCAGGCTGGCGACGGCATTGGCAACACATGGCCCGTGCTTGCAGGTTTTGCAGTAGGCATGTGCTTTCTGCTGCTGCTTGACACCGTCATACCCCACCAGCACATTGACGAACAAAGACCCGAGGGGCCACATTCAAGCCTGCCGCGTTCAATAAAGATGATTCTTGCCGTAGCCCTGCACAACATACCCGAGGGCATGGCTGTGGGCGTTGTTCTTGGCGGTGTCATCAATGGAGACGCAGGGCTCACCACAGCCGGAGCGCTTGCACTGTCTACCGGTATGGCAATACAGAACATCCCCGAAGGAGCAATAATCTCCTTTCCTCTTCACAGCGAAGGGCGGAGCCGCGTAAAGGCCTTTGCATGGGGTGCAGCATCGGGGCTTGTAGAGCCCATTGCGGCCGTTGTCACAATGCTGTTCCTGCAGGACAGCAGCAGTGCCATGCCGCTGCTCCTTGCCTTTGCTGCCGGAGCAATGCTCTATGTCGTGGTCGAAGAACTTATACCCTCATCGCAAGGCGGAAAACACAGCAACATAGGTACAATAGGTTTTGCTTTGGGATTCATGCTGATGATGCTGCTCGACGGCGTGTTCAATTGAATTATCACAGAGCCCAAATAACCGCGTGTTACAATAATCGCCGAAGGCAAATATCCCAAATACCGCGAACTTGTCATGCTGAGCGAAGCGAAGCATCTCTTTCATCCCAAATACCGCGAACTTGTCATGCTGAGCGAAGCGAAGCATCTCTTTCGGCAGCAATATGCAACAGTTATTTACCCTGAATCAAGCATTAAAACAGAACTGGCTAAAAAGCCATTAAACCTTTAGCCAGCCCTGTTTTCATCAGTTTCTATCAATCAAGACCAAACAATTACATACCGACCCAGATGTCTTCCCAGTCGCCTCTGTTCTCTTGCGACATTTGGTCATCACTATCAATCTGGGCTTCATCCTTGCTCAATGCAAGCACATTCAACACACCAATTTCAACAAGTTCAAAATCAGGTGCTGTATATTCTTTCTTTTCAATCATAGTTCTTTTCATAACCATAAATCCGTTATCATTCAACACCGGTCACATAAACCTTTTTACCGCCCACAATATACATTCCCGGCGAAGTAACCTTCTCAAGTTTGCGTCCTTGCAGGTCGTAGACATTATCATACGTATCGGCCACTGCATTTACACTCTCTATGTCGGACGTACCGTCACCGAAATAGAAACTGAACATTGCAGCCGCAGCCTGTCCTTGTGTGTCTTCACTCACCTGCAGATAAGCCTTGTTGGCATTGCACTTTACATATCCGCCCTTGTTGTGGTTTTTGTGGGCACCTTCAACATTCTCTTCAACAACATTTTCGTTGGCATCAATATATACATAATTGCCATCGGCATCACGGTTCTCGTATGCCCAGTAGAACGCCACACGACCGTTCTTCCTGCCAAGCATATATATATTATATGTTTCTCCGCATTCTACAAGTTTGTTGTATGCAGTACCTTTAAGTACATTTTCACTCGTGTCAAATTCATCATCAGTTTCTGCATATTCAAACTCTGCACCGTCAACTGTACCACTCAATACCACAGCCGTTTTTGCTGGAAGAATCCGGTCGCCGGTAATTTCTGTGACATCTCGCATTATAAGCTGACCAAGTTCATTCAAGCCTGTTACAATAGAAGCCGTGACATTTTCAGGAATCGTTGCATTGTAGCCAAGATAAAGTGTTGAATACTTATTGCCATCATTGCTATCATTGAGTGTTACACTCTGCTTGATATTTTCGGCAACAGTTTCGTCTGCAACTTCCTCTATTACCCAAGCAGATGCCTTATCAACAGCCGTATTGTCGTATGCAACAACATTACCGGTCTTACCGGCACAGTTGAGCATATCACCACCGTCGGGTACAATACCAACTACCACGGCATCGCCACTCTTTCCAAGAGTATTAATAGCAATCTTTTTAGCAGCATCAATAGTCTCGGCATCGGCACCTACCGGCACATTTTCGTTGTTTGGATAAGTCAAAGCCTCATCAAGATAAGTGCCCGAGTGGAAGTTCTTCATATAGAGATTGCCAGCATCGTCATACTCGAATGCGAAGTAGTATTCGGTATTGGCGGCAGCATATTCACCACAAGCAAGTTTGCCGTTATCACCAATGCGCATCGATGCACCGGCACGGCTGTCGGTGAGGCCCGGGGTTATGTAGATTCTATAAATCTTGCCCTCCTCAGGTTCTATGCGTTCAACATTCTCGCTTGCTGTGCGCAGTGCGGTGTAAGCATTGTAGCAGTCTGCTGTTGCGCTTGTGTTACCGGCCTCTATGAGAGTGCTTGCCGTTGTGTATGCGGTGCTGTATGCATCACCATTGGTGAATGCACCCACGGTTGTTCCCTCGGGGGTAACGGCTGTTTGGTATTCAAGAGTATTCTCAAAATCGCTCAACTGGTAGTAACGGGCGTTGTCGTTCTCAAATGTAGCCTTAACGAACTTGAAGAGTGAGCCGCCATCACTTTCGGGAGAACCACTCCAGAAGCCCATCTTAAAGTCCACACCGCCCTTATTACTGAAGTAGTTGCTGCAGTCGTATGCCTGTATATTGTAGTAACCATTGGTGCGTGCCACAAAATTCCACTCATCGTAGCTCTTTTCATCCTCTGCAACAGCCCATACCTTTGTATCGCCATCGCCAGTATTATCGGCACCAAGTACCTTACCATCACCGTTGAACGGTTTGATTACTACGCCATTTGTACTCTCCATAAAGTACCAAGCCTGATAACTGTTGTTGGCAGTTTTGTCCGAAACCGATACCGTTTTTGGGTTTTCAGCATCGAACTCGCAATATTGCAGTACTTTGCTGCCATCATCGGCACGCTTGCTTATAATATTGTAGAGAACAGGATTAGCCTCATCGGTTGTAATCTCAACAGGAACACCTGCATACTTCAAAGCCTCTTCGAGTTTATCGTAAACAGCCTGCAATGCTTCAACCTCGGCATCGACATCGCCCTGTGTTGCGTCGGCATTGTCTTTAACCAACGTTGCTGCATTTATAGCACCCACTACCTCAGCAACAAGTTCTGTTGTTGTATAAATGTAGATTGCGGGAGAGTATTTCAACTGCTCATTCTTAACAATATCGGTACATTTATAAACGTTGAACTCTGTTATACAGAAGTATGGGTGACCATGCCCGGAAGCGTTATCAAAGTGATTCTCTTTTACCATAAAACGCCAGTAGCGATACTTAACGCCATTGCCCAAGCAACCGGTCTTTGTTTCGGTACTTGCACTTGCTTGTGCCGGATTAAGTGTAGCAATTTCTGTCCAATCGCCATCTTTGTCGTTTGTAGCTTGGATAAGAACTGTTTTAGGTGTTTTTGTTTCATGTCCACTTCTACCCTTATAACCAAACTCAATATAGTCTGTTGCATTGCCATCACCCAAATCTACACGCAGATAGT
Organism: Bacteroidaceae bacterium; assembly: GCA_045588345.1. Taxonomy (GTDB): domain Bacteria; phylum Bacteroidota; class Bacteroidia; order Bacteroidales; family Bacteroidaceae; genus HGM04593. The sequence continues at coordinate 55,360 of JAZNDZ010000103.1, forward strand.
GGTCGAGACCATCTTCTGAATCGTAATCTGAGTACATCGTGTGCAACCAATCACTTGTATCCTCATCAAGCAAAGCCAGAACGCCTTTGTGGTCATCTGTCCATTGAGAATGTGATTCAACAGCGTTACAATAGATGTAGCCGGCATCGCCCTCGGTTGCACTCAATGTAACCTCGTCAGGCGTATAAGATGTAATTACAGTTTCATACAACTCGCCTTTGAGCAAGGTTGTAGCCTCAATAAGCGCTTCGAGTTCCGATTTATCTGCTGTTGCAGCAATCTTCAAGGCCTCGTTTGCAGCCTCAAGTTCGGCATACGCATTGTCGTATGCATCCTGTGTAACATAGAATTGATTAACCACAATACCGGCCTCCGCAACCTCGTTGTTGGCTGTAACAAGTGTAGTCAAGGGGAGTTTGGGCGATACATATTCGCTATTCACCTCAATAGTTTTACAAGCAGTTACCGCAAATTGGCTTAGCACAAAGAACGGGTGCTCCTTATACATTGAGTTATTATTGGTCTTTATAACCATAAAGCGGATATAACGATAAGCCTTTCCGTTGCCAAGCACATCTGATGTGTATACCGTGGGGGTGGAAGATGAGGGCAAATCAGTGAGTTTCGTAATAAGTTCAAAGTTCTCACGGTCGTTAGAGCCTTCGATAAGCATCACCTTAGGATCATTATTATTTCCATCGTTGCGACCAGTGTAACTGAACTTGAACGACATCATCGCCTTGTTCTCGCCCATATCAAGGCGGAGATAGTGGTCGAGGTCGTCGTCGGTGCTGCCTTGATAAGCCGTGTGCAGGTGTTCGGTATTGGTAGCCTTATCACCAACCAATGCAGCCACACCAAGAGCATCGCTGCCGCCATTCCCTGCACCGGCAGCGTTACAGTAGAGGTAATAGGGAGCATTTTCATCGGTACACTGCATTGTAATAGCGGTTTCTGCCTCATTTATGTTTGCAACCTTTGTTACAAGAGCATTGGTTTCATTGGCAAGAGTTTCAAGCACTGCTCTCTCATTTAGGTTAGAATCTATCACACCCTGTATAGCATCAATCTGTGCCTGCAACTGCTCTTTTGCAGCGGTGCAATCAGCAGCAATCAGATATTTACCGACAGCCTCTTTTGCATCGCAGTATTCGCGCAGTGCAGCGGGTAGGCAATCGAATATATCAGATGTTGAATAGTTTTGGTTCACCGTTGCTATGCAATGTGAATAGATGTTGAAGTCGGACATATTGAAACAACCGCCACGGGTAGAGGCAACCGCGACGCGTATGTAGCGATAGTTCTTCGCGAGTTCGTAAGGAGCCGACATTTCCCATTTTGTGTTTTCTGCTGTGGGGAGTCCCTCGGTTACAGCGAACAGTTCGGTATAAGTCTCTTTGTCGTTGCTGCCATAGAATTTCAACCCGGTGGGGCGACTATCGGCTGCACCCGACAGGCGTGTGGTGTAATCAATTGTAAAGTCTTCAATAACAGTGTTCACGCCCAAGTCTATCTCAACATAGTGAGAATAAGCCTCGGAAGACGATTGCCAATAGGTTCCGGTGAAAGTTCCAGTATTGCCCACACCATCGGTCTCATCAATGATAGCACCTTTACCATTATCGTCGGTTGCACGCGGATAAGTCAAAATGTAGAAAGATTCTGTTTTATCTGTAACCTGCAAAGGCAAAGAACCTGCTGTTTGCGCGCCACTGACGGTGGTTGTTGCGAGCAATCCCTCCATTGTGGTTATAAGCGTGTTCAACTCATCCTTTGCAACATCGGCAATAACAACCGTATTGGTTGTTGTGTAACAACTGCTCAATGTATTATAAACATTGGTGTATTGCTCCTCGGTGAGGTAGTAACGGTCTTTGGCATCAACGGCAGCATCGCGAGCAGCCTGCAACTCCGCAAGAGCAAGACCATTGGCATCGGCATAGTAGTTTTCGTTGCTCTTAATATTGCCGTTTATTGTACCAAGCAAGGTGTTTGCACTGTTAATAAAAGTTTCAAGTGCGCTCTTGTCTTTGGTTGCCGCTACGTTAAGACTCTCTACGGTATTCAGTGGAGCAAAGGCTGTGTCGAGATTACCTTTTGCTGTGTCTATCTCGTCCTGGTCATTGCTGTTATCAAGTTTGTCTTTTGCAGCATCGAGGGCTGTTTTTGCTGCTGCCAACTGCTCAACGGTCAAAGTTGAGGGTGCATAGTCGGAAGTTACATTACCCTCGGCATCGGCCATCTTGTTGTAGAGTGCTAAAGCATTGTCATAGGCTGCCTGCAACTCGGTTTTGTCAAGGTCTGCCGGTGTGTTCTTTGCTTTCTCCAAAGCATCGTATGCAGCCTGCTGGTCTGCTATAGCAGCATCGAGCAAGGCAACCGTTGTTGCTGCGGTATCGTGCAACTTCTGAGATTTTGCGGTTGCGAGGTAAGTGTCAACCAACATATCATCTTCTACAACAGAACTGTTATTTGTAACCGTAATCTCAGTTTCTGTCAATTCAGTAACGTCAAATTCCGACATTGCGAAATAATAATAATCACCAACACGTCCGGCACCTCCTGTCACTCTGAATCGTATATAACGGTATTTATTGTCACCGTTACCAAGAGATGAAGATTCGTATGTTGCATGCTGTCCTGTAGGCAAACCTGCCAATGTTGCGATTGTTGTAAATGAAGAATTGTCGTTGCTGCCCTCGACCACCATAGAC
>JAZNDZ010000104.1:0-2678 GCA_045588345.1 Bacteroidaceae bacterium
ACATCGTAATTATGGGAAACTAGAAAATCCAAGTTTGAAGAGTTTTATAGATTGGGTTGTTGCAAGAGTCGAGGGAACAGCGCCGGTAATGAGTACAACGCTTCCGAAGGAAGATGAAGAAAAAACAGTGTCATAGAGATAGAAATTCATCAAACTATGCTCTATACTATAAAACGAACAGATAAAACTTAAGCGATATGTTGATTACAATTTCACTTTTGATTCTTGCTTACCTGATAATGGGTAAGGATATTAAGCCACTTTTGGAGCGTGTAAAAAGCATCGATTGGCGTGGGAAGATTAACGCTTTGATGGATAAGTTGCGTCCTTGGGCATTGAAGGCCGGTCGTGCGACTACTCGTCCCATGTTGCAGTTTTACTATGTGATGGACGATGATAATACCTCGACTCTCGATCGTGTACTTATCTACGCTGCTATTATCTATACCATTCTGCCTATGGACTTCATTCCAAGTGTTATCTATAAGTTCTTAGGCATCTTGGATGATGGCGTAGCAATGCTCTTCGTATACAAGAAGATTAAGGATAAGATTACCCCTGAAATCAACGCAAAGGTTGAGGATACGCTCAACCAGTGGTTCGGTGTCGAGTATGAACTGGTAGAGGGCTAAAATTCAACTACGATGGATGATATTCAGGTCTTCACCCCGAAAGGAAAAGGCATTGTCCTTCCTAAAGGTGCCACAGCATTGGATTTTGCATATAAGATTCATAGTTGGATTGGTCAACACGCTGTGAATGCTTGCATCAATGGGCAATTGATGTCTGTCAAGACAGTGCTTAATTACGGAGATCGTGTGGAGATTGATACCGATGAGAACGCTCGTCCGGGTACCGATTGGATTGATAATGTACGAACTAAAAGTGCAAAACGCCATTTGCGCAGTTATATCCAATCCGTACTCAACAATGAGTACAAGCGTTGTTCGCATTGTCATCCGCTACCGGGTGACAAGGTCATCGGATTCAAGGCTGGCGATGGCACAATTACATTGCACAAACTCACCTGTTCAACGGCTATGGCTTCACAACAGGGTGAGCTTATGCCTGCCATTGAGTTTTATGAAGATGAACATTTTCTCTATCGTGTGCGTGTGAAAGTCGTTCGTAGAGTTGAGCATTATTACAATTGGAAAACCGATGAGTTTCATTTGGGCGGTATTATTATCAAGAAGTTAAAATTATGGCACAATAGAAAAGGTGCGGGTGTAACTACCTATATCTCCCATAAGCCTACCGAGCAGATTGTGGTATATGAGGCTTACTTTTCGGTACACTCAGCAAATGAGTTGGACGGTATAATTAAGTCTATCTCTGCCATCGAAGGTGTTGATGAAGTACATAGAGTAGATATTGAATAATCAACAAATAGCGATAATATATTTCGCAAAAGATAGATTTAAGATTAGATGCACTCTATAGTAGTAAACAAACAAGTTATTACTATGGGTGCATTTACTACTAAAAAGACTCTTTATGGCAACCCCTCGCAGATTCCTGCTGTTGCCGAACAAATTCGTCAGGCATTTGCCGCTGATGGGTACGAAGTGAGAATTGACAATCCTGCAAATAGTCAAGAGATTTACATCACTAAAGGTGGTTTTGTAAAAGCCGCACTTGGACTTCGTTCTGCATTGAAGGTAACGATGAAGCCTGCAAGAGATGGCAATATAAACTTTGAGGCAGGTGTAAGCATATTCAAACAGCAGTTTGTGCCGACTGTTATCACGATGTGTTTCTTCTCGCCAGTTGTTATTGCCCAGATTTGGGGCATGATCAAGCAGTCCAAACTCGATGAGAAGGCGGTGTTAGTTGCCGAGTGAGCATTGTATCAAACAAGAACAATTTAATAAACGATAAACTTATGAAAACAAGAATTTTCAATCTCATTATCATTGATGAGAGTGGCTCTATGCAGAGCATTAAGACAGCTGCTATTGACAGCGTAAACGAGACAATCCAGACAATTCGTTCGGCTCAGAAGAAGCACGAAGAGCAGGAACACTATGTGAGCCTTGTAACTTTTAACGACGACGTGAAGACAATCTATGAGTGTGTCCCGGTTGATGAGGTCAAGGAACTTACGGCAGAGACCTATCAGCCCGCTTGTTGTACCGCATTGTACGATGCAATGGGTATCTCGCTGAATGCTCTTCGCAAAAAGGTCGCCGAGGATGATAAGGTGCTTGTAACGGTTGTAACCGACGGTTACGAGAACGCTTCAAAGGAGTACAGTGGTAAGGCTATCAAGGCTCTTGTTGACGAGCTCAAGGCCAAAGGTTGGGTGTTTGCCTACATCGGTGCTAATCAGGATGTGGAGGCTGTTGCTGCGACGATTTCAATTACCAATGTACTGAAGTTCGAAGCCACACCACTTGGTACCGCTACAATGGGAGCGAGAGTTGCGAGTGCCCGTGGTCGTCTCTTTGACCGCATCTCAAATCTCGGTTGCTCATTTAGCTCAGAGGATGCAAACGAGGACTTTTTTGATGAGGATAAATAAAATATACTAACACGATGAAACGACTGACTCAAATTTTTCAGGCACTGCTCGGTGTGGTAGCCTTGATTTTTACAGCAATTATTGCTTTTGGCCGCCTTGCTTGGCGCACAATTCGTAACTGGTGGAAGAACCGCTCGAAGTGGCTCCGCCGCTC
>JAZNDZ010000105.1:0-10099 GCA_045588345.1 Bacteroidaceae bacterium
GCGCAACAGCAAATGCATCTGTTCCCATGTCGGAGAATCCTGCAGCGGTTACTTTCAAAACAACAAGCATTGTAACTTACCCAATCATGTTTACAACAAACAACGATGGCAGTTGTGTTGCCAACCACTCAGGTAACCACGGCGAAGGTCTGATTACTTGGAATGGTGGCTGGAGTAACTTGACCGATACAGGAAACGGACATCAGGTTATAGAAGTTGCTGAACTTGACGCAGAAATTCTTTCAACAGTTGAAACTGCAATTAACGCTTTTGAGGGTGATGACACAGAGGCTGAAACTTCTGCCGCTTTTGCAATCTCAAATCAGTTGACAGCAGCAGAACTTATGGCGAAGACAGAACCTACTTATATTGCTATCAAGAACCTTTCATACACCAACAACCGTTGGTTTGTGGGCAACACAGGTTCTGCACCTTATAGCGAGGAGGAATTCACTAACGATGCTGTATTCGTTTGGGAGCCTGTAACAGAAGGTGAGGCCGGTTCATACCGTTTGAAGAAACTGAACGGTGATTATATGCAGACATCTGCTCCAAAGGATTTTGGTACAGTTGACGCAGCTGCAGCATTCACAGCAACAGCTCCTGGCACTGAAGGAACATTCAATGGTGACGCTGACTCAAATCCATACATTAGTGGTAGCAATGATGCAAACCTTGTACGTTTTGTTAAGGGCACAAACTGGATTAACATTCAGAACGGCGCAAGCGGTACTCCTACATATAACACTGGTACCGGTGGTTGGACAATCCACTATGTATATGAATTGACAGAGGCCGAGGCATACACAGCATCTATCACCAATGCAGGCTACTCTACATTCTACGTTCCTGCCAATGTTGAGATTCCAGAAGGCGTAAAGGCATACTACATCACAAGCGAGGGCGTAAATAACGGATTTGTATCCTTGACTGAGATTACAGGTGTTGTTCCTGCAAACACAGCCGTTGTTCTTGAGGGTGCAGAGGGCGAATATACATTCAATGTATCAGATGCAGATGCAGCAGCAGTAAGTGACAACCTTCTCAAAGGTACATTTACAAGTACAAATGTAAAGGATGCCGCATACGTTCTGTCAAACCCCGGCGAAGGAGTTGGTCTCTACAAGGCACAGATGACAGAGGTTCAGTTGAGTTCAGCTTCGGGCACGATAAATGTTTTCCGCAACAACGCAGGTAAGGCATATTTGCCCGCAAGCGCACTACCTGCAGCAGCACAGGCAAGCAATGGTTTCCGTTTCGGCGAGGGCACAACAGGCATTGAGAATGTTGTAACAGAGAACGGTGCTAAGGCAATCTTCGACCTCACAGGTCGTCGTGTTGAGGCTATCAGCGCTCCCGGTATCTACATTGTAAACGGCAAAAAGGTATTGGTTAAGTGATTCGCTAAAACATTACACAATAAATGTAAACATTAAAAAGATATGAAGAAGACATATATTTCACCTCTCATGGTAGAGGTTGCCGTAGAGGCAGAGCAGATGCTTGCAGCATCATTGAAGATTGGTGGTGACGACCAGACAGTAGATACTTCAGTCAGCGGTAACCAGCTTGGTGGTGATAACAACCGCCAGTGGGGAGACCTTTGGAGCAAGTAATCAATAAACAGAAAATCGGAGAGCGCACAAAACGCTCTCGGATTTTTTTTGTTCTATTCCTCACTCCTTTGGAATAAGATATTCCAAATAGAAAATAATCGTACAAGTACAATATTACCCCACCTTTTTTCTACTGAGCCGTTATTTGCAATAGTGCTTCAGCCAGTTGCCGAATAGTTTGCGTGCTGTGTGCTGCCACAGGTTTACGGGCTCGTTGGCGGGGTTGTTATCACGGTAGTAGTTCAGGGGAAGTTCAATGGGCAGGCCTTTGGATACATCGCGCTTGTACTCGCCGTCAAGGGTATAAAGTGCGTACTCAGAGTGTCCTGTGATGAAAAAGTCGCGTGTGCCTTTTTCGTGCATTATATATACACCGGAAATGTCGCTCTCTGATAGCAACTCAATTCCCTCGCAGGCAATGATGTCGTCGCGCCGCAGTTCGGTGTGGCGGCTGTGAGGTACGTATATTGTGCTGTCAAGGCTGTGGAACAGCGGCATCTCCGGACGCGCAATGGTGTGCGGGAATATGCCGAACATCTTCTTTGGCAACAGGTGTTTGGGTATACCGAATCTTTGGTAAAGCCCTGCCTGTGCGGCCCAACAGATGAAGAGGGTAGATGTTGCATGCTCTCTTGCCCAGTCGAAGATTCTGCACAGTTCGGGCCAGTAGGTGACCTCTTCGTATTCAATTTTTTCAATTGGGGCTCCTGTTATTATCAGCCCGTCAAAATGTTCGGCCTTGAGTTCGTTGAACCCACGGTAGAACCTGCTCATGTGTTCGGGGCTTGCATGCTTGGGTGTGTGGGTGTCGAGTTTCATGAGTGTTAGTTCGACCTCATTACCTGTGGCGGCAAGCAAGCGTATGAAGTCGGCCTCGGTGGTCTCCTTCATGGGCATTATGTTGAGCAGTGCTACACGAAGGGTGTGCGCGGTAGGTGCTTCAAGGATTTCTACCGCGTTCCCTTCGTCTATGACTGCTTGCAGAGCCGGCAAGCCGGCGGGTACTTTTATTGGCATGACTTTGAAACTGAATTTTCAAAACGGAAATGTAAAAGGTTTTTATACCTTCGACAATACGACCTGTGACAGGTCGCGGTATGCCCGGATTACCAAATCTTCAGGCGTTGCTCTGCCGGCACGAACAACGGGTCGTTCTCTGTGATACCGAATGCTGCGTACCAATCGTCAATGTGGGGCAGTGTGCCGTTCACTCTCCAGCGTGACAGCGAGTGTACGTCGCTCTTTGTGAGGTTGCGTATTTCCTCGTCGCGCACGTGCCCGGCCCACACACCTGAATATGAGAGGTAGAAACGCTGCTCGGGGGTGAATCCGTTGATTGCAGGCAGCGGGTTCTCCTTTGTGGCGTTCTTGAATGCCTGCATGGAAATCATCAGGCCTCCGTGGTCGGCAATGTTCTCGCCCAGTGTGAGCTTGCCATTGGCGTTGAGACCGGGGAGTACTTCAATCTTGTCGAAGAAGTCTACAATAACCTGTGTGCGCTCGTTGAACTTGGCTGCATCCTCTTCGGTCCACCAATTTGCGAAGTTGCCGTCCTTGTCGAACTGACGGCCTTGGTCGTCGAATCCGTGGGTCATCTCGTGGCCGATGACAACTCCAATGGCTCCGTAGTTGAATGCATCGTCCTCGTTCATGTCAAAGAAGGGGTACTGGAGAATGCCTGCGGGGAAACAGATTTCGTTTGTTGTGGGGTTGTAGTATGCATTCACTGTCTGTGGGGTCATGTGCCACTCGTCGCGGTCAACGGGCTTGCCCCATTTCTCGTCAATATGCTTTTTCCAACCGAACTCTGACATCCTGCGGCAGTTCTCGGCATAGGTGAGCGAGGGGTCTACTGTGAGACCGCTGTAGTCGTCCCACTTGTCGGGGTAACCAATCTTCACGGTAAAGGTATTGAGTTTCTCGTGTGCTGCTTTCTTTGTCTCTTCGCTCATCCACTCCTGTGCATCGATGCGCTCGCCAAGTGCAACCTGAAGGTTCTTTACAAGTTGTGTCATGCGCTCTTTTGCGGCTGGCGGAAAGTGCTTTGCAACGTAAAGTTCGCCGATGATGTCACCCAGTGCGCCGTCAACGGTAGATACTGCACGTTTCCAACGTGGCTGCTGTACTTTCTTGCCGCTGAGTACTGTGCCGTAGAATGCAAATGTCTCGGCCTCGATGTCGTCGGTAAGTTCATTCGATGTGGAGCGTATGATTTTCCACTCGAGATATGCCTTGATGTCGTTCATCGGGGTATCCTTGATTATTGCTGCAACTTCCTTGATTGCCTCTGGGTGAGCAAGGTTCACGGTCTCAATGCCTTCAATGCCAAGGATGCTGTAGTATGTATCCCAGTCAATGCCGGGAACGGTGCTCTTGAGTTCGGCATAACTCATCTTGTGGTAACTGTTGAGGGGGTTACGGCGCTCTACGCGGCTCAGGTGCTTTGCAGCAAGACGTGTCTCTATTGCCATTACTGACTTCATCTTGCTCTCGGCATCTTGGGTACTGAATCCATGAAGTTTGAACATGTTTACAATGTACTCCTGATACTTTGCGCGAATGTTTGCAGAGTTCTCATCGGTGTCGCTGTAATACTCCTTTTCGGGGAGCGATGTTCCGCCCTGGTACAATCCCAACTGGTTGCTGTTGCTGTCCATGATGTCGGTGCCTATGCCTGTGCCGAAGAAGCCGCCTATGCCTACACGGTAGTTCCTTGCCATGAGTGGAATTATCTCGCTCTTTGACTTCAGTGATGCAACCTCGTCCATGTAAGGCTTGACGGGTGCTGTGCCCTCGGCATTGCGGCGTGTGCTGTCCATTACCATGTTGTAGAGGTCGCCTACCTTCTGGGCGTTGCTGCCCGGCTCGCTATCCTTTGATGCCTGCTCGAGGACAAGGTCTTTGAGTTGTTCGCGGTTCTTCTCTCGCAGGGCATCGAACTGGCCGTAGCGCGCATATTCGTCTGTCATGGGGTTGGCCTTCTGCCAGCCGCCTGTCGCGTACTGGAAAAAGTCGGCACCGGGGCTTTGTGCGGTGTCCAGGTTTGCCATAAGTTTAGTTTCCATAGTCTCGTTTGTTGTGCACGCGCCCAGGCCTACAAGCATGGCCGCGCCGATAAATAACTTTTTCATATTCTATTATTATAAATTATATTTGTTTCTTTGTGTTTTAATTTATACTCTCGAGTTCCTCCATGCTCTTTTCCCATTCTAAAACGGTGTCATCGAGCTGTTTCTTCAGGGAGGCATATCGGGTGAAGTTCTCCTGTGTGCTGCCTTCGGCTGTGCTCATCAGAGCCTCGAGTGCGGTAATGGCTCCTTCCAGTTCGTTTATGGCGTTCTCGTTGTCGGCAACTTGTTTCTCGAGTTTGCGGCGTTGCTTCTGCAATTGTTTCTCGGCTTCGTAACTCAGCCTGTTCTCGTTTACGGGCTTGGGTGCCTCTGTGGCCTGAGTGGGGCTTTTTGTGAGTGAGAGGGCTTCGTTTATGTTGCTTGCGTTCTTTGTGGCAAGGTAGTCGTATATTCCGCCCAAATGTTCACGTACCTTGCCGTCGCCGAACTCGTAGACTTTTGTCACAAGGCCGTCGAGGAAGTCGCGGTCGTGGCTCACAAGGATTACTGTGCCGTCAAAGTCGCGTATGGCCTCTTTGAGCACGTCCTTGGACTGCATATCGAGGTGATTGGTGGGCTCGTCAAGGATGAGCAGGTTCATCTGCCTCAGTAGCAGACGTATCATTGCAAGGCGGCTGCGCTCGCCGCCTGAAAGCACTTTTACCGGTTTGTCCGATGCCTCGCCGCCGAACATGAATGCACCCAGGATGTCGCGTATGCGCAGGCGAATGTCGCCTGTGGCAACGTTGTCTATTGTCTGGAATACGGTGAGGTTCTCGTCGAGCAATTGCGCCTCGTGCTGGGCGAAGTAGGCGGTTTCTACGTTGTGTCCTATTGTTATCTTGCCGTCAAAGTCCAACTCGCCGAGTATGCAACGCACAAGGGTGGTCTTTCCTTCGCCGTTACGCCCGACGAATGCGACTTTCTCGCCGCGGTTTATGGTGAAATTGACACCGCAGAACACGGTGTGGCTGCCGAAACTCTTGGCGGTGTCCTCGCAAATGACGGGGTAGTTGCCGCTGCGTGTGGCAGGGGCGAACTTGAGCCTGAGACGGCTTGTGTCCTCTTCGTCAATCTCAATGGGAACCATTTTTTCGAGTTGCTTGATGCGGCTCTGTACCTGAACGGCTTTGGTGGGCTTGTAGCGGAATCTCTCAATGAACTCCTTGGTGTCGGCAATCTCTTTCTGCTGGTTTTCGTAGGCGCGCAACTGTTGCTCGCGGCGCTCCTTGCGTGCTTCCATGAACTTGTCGTAGGGCAGCCTGTAATCGTATATCCTGCCGCAGGAAATTTCTATTGTGCGGTTGGTTACTGCGTTGAGGAATGCGCGGTCGTGGCTCACAAGCAGCACGGCATTGCTGCTGCGGGCAAGGAACTGCTCCAGCCACTGTATGCTCTCGATGTCAAGGTGGTTAGTGGGCTCGTCAAGCAACAGAATGTCTGGGTGCTGCAGCAACAGTTTTGCAAGTTCAATGCGCATGCGCCAGCCGCCGCTGAACTCCTTGGTGGGGCGGGTGAAATCGGTGCGTGAGAATCCAAGACCTTGCAGGGTGCGTTCAATCTCAGCCTCGTAGTGGCTGCCTCCCATCATTGTGTACTGTTCGTTGAGGTGTGTGTACTCTTCAATGAGGGTATGATAATCCTCGCTCTCGTAGTCGGTACGCTCGGCCAGTCTATTGTTCATTCTCTCAAGGCGTGCTTCCATTTCGTGTATGTGGATGAATGCCTGTTCGGCTTCCTCGTACACGGTGCGTCCGTCGGCATGGTGCATGACTTGCGGCAAGTAACCTATGGTAAAGTCCTTGGGCTTGGATATTGCGCCGGCTGAGGGTGCCTGTGTGCCTGCAAGAATCTTCAGCAGAGTACTCTTGCCGGCACCGTTTTTGCCTACCAGGGCTATCCTGTCGCGTTTGTTTATGATGAAACTTACGTCGTGGAACAGGTTTGTTCCGCCGAAGTCTACTCTTATGTTGTCTATTGAAAGCAAAATTCCTTATATATTATATTAATGTATATATCCCAGGGGGCTTGTCGGTGGCAATGATGTGCTCTGTAAACATCCTGCATTGAACCGTAAACTCCAAATTACTTTTTTCTGCAACCTGTGTCGCAAAGGTACTCCTTTACAGCGAAAAAAGCAAGTGCAGGGTTCTTCTTGTGCTCATACGGGTATCTTCTTGTGAATCCAAGTACGTGACCTCACACAATATGAATTTATACTTATTGGAGCGTAGGTTATTTGAAGAATTTTATCTTGGATATTATGTATTGCTCAATTGGGTAAGTTATATAACTAAGCAATGTTGAACCTGCGAATATGAGCACAAGAGCGATAGAAGCCGTTATGATTCTATGTTCCACATATTTCGAGATATATGGAATTGCAAGTGACACGGCGAAGTATACAATGTTTTGATACAGATATATTGTGTAACCGCGTTGATTCCATATTGCCAGTATCCTTTTTTGAGGGAGTTTTATGTAACTGAACAACAGTGAGAGTATGCACAAAGCGAATGTTGTGTAGCATAGAAATACGACATCTGCCGGGAATTTGTGTGACTGCATGGGGGTAAATGATACGCCTGCAATACAAGTTGTTACTATGAGGTATACGAGTGTTGCTGATAATATGCTGAGAATCTTTCTTTTGTTTATTCTTTTATAGTAGATGTATCCGGCAAGCATGAATATGTTGTAACAGAAAATATGTCTTGTCAGTTGGTTTTCTGTCAGTGCTTGTATCAGTATAAAAAGCAATATGTTTATCGCCAAATATAATGTGGAATTTACTCTTTGGAGTATCTTCTGGTGTATAAAGTATGTACAGGATAATACCATATATGGCTGAATGAACCATATATGCCAACAATAACGTGATTGCGGAATATCCATGCATAAAAGAACTTTGGCAATGTCTCGGTAACTGTATGCTGTTATGTCCATGCCGAACGGGTTGCCACATAACGTCAAAATGGCAATTATGGCAAGCATGGCTGCTGCATATATGTAGTATGGCAGTATTACTCTTTTTGTCCTGTTCTTTAGCGTTTCTGTAAAACCTTTATTGCTTTTGCTTTGTGACAATGATGCTCCTGATATAAAAAATATAATGGGCATTTCTATTAGGATTAATGATTTAAGTGGTTCTTCACCGAATCCTAACCAATATACCAAATGTATAATGCACACAATGTACATCATGGACAATGCCCTGTATATGTCTAATTGTGTATCGCGCTTTATGATATTTGTGTAAGGCATTGTCGGAACTTAAAGAATTGCTTTTGGTTTTGTGTTTGTCTGTTACCATGCAAAGGTACTCTTTTGCAGCAATAAATACAAATACAGGGTTCTTTTTGTGTCCATACGAGGTTTTGATGAAAATTTTTAAAAAATAATCCATAAAAATTTGCTTGAAATATAAATTGTTTATATATTTGCAATGATTTCAAAAATGAAATTCAGGAAAAGGTAAATAAATATAAAAATATGGTATCAAGAGCAGAACTCAAACAGGAACTTATAGATGCAGGCATACGCCCCTCGGTACAGCGCTTGGCTATATTCGAGTATGTGCGTCAGAGTTGTCAGCATCCGACTGCCGAGGTAGTCTATGAGGCTTTGTGCGATGAATTGGGTTCTCTCTCTCTGACAACAGTCTATAATACATTGAAGCTGTTTGTCGATGCGGGTCTTATATCAATGCTCACAATTGATGATACCTTCCGCTGTTTCGATGGCAACCGCTGTTGCCATGCCCACTTCCGCTGCAACAACTGCGGCAAGATTGTGGACTTGAAGATGAAAGAGGATTTCATATCTTTGGTCGAGGGGCTTGACGGTTACGAGATTACCGATGCGCAACTCTATTTGAAAGGTATATGCCCCGATTGCAAAAAGAATAATAGATAATACAATAATAATTAACGGCTTAAAAATTTAAAATTATGAAAAAGTTCATTTGTTCAGTTTGTGGTTATATTCATGAAGGTGATTCAGCTCCGGAGCGTTGTCCAATGTGTAAAGTTCCTGCAGAGAAGTTCAACGAGATGCAGGAGGGTAACGGCAAACTTGAGTTTGTACAGGAGCATGTCATTGGCGTAGCAAAGGGCTGCGACGATGAGATGATAAAGGACCTGAATAATCACTTCATTGGTGAGTGCACGGAGGTTGGCATGTATCTGGCTATGAGCCGTCAGGCCGACCGCGAGGGTTATCCCGAAATTGCTGAGGCTTTCAAGCGTTATGCTTGGGAGGAGGCTGAGCACGCTGCAAAGTTTGCCGAACTTCTTGGTGATGTGGTTTGGGATACAAAGACTAACCTTGACAAGAGAATGAATGCTGAGTCTGGTGCTTGTGCCGACAAGTACCGCATTGCGAAACGTGCCAAGGAGTTGAACCTTGATGCAATCCACGATACAGTACATGAGATGGCTAAGGACGAGGCTCGTCACGGCAAAGGCTTTGAGGGCTTGTTCAACCGCTACTTCAAGTAATAGAGGGTAAGAAGTTGTTTAAATTTCTAAAAAAAGTTTTATTATATTGGAAGCCGCTATTTCGCTGTCTATTATGTTCAAAAATGCCTGTTTTTATATTTTCGACCTATAAAAAACATAACGAAATAAATTTAAACAGCTTCTCAGTATGCGTTAAAGTTGTTTAATTTATCTTCAAAATAGGCTCTCAGTTTCTTTAAGCTGCCCAGATGCGAGGTGTATGACACTACCATATAGTGAATTTTAAGTTCTTCATCCTCGACATTTCTCAAAATTGTCTCAGCCACAGAGTCGGCCTGTTCTTTTATGATTTTCACATCGTTTATAAGCTGCTCGCGTGTTACGGGAGAGAGGTCGGCGGTTATTTGTTCGATATATTCCGACTCTTCCCACAACAGAGAGGCGTAGTAACCTTTTATACTTGCTATTTTCTTTTCGGCAGCACTCATGGTAGAGCCTTGTTGCATGAATATCACAATAGCAATTGCAGCAGCCACAGACAGCAATGTGCTCCACAGCGCAAGAACGGTGGTTCTATTTGTGGATTTGCTCTTTTCGAGCCGCATCGCGAATCGCTCTGTGTGACCGTCGGGCATGGATGGAACCATCCAATTTCGGTCTATCGTCTCTCTTATTTTATCACTCCTTTTCATATTGACGTTTATCGAACCATTCAATTATTTTCTTTTTTGCTCTTGCCATTTGCGAACGTATAGTAGAAGGTGTCAAATGCAGTATATCTGCAATCTCTTCGTAGCCCAATTCCTCTACAATGTGCAATGTTACAATTGTGCGATAACCGCTTGGCAATTCCACTATGGCTTTATGAAGAAGAGCAAGGCGTTGTTCGCGCATTGTAATCTCATCAAAATCA
>JAZNDZ010000106.1:0-2185 GCA_045588345.1 Bacteroidaceae bacterium
GCATAATGGATGTAGAGTGCAGTGAGCAATGAGTCCTGCCTTATGCTGCTTATCATCTCATCCTCAATCTTCTCTCTTGAACATGTCACAAGAATGGCACCGATTATTGTACCTATTATTGCAATGTTGTTGATAATGTAGGTACAGTCATCGAGTTGCGATGCTACTGATAACGGTAGGATGTTGAAATTCTCCTGTAGCATGATTGTTGCTCCAAGCATTGCCGAGAGGGTAAAGATAACCCACCCGGGTTTCTGCATGGCGTGTGGAAAAAGCATTGTTTTCATAATCTTTCTCTTTTTGTGAAATGACGGCGCGAGTTTGTATTTTAGAATTGGCTGTCATTTCGGGTTAAACTTCAAAACATTGTGTGATATCACGCTGCAAATGTAAAGCAAACTTTACACAAAGACAAGTAAAATTGACATAAATTTTGCTTATGATATGAAAAATCTTTTCTCTCTTTGCAGTGTGTTTGTTGTGCTTTTTTCATAATTTTGCATTTGAATATAATAATAAGATGTTATGAGTGCTGATGACAGGCTTTTTACGCGCAGTTACATTTTTATGTGTCTGGCAAATTTCCTTACTGCGTTTTCTTTCTTCTTGCTCGTTCCCACGCTGCCGTTCTATCTTGTGGATACTTTCGGCCTTGAGTCCGACATCGTAGGTCTTGTGCTCTCATGTTATGTAGTGGCGGTACTCTGCATCCGTCCGTTTGCAGGATTCATAGCCGACATGTTTCCACGCAAGAAGGTGTATGTAATATCATATATCCTGTTTGCTCTTGCTTTCGTGGGCTATCTGTTTGCGTTTTCCGACATTGTAATGTTCATAATCCTCAGAGTTGTACATGGCTTTGCTTTTGGAGCACTCAACACTACTGGAAATACACTTGTCATAGATATCATGCCTTCATCGCGCAGAGGCGAAGGGCTCGGCTATTTCGGTGTAACAAATAACCTTGCCATGGCTTTCGGTCCAATGACAGGCTTGTTCCTTATCGAGGGCGGAAACTACACTTTGCTTTTTGGAGCGGCTCTTCTTGTGGCATGTGTAGGCCTGATGTTCGCAGTGCTTGTAAAGGTGAAATGGCGTCAGCCAAAAGAGAAAGTGGAAAAGGTGTTCTCAATCGACCGCTTTATACTGCTTGCGGGAATACCTGCTTCTGTTGCATTCTTCATGCTTGCCATACCTTATGGCATGACTTCTTCTTACATTGCCATTTATGCTTCAGAGGTGGGCATAACCAGTGGAGTGGGGCTCTTCTTTACTGTGCAGGGAGCAGGGCTTATTGTGTCGCGTCTGCTTTCGGGAAAGCGTGTTGATAAAGGTTTTATAACGCAGACTATTACACGTGGCATTGTCATAGCCCTTGCCGGGGTTGTGGGAGAGGCTTTGTTGGCACTTGTGTGCGGGCGAAGCATGGGGATGGGTTATGTGCTCTACTTCCTTTCGGCTTTCCTTATAGGTTACGGTTTCGGCACAATATTCCCGGCATTCAATACTCTGTTCATTAATATGGCTCCAAATTCCCGCCGTGCAACAGCGAATGCAACATATCTTACCGGCTGGGATGTGGGTATAGGTGCCGGAATGTTGCTTGGCGGTGCGTTGTCGGTCAACGGATATTCAGGCAGTTTTGCCTTTGCCTCCATACTGGTTTTTGCTGCTTTTGTATATTTTGTGTATTTTGTTTCAAAGCATTTCAAAAGACACAGATTAAGATGATTCCAATGTCATTGCCGTAGAAGGAAGTTCTTGTAACTTTGGTTGTTTAAATGTGTTGAATCGTTGAAAAAATACTTTTGAACGTTATAATTTTACTTTTTTGTTTTGTTTTCTAATTTTTTTGTAGATATATTTGCATAGTGCTTGACACAAAAAGCACAATGATAGTATAGTTTTTTCTTAGTTGTTTAGTAAATGTTGGAAGTATCTCTTTGTGAAAAGGGGTACTTCTTTTTCGAAAAAAGAAGTACCCCTTTTCAAACTGAAAACTGAAATCAGAAATCGGAAGGTGAAGACTATTGTATTCTTCAATACAACTTACCCTTAACCTGGTATCGTATATTCTTTCTGTTGTCGTTCTATCTTAACTTTTCGTCGCGCGAAAAGTTACAAAAGCGCCCGTCACACGTAAAAATTAGTCACAACAGCCTTCTGCTCACAAGTTGCAGGCAAC
>JAZNDZ010000107.1:0-12735 GCA_045588345.1 Bacteroidaceae bacterium
AATATCTTTCAACTGCTCTTTCAATTCCTGAAAAGCATAGATAGAGAAGCAGGAAGCTGCGATAGAGAGTTTACTGCCCTCGCGCAACTCTACAACTAAATCTTCTTTTAGTGTTTTGTGTATATTGTCGATTATCTCCATATTACCACTTTTGCAAAATACATTAAATGCAAAAATAGTAAAAAATTGCTCTAAAGCAATAGTAAAGGGTACATCACCCCTAAACAATTTACAGATTATATAAAAAAGACTTCCCAGTTGACAACTGGGAGGTCTTTTGCCAATTTGTTTATTATTATATTGTTTTTAATTAAAAATCTCTTAAAGTAAACGCATCTGAATATCTTATCACACGTTTGAAATCTTTGTTGTTAATCCAAGCTTGTTCTTCATGGCTATATTCAGTCATCATTTTAGAACTGTAGTCTTTGAATTTTTCTACAATTTCATTCAACAGCACTTTCTCTTCTTCTGAAAAAGAAGACATGTCTGGAGATAGATTTGAAACAAGTTTTGAGCCTACATAATCATACATTTCATCTTCTACCGATTCCACATCATCAATTAATGAATATACTCTATCCCAGCAAATAGGTACAGGACCATATTGTATTGCTTTGTAAGCAAGTCCTGTAAATCCCTCACCCCGTCTTTTGTATGATAAAAAGTCCGTAAAGAATAAAAGTTTGTTCATTTTTGTATGAAATACGGCTCCCATTTTTTCAATAAAAAACAATATTGTATTCTTTAATTTGCTATAAGATTGAACCGCATATCCATTCAATTCACTTCTCGTATAACCTTCAAAAATCAGTTTTGCTTTTTCATCTGCACTAGTAATAGAAGCCACATCGTCAAGTTTTTCTTTAATCTTGACGAATTCCATCTCATCAAATTGGTTAATCGAATTATGAAATAAATTTTTGAAGAACTCGACATCCTTAATTGCAGTCAAAACTTTACCATTGGCAACGCTTGGCATATCTCCATTTTCATATAATCTATATTGATTATCACCAAACCCTAATATGACAGCCATCTTTGATGCAGACAACCCATATCTGTTTCGTATGGCTTTTATTTCATCAGGGAATGGAATGCCATACTTTAATCTGTACTCATTGTGTACAAATTTGATATTTATTTCATCTAAATCATCTGTTGTAAATGTTTCACCCGTATCTTCACATAAATAAAAAATTTGAATTGTTTGAAACTTTTCTTTACGATATATCAATTCGGAGTTTTCGAATTTCAGGCTTACTGCTCCGCCAGTAAAAGGACTTTTCATAATAGTATTTTATTTAAAAGGGTATTTCATCGGGCGTTCTGCAATATGAAAGGAAATACATATTGAATTATTATTTTCTTTACCCATTGTTACTTTAATATAAACTTCATTACCCTTGATTTGTTTACCAAAGACCCACATGTCATACCAGCCATTCATCTTCTCAACGAGTGGCCCTTCACTATAATCTTCAACTTCTAATTCCTTAATTATTTTAGTTCTTGACGAAGAGGTAATATCCAAGTCAAGCAATGTTTGTATATTCTTGTCCCGCCTCAAGTACGCAATGCCAAAAATATCAATCTTTAGTCGCAGGTCTTCTAAAAAGGATTTTACATCTTTCTTTGTGGTTATCATTCAACAATATTTTTTGCAAATATACAAACAAAAGTTTAACAAACAACGCTATTTCGATATATTTTCAACTTTTTCGTTGAAAACAATTTTTACTACGATACCAACCTTACATCACCCCACTTGCGGTAACAGGGAACATTTCTCTGTAAGGGAATTTCTCCGCTCCGATATAGAGCGTATCGAAAGCGTCTGTTCCGTCGGTGCTTCTCTGTTCTCTATTCTCTATTCTCTATTCTCTGTACTCTGTTCTCTATCTCACTTGTTGTTATAAAACTGCGATAAAAATATTATTTTTCTTAAAAAAATCATTATGATGTTCCTATATACAATCTCTTTTTGTATCTTTACAGATTGAAGAGATTTTGCTTTAATTTGCCCGTAGTTTGGAGTTGAATGATTTGTGGTGATGTTGACAGGTAATGGGGCATGCCTGATATATCTGCAGAATGCTCTGCGCCAAGAAAGCGGCTCTTCCACTTGCAAAGCAAAAATAAAAATAATATATAATGGGTCAGAAATGGAAATATGAACCTCCGACCTATGAACAGGCTTTGGCAGCAAAGGCGCTGTCGGTGGAACTGGATATGAGTCCTGTCCTATGCAACCTGCTCTTGAAACGGGGTATCACCTCTGCTGCCGAAGCAAGGAGTTTCTTTCGCCCGAAGCTTGCCAACCTCCACAATCCGTTCCTGATGAACGATATGGATGTTGCGGTCGAGCGCCTAAACAAGGCTCTTGGCAAAAAAGAGCGCATACTTGTGTATGGCGATTATGACGTTGACGGCACTACGGCCGTGGCTTTGGTGTATAAGTTCCTGCAGCAGTTCTCGTCGAATATAGACTACTATATTCCCGACCGTAACGAAGATGGTTACGGCATCTCCAAACGTGGAGTCGATTATGCCTATTCTACGGGCGTGAAACTTATAATTGTGCTCGATTGTGGCATTAAGGCCATTGACGAGATTGCCTATGCCAAGTCCTTGGGCATAGATTTCATTGTGTGTGACCACCATGTGCCCGATGAGGAACTGCCATGTGCAGTCGCAATACTCAACCCCAAACGTAAGGATTCTACATATCCCTATGCACATCTGTCGGGTTGCGGTGTCGGCTTCAAGTTCATGCAGGCTTTTGCCATGGACAATGAAATACCGGCCGACCAGCTTTATACTTTGCTCGACCTTGTAGCAGTGAGTATAGCATCGGACCTTGTGCCTATCATGGGCGAGAACCGCATTCTTGCCTTCCATGGAATAAAGCAGTTGAACCACAGCCCGAGTGTGGGGCTCAAGGCAATTATACAGGTGTGTGGCCTTGCCGAAAAGGAGATTGCAATAAATGATATAATATTCAAGATTGGGCCGCGTATCAATGCTTCGGGGCGCATACAGCAAGGAAAAGTTGCCGTTGACCTTCTCATTGAGAACAATCTTCGTGCAGCGCTTGAAATGAGCCGCCAGATAAATGAGTTCAACGAGACGCGCAAGGAACTTGACAAAAGCATGACAGAAGAGGCGAACGGTATTGTTGAGAGCCTTGAGAGTTTTGATGAACAGCGTGCAATTGTAATCTTTAATGCCGATTGGCATAGGGGAGTCATTGGTATTGTAGCATCGCGCCTTACTGAGGTGTATCACCGTCCGGCTGTGGTAATAACATGTACGGGTGACATTGCCACCGGTTCGGCACGCTCGGTCACCGGTTTCGATGTTTACAAGGCTATGGAGAGCTGTCGCGACTTGCTTGAGAACTTCGGCGGCCACACCTATGCGGCCGGTTTCTCGCTCAAGGTAGGGAATGTCGAGGCATTTGCGCAGCGTTTCAAGGATTATGTTTCGGACAATATTCTCCCTGAACATACTGACCCGGTCATTGAGATTGATGCTGAACTTGATTTCCACCAGATAACGCGCCGTTTCTTCAATGATATGAAAAAATTCGCTCCCCATGGTCCCGATAATCCTAAACCGCTCTTCTGTACTCATAACGTGTGCGATTATGGCACGAGCAAAGTAGTGGGGCGCCGTCAGGAGCACATCAAACTTGAACTTGTCGACAATAAGTCCAATACAATACTCAACGGCATAGCCTTCGGCCAGAGCCGTCAGGCAAAATATATAAAGTCAAAACAGTCATTCGATATATGCTATACTCTTGAGGACAATACCTACAAGCATGGCGAGGTGCAGTTGCAGATAGAGAGCATACATGCAAAGGCAAGCCGATAAATGACATATAAAGAAATCCTTAAGCAATATTGGGGGTACGATGATTTCCGCGGCATACAACGCGACATCATTGAGAGCATAGGGGCCGGGCGTGACACGCTCGGCCTTATGCCCACCGGCGGAGGCAAGAGCATAACCTTCCAGGTGCCTACACTTGCCAAGGAGGGACTGTGTATAGTCGTCACTCCGCTTATTGCTCTAATGAAGGACCAGGTTGCAAACTTGCGCAGCAGGGGAATAAAGGCAACTGCGGTATATTCCGGAATGAGAAGCAGTGAAATTGTAACTGCACTCGAGAATTGTATTTTTGGCGATTACAAGTTCCTGTACATATCGCCAGAGCGAATAGCATCGGAACTTTTCCTCAAGAAGATACAGCGTGTGAAGGTGTCGCTCATTACCATTGACGAGGCACACTGCATTTCGCAATGGGGGCACGATTTCCGTCCGGCATATCGCGAGATAATACAGTTGCGCAGCATATTTCCGGCGGTTCCGGTACTTGCACTCACGGCAACAGCTACCCCCGAGGTGGTGAAGGATATACAGCAGCAATTGGGTTTCAAGGAAGAGAACTGCCACAGCATGAGTTTTGCCCGCAAGAACCTGATTTATGTGGTGCGCAGAACCGAAAACAAACCACAGGAATTGTTGCACATACTCGGGCGCATGAAAGGGTCGGCAATTGTATATACACAGAACCGCAAGAAGACGAAAGAGGTGTGCGATATTCTCGTATCCAATGGAATAACCGCCGAGTATTACCATGCAGGGCTTTCGCCCGAGAGCAAGGATGCCAAGGAAGAGGCATGGAAGAGCGGTAAGGCGCGGGTTATGGTCTCTACCAATGCTTTCGGCATGGGTATTGACAAACCCGATGTACGTCTTGTGGTACATATCGACCTGCCAAGTTCCATTGAGGCCTATTTCCAGGAGGCCGGTCGTGCGGGACGTGACGGAAAGGATGCCTATGCAGTGACGCTCTTCAGCCGTGTCGACAGGCAGACAGTGGCGCGTCGCCTCTCCGACAACTATCCTTCGCAGGATTTCATCCGCGAGATTTATGATGAAATATGCTACTATTACAGTATGGCGCTTGGTGATGGTTTGAACTGCACTTATGAATTCTCGTTAGGGGATTTCTGCAAGGATTATCACCGTCCCACACTGCAGACCGACAGCGCCTTGAGAATACTTACCCGAATGGGTTACATTGAGTATGTCGAGGAGATGGAGTACTCATCCCGTGTACGTTTTATCGTGGGCAAGGATGCTCTTTACCGTTTCCGTGGGCTGCCGGCCGATTACGAATTGCTTGTCAATGCCCTGTTGCGTAACTATAGCGGTTTGTTCAGTGATTACGTGTTCATTGATGAACGTTATCTGTCGCGTGTTACCAAACTGACACGTCACCGCATGTACGAGATTTTTGTTTCCATGAGCAACAGCGGGTTGCTGCAGTATGCCCCCTCAAAGAAATGCCCTATAATAACCTTTACGCGTCATCGTGTGCTGGGCAGTGAACTGCGTTTCCCGCGCGAGGTCTATGACGAGCGCAAGGCCATATTCGGTGAACGTCTGAAGTCTGTAATCAATTATGCTTCGGTTGATGACAAGTGCCGCAGCCGTATATTGCTTGAGTACTTTGGCGAGAAGGGCAGTGACGATTGCCGCCGCTGCGATGCGTGTGTGGCAAAGCGTGCCCAGGGCTGTATTCTGCCTTTGGAGTCTTCGGTAGATGCCATAACAGAACTGTTGTCCGACGGCAAGCAGCACTCGCTTGATGAACTCTCTGCTCTTGGTCTCACTGAGGCCGAAATGAAAAGGCTCTTGCGGCAGTTGTGCGATGAAGAGAAGATAAATATTGAAAACGGTAAAATAATGAAATTGCTATGATAACATTCCTTTTGTGCCTTGCGGCACTTGTAACAGCCTATTTCACCTATGGCAAGTATCTTGAGAAGGTGTGCGGCATTGATGAGAATAACCCGGTTCCGTCGCAGACAATGTATGACGGTGTCGATTACATTCCCATGCCCCGTTGGAAGGTGTTTCTTATACAGTTGCTCAACATTGCCGGCCTGGGCCCTGTCTTCGGTGCTTTGTTAGGTGCGGCATACGGCCCTGTGGCATTCCTGTGGATTACCCTTGGCGGAATATTTATGGGTGCTATGCATGATTTTGTTGCCGGTGTCATTTCATTGAAGGACGGAGGCAAAAGCCTGCCCGAAATAATTGGTGAATACCTCGGTAACGGAACAAGGGCTTTCATGCGCATATTTTCTGTGTTCCTTATGGTGCTTGTGGGCGCTGTGTTCATGTCACAACCGGCTGAACTCATTGCATCCAACGTTGCAATTCCTGTACTTGAAATGCCTGCATTCAGCGGTATGTCCTGGGAACTTGTGGCTGTGCTTGCCATGATTCTTATGTATTACATTCTGGCAACACTGTTGCCAATTGACAAACTCATAGGCCGTATATATCCGCTCTTCGGTATTGCATTGCTTGTAATGGCATTGAGCATACTTTATATACTGCTTGTGCAGAGCGGTACATATACAATACCTGAACTCACCTCGCTTGAGAATCAGATAGCCAACCCCGACAAATTTCCCATTGTGCCTATGCTCTTTACCACAATTGCCTGCGGTGCAATATCGGGTTTCCATGCAACGCAGTCGCCCATGATGGCACGCTGCATGAAGTCGGAGAAGCAGAGCCGCAGCATCTTCTACGGTGCAATGATAGCCGAAAGTATTGTTGCGCTCATCTGGGCTGCAATAGGTATGGCCTTCTGGGGTGGAGTAGAGGGACTTAACGCTGCCATAGCAGAGCATGGCGGCAGTGCGGCGAAACTCGTGAACGTGATAACAAGTACCACCATGGGGCCGGTAATAACTGCCTTTGTTCTGGTGGGCATTATTGGTTGTGCAATAACATCGGGCGATACGGCATTCCGTTGTGCAAGGCTCATTGTGGCTGATATGTTCGGCATCGGTCAAAAGAAACTGTTGAAAAGGGTGCTTGTTTCCCTGCCGCTGTTCGCTGCTGCGCTCTTCATAATATTTGCCTTGCCGTTCCAGACGATATGGAGTTATTTTGCCTGGTGTAACCAGACATTGGCTGTAATTACATTGTGGTGTATAACTGTATATCTTTTCAAGAAAGGTAAACCTACGGTAATTGCCATGTTGCCGGCACTCATAATGACATACGTGTGCTCGTCATATATTTTCATCTCTCCAATGATGTTCGGCATGGAGAACCGCATACTGGCATATATCCTTGGTGGAGTGCTGACGGTGGCTGTTGCAGTTGCGGTGCATTTCAAGGCAAGGAAGTGATGTAAGTGGCATTCAAGGCTACAATGACGGAACGCTGTCAAGAGAAAATTTTCTTGCTGTCAGGGTTACTTTGGCCACGAGTGAAGTCGGGGATTTCAACGGGTGCACCGCCGTTGCTTGCCGATATGTCGGTGAGTTCTACAAGGCAACTCCACAGGGCTGCATCGTAAACATTCATGTCAAGCGGCATGCCGTTCCGCAGGCAGTGGATGAGGCGGCTGTCCATGGCGTAGTCTATCCAGCGGCGGCCGCACAACTCCTCGCCACGTTGCTTGTACATTGCTACAAAGGGGTGTCGGTACTGTTCCATGAGTCTTGCGCACTCTTCGCCCATAGCAATATTGTCGCTGTCGGGGGCGAATGCAAATGAAGGTATCGGGTATTTCTGCGCAAAGCCTTCTGTTCCGCTCACAAGGAACGACCGGCTGTAGGGGCGTGGCAATGTTATGCAGTGCTGTACAAGAATTGTATGCCCTTTCTCTGTCGTTATTATGGAACTGTTCATGTTGCCTTGCAGGCTGTTGTTGCCAATGGCCTTTGAAGAACATGAGACAATGCTTTTCATCCTGTCACCACGGTTGATGCCCATTGCCAAGGCTACGGGGCCAAGACCATGCGTGGGGTAGGGGTTGCCGTTGTGGCTGTTCATGAAGTCTACCTGCCAGTTGCTCCATTTGCGCTCGCCGTTGTCGTTTGAAGATATACGCTCGCGAAGGTCATGCAGATATGAGCCCTCGGCGTGCATTATCTCTCCAAGCAGGCCCTGTTGTGCCATGTTCAGGGTGCAGAGTTCAAACTCATCGTAGCAGCAGTTCTCAAGCATTATGCAGTGGCGCTGTGTCTCTTCGGCTGTGTTGACAAGCCGCCAACAGTCGGCAACGGTGGTTGCTGCGGGCACTTCGGTTGCTACGTGCTTGCCTTGCTGCATTGCGTATACTGCAATGTCGGCATGGCTGGCCCAGTCGGTACAGATGTATACAAGGTCGACATCGGGCTGCTGACAAAGTTGTTTCCAGCCCTCTTTGTCGCAATATGCAACCGGTGTTTCGCCGCCGTATTCTGTTATTATGCTCTTGGCATCGGCGATGTTTTCCTCTACAAGGTCGCACAGGGCTGTTATGCGGCAACCGTCAATGTGCATCATGCGATGCACGGCACGCTTGGCACGTACACCAAGACCTATAAAGCCTATGCGTACGCACTCAATGGGCTCGCACTGCAATTGCAGCACGTTATTATGTTGCTTGTTGTTGCCGTTGTTGACCATTCTTCTTGTTCTTTGATTACAAAATAACAAAAAATGTATCTGCTTTCAAAGCATTTAATGTGAATTAACGCTGGCAAGGTGATAAACAGGGTGGCATAAAGGTCTTGTGCCTCCTCCTTACAACCCTTTGAGAATCTCTCTTGCTTCTGCATTTCCGGCTGCTGCAGCCTCGCGGTAAAGGTCTTTGGCGAGGCGCTTGTCGCGGCTTACACCCAAACCGTTGTAGTAACAGTCGGCCATGCGTCTGGTACCTTCGTGGCTGTCAATGTGATGCAGTTCCTTTGCGTATGTGTAGGCCTTCTTGTAGTTCCCTGCTTTATGTTCATAATCATACATGTAAAGCATGGCCTCTTCAAGTTTCTCTTTGGCGGCAGCCTTTATATACTTTATGCCATCGCGTCCGTCATTCATCAGGAACATGCCATATTCAAGCATTGCCGGCGGGTATTGCTGTTCGGCGGCTTTTTTCAGCAGGGCTTCCGCTGTTTCCTTGTCTTGTCCTACAATTTTTCCGTTAAGGTAACGGCTGTACATCTCGACAAGTGCGCGTGGCTCGTCAAGCGCAGCAGCACTTGCAAAGTATTCATGTGCCAATGTGTCATTCTTCTCTGTGCCCATGCCGTTTTCAATCATCACGGCAAGGTCGTATTGCGCGGTTGTGTCGCCGCGCTTGGCGGCATTATTTATGAAACTGAACGCATGCTTATGGTTCTGTGCAACTCCTGTGCCGTTGAGATAGCAGAGCCCGATGTAGTAAAGCGAAGGCGGGTAGTTGTACTGTGCCAGTTCGATGAACATTGTCAAGGCATCTTTATATCGCTTTTGGTTATAGTATATCAGAGCCTTGTTGTGATGATATCTGCATGCTTCAAGTGTGGCCGAGTCCAAAGGTGTCTCTTCGGCTTGCGGTGTGCTCTTTTTCTCTACTTGCTTTTGTGGCTTTTCCCTGTCGCTGAACCGTGTACGTGTCATGGCATCATTGCTGAACAGGATATCGTTGTCGCGGCCTGTAACATCAACTGTTATGTTGCTGCATACGCTGCTGTTGTAGAACTCTACAATAGCCTCGCCGCCCACAATCTTTACTTCTGGAACCCAGCATAGTGTACGTCGGTAGTCCTTCTCCTGAGGTGTCATGCTGCTGTAGTCGGGCGAGTAGAACTGTTTGCTCTCGCTGTACCCCTGTACAGATGTGTACCGCATTGTGCTGCCGGGTGCTGCAAATTCGGGAACGACTCCTTGGGCACGCTCTTCTTCGGTATAAGGGATAAGGCATGCAACGTAGTTGGGGTTTATGGGATAGTTGATGCCGCCGCCCTGCACGTTGTTCAGACGCTCCCAGAAGGTAGATGCATCAGGGCAACCGTCTACACTGTTGCTGCCGTAAAGGTAAGTTTGCGACAGGAATCCGCGGTAGAACTTCTGTATGGGAATTTTGTTGTCGAGCATTCTTGTTAGCGGTGCCCAATATGTGCCTCTGTTCTCGAATTGCGAACGGGTATTCTCGTCGCTGCGGATAACAAATTCCTTGAAGTTGGTCATTTTGTCGGCATTGGCAAGTCCTCGCAGATACTCCATGTCGGGTTCGGGTGTCTTGTTGTAGTCATACTCTCCAAGTACAACCATAAGTTGCACCCAATAGGCCCAGTTGTAGTTGTGGCGGCGCATTGCGCTGAGGACTACATCGTTGGCGGTGAGAATGTGGTCATAATCGTGGTCTACGGGGATAGTTACGCTCTCGTTACTATAGCGGATGTTGCCGATGTAACGGGATTCTTCCTCGCTGGCTGTCGGCAATGATATTACTTCGGTGTTCTCAATGACTTCTTTGGTTGTGTCTTCTTCTTGAGAACGGCTGTTGAAATCATCCTGTGCATTGGATTCAAAGACATTTTCAATCTTGATTTTATTGTATATCTCATCTTCGAACGGGTTTATAATGCTCAGGTATGTTACATCCTGTGCATACTCCCATTCGTCAAGGTAGTTGAAACGCATCTCGCTGTGCGGTGGGCGTGCATTGAATTCATGCTTTTTCTTGGCGACAACTTCAAGCGACGAGAGCATGTACTCGAACGGGTTCAGCTTTACAAGGCTGTCGCTTTGGCTCTTGCTCATTGGTATGCCCAAGTGGTTCTCCCAATAGCCGTATAGGCGGAACCCGGGCGAGTAGTAGCGGTCAAGTGCAAACTGATAGGCAATGTTGCCGCTCTGGCGCATTGCTGTCTGTGGTTTCAATGATGCAACGCGGGTGCCGTAGAAGTCATCTGTTTGAATGACGAAAGAGCCGGTACTGTCAGTGCGGAATGCGCTTGTGAGTACATCTTTGCCGTTGGGGGCTATGTCCATTCTTGTCAGCACATTCTTTTGGGGCGTTATTCTGACCTCGCCCAAATTGCCGATGTCGTTATTGATGCTCTTGAGGAAGAATCGCCCTTTTATTGTTATTCCGCGCTCAACGGGCTGAAAGTCACCGATGAACGTGCGTGTGAGTTTGCTCCAGTCATACGATGTCCATCCGTGCGTTAGCATTATAAGGTCAAGCTGCTCTTTGCGTTTCGGGTTGTCATGGTCAAAATACTGTGCGGCATCGGGAATGTAGCCTTTCAGTTCGGAACCGAGCAGCAGATAAGTGTAGAGGTTATGGCTGTACGATGTCTTCTGGTTGCCTGTGGCATCGCTGACGGTGAGCGACAAGTCGCTTTCATCTGTAATGGGTCTGCCATCGTCGCGGCTGACTTTTATTGTCACTTTCTCATGCGGTGCAAGCGTTACATTGTGCGGGCTGTAACCGTTTGCCGTGACATTGAGTTTTACTGTCCGGTTGTCGGTCGGTCGCAGTGTGTCGTGCATGACGAAGAATTGGCGTTCGGCAAGCGGTGTCACACTATCGGCGAAAATTACAGCGCGGTTCACGCCTTCGCGCAGGCTGTCCTTGGCAAATGTGAAACTATTGAAGCCGCCCGCTGCAGCAAATTTCTGGTAGTAGCCCATGGTACCACGGTGCAGTACAACGAATCCCAATTCTTGGGTTTCGGGGAAACGGCTCTCTATTTGCACAATAATACTGTCGGTTTCCTCTTTGACGCACATTACAATACCTTCTTCCTCAACTTCGGGCAATTTGAATCTGTGTTTTTTCTTTTTGCCTTTCTTGTTGGTCATTGTAACCACGGCATGGTACTTGGCATCCTTCTTTGGCGTAAAGGTGAATAAACCTTTTCCCATGTGCGCGGGTTCTGTATCAAGCAATGGAGAATCATCCTCGTATACTGTTATCTTCTCTTCGCCGAACAGTCCCTCTTCGCCGCGCAGTTCATACGCTACACGGCTCTCCATGCCTGCAACAAGGTTGCCTCCCTCGGGGAAGAATGTGAGTGTGGCTTCGGGGTGTGTGGCGCTTATCCACTTGCCGTTGCTTTTGAAGCCTCTGTGGCGGTCGAGCATGTTCTTGAAGTCCCAATTGTCGGCGTTCACCTTGTCGAATACTGCAAATACGCGGCTGAATATGGCGCTATTCTCCCAGTTGAGCATGTAGCGCGTGTAGGCACGGACCTCATAGTAGCCCGACAGCAATAACTCGTTCAACTTGAATTCGCCAAAGCAGCATCCGTCATCGCCAATCTTGTATTTCTTGGTCTCAACGACATAGCCTTCGGGAGCCACCAATTCTACATAAAGGACTTTGCTCAGTTTGCTTGGGCGGTTGTCGGCTCCGAATGAGACGTACGCCTTGAACCACATTGTCTCTCCAAGATAGTAGGCGGTGTTGTCAAAATGAAGGAATACACGTTCCTGTTGCATCACCTGACCGACCTGCATTGCACGGAATGCAATGCTGTCGAGCCTCTCCTGCGCCGTGGCAAAATAGGTACATGCAAAAAGAAGTAAAGAGAATATGCTTTTTTTCATGTATATGTTGTTTTGTATATATGGCTTGAAAATTATCTTATAAAACTTTTGCAAGATAAAGGTTAATTTTAACACACGCAAAATTATATGGTTAAGAGTTGTGAATGTTGTGAATGTGCTGTTTCATGGCATGTATATTGCATTGCAGCGATATGCTTTATGACTTGTTGCAATGTCTGTCTAAAAATAATGAGGCTGACTAAAAAGGCTCTTTTGTTGTTACGCTTGCCCGAAAAATACTCATTTACGCTTAGTAAACTGCGTTTTTTCGTGCTTCGCAAGCCTAAAAATAGCTCTTTTTATCCAACCTCCCTACAAACGTGGGTGACC
>JAZNDZ010000108.1:0-28823 GCA_045588345.1 Bacteroidaceae bacterium
CTCCGGCACTGTGTGAGACACAGCAAGTATTAGTGCATATAGCCGGAAGGAGGCGTGAATTTGTTTGAGCGATGCAATATCGCGTTGCTGTTTGTGCGTGAGAAGCGAGTTGTCGCGCCCCGGCTATATGCGCGTTAAGATACTTGCGGAACCATTGCGAGCGAGCAATGTTTGCGACGACGGAACATTTATGTTCCCAAAGGAGTGTGCTTCAGCACTACTGATGTGACCGAATGATATTGCACGGCAATTCATGAGCAAAGCATCATGCGACTGGTGAACTCTGTGCCGGGGCTTTTCGTTCTTTTGGCCGCCAAAAGAACATGACAGAACGACTGCAAAAGGAATACAAAGTAATTGATTAAGGGTAAAATTAACCTCAGAATAAGATATTCAAGATAGAAAATAATCGTACAAGTAAAATATTACCCACACCTTTTTGCTACTGAGCCGTTATAGTTCTTCAAAATCGAATTCCTCAAAATCAAGGTCAAAACTGTCGTCAACAAACTGGTCAAGTTCGCGGCGCTCTTTTTTTGTTGGGCGGCCTGTGCCACGGGCGCGACCTACAAAACCGCTCATGCGGCTCATCTCCAGAATCTCATATTGCTCCTGTGGAGTCACATTCTCCATCAGTTCAGGAACAAGTTTGGCACCGACGCGGTTCTCGGCACATTTGAGTACCTTGAACGAGTAGGTGATAGGGGCCTTCTTCACATTCACTACATCTCCTACGCGGACATTGTGAGCCGGTTTTGCTGTGCGCTCGCCGATGCTTACATGCCCTTTCTTGCATGCTTCCGCAGCAATACTCCGCGTCTTGTATATGCGTACGGCCCAAAGCCATTTGTCTATGCGTGCCTGCTCACTCATTGCCTTGTTGCGGTTTGTTGCCGTTGCCTTTTTTGTTGAACTGGTTCATGGTGCGTGCAAGTCCGGCAAAACAGAAACTCTTGATTATCTCTGTTGTTGTCTCCAACTGCTCATCTACGGCCTTTTGCTCTTCACTGTCGAATGCGCCGAGGACAAAGTTTACCTGATGTCCTTTCCCGAAGTCGTTGCCAATGCCGAACCTCAGTCGTGCATAGTTGGCTGTACCCAGTGTAGCGGCAATGTGTTTTAACCCGTTGTGTCCGCCGTCGCTTCCTTGTCCCTTGAGGCGCAATGCCCCTACGGGGAGCGCAAGGTCATCTACAATTATTAGAACATTTTCTAACGGAATCTTTTCTTGCTGCATCCAGTAACGCACGGCGTTGCCGCTCAGGTTCATGTATGTCGACGGTTTCAGCAGTATAAGTTTGCGCCCACGCACCGATGCTTCGGCAACAAAACCGTATCGCTTGTCCTGAAAAGAAGTATTGGATGCCTTTGCAAAGGCATCCAATACTGTAAAACCGATGTTGTGGCGGGTTCCTTCGTACTCAGAGCCGATGTTGCCCAATCCTACAATTAAATATTTCATTCGCTCGGGTTCAATTATTTCTTGGCGGCTGCTGCGGCTGCTGCAGATGCACGTGTTGTCTTGACTGAAGCAACAAGAGCCTCCTTTACAGTTACCAACTCAAGACCCTCGAAAGAGAGGTCGCCAACCTTGATAGACTTGCCAAGGCCGAGTGATGTAACGTCTACTGTAAGAATTTCCGGAATGGCGGTGTAAACAGCCTTAACCTTGAGGTAGCGCTGAACCTGAACGAGCTTACCACCGGCGCGAACACCTTCTGCAAGACCTTCGAGCTTAACGGGAACTGACATTACGATAGGCTTTTCCTCTGTTACCTGGTAGAAGTCAACGTGGAGGATAGTGTCCTTTACAGGGTGGAACTGGATGTCCTTCATGATAGCCTTTACTGCCTTGCCGTCAACTGTGAGGTCAACAACGTGGATGTCCGGTGTGTAAACCAACTTGCGGAGACCCTCAACAGGAACACTGAATGCCTTTGTCAAAGGAGCACCGTTTTCGTCCTTTTCAACTCCGTAGATGCAGCAGGGTACAAGACCTGCGTTGCGCAATGCGTTGGTAGCCTTCTTGCCTACCTCGGTTCTGCTTGAACCTGAAATGCTGATTGATTTCATAATTAAAAAATGTGTTACTCTAAATTAAGATTAATGTTTATTGCTTAATTCGCCATCACACGATGTCTCTCTAAAGCGGGTGCAAAGATATGCTTTTTTTTATTAATAACCAAGCCCGGTGCATAAAAAACAGCATAAAACAGCGCATACGCAACAAAACCCGCACGCTCTCGCGCGCGAGCCTGATGCTGTACATGCTTTTTAGAATTCAATATCTATGCTTGTGCTGCTTTCCTGCGGCTGTTCCTCCTGTTCCTGTATGCGCGGAATGTATTCGCCCTGTTCTGCAACGACAAAATCAATGGCATCCTTCAGGCTGTCTGCAAATTTTGTAAAGTCTTCGCGGTAAAGGAATATTTTGTGCTTCTCAAAACTGAAAGATGTGTTCTCGCCCTCACCGTTGACAATCTTCTTGCTTTCGGTGATTGATATGTACATTTCATCCTTGCGGTTCTTTTTGACATCAATGTAGTAAATTCTCTTGCCGGCTTTTATGGCCTGTGAGTACACAATATCCTTGTCATTCTCATTCATTCCGCTCTTTTTGTAGTCTTCCATCTTAATAAATCTGTTTGTGCTTTTCAACTGAATCATTCTTTCAATGCCAAATATGAAGATAAAATTTTACAAATACAACGTTTTTGTTATTTTTTTTTAAGAAAAGATTCTAATTTGCTCTCATTTTGATTGCAGCCGGGCAATGGACAGTGTCGGATTGTTCCTTTCTGTCTTGTACGAACAATCAGTCTCGGTCAGTTGTTTCTTCTAAAGAAATAGCCTTTTCCGGCATTTTCCGTTTTATCTCCTAATATTGAATATTTTTTAATAAAATAATGCCATTTGTTTGCTTGTGTCGCAATTTAGTGCGAAATTTGCACAAAATCAGAAAAAGCGTTTTATGATTAACAGAGTTCTTATCCGTTTGAAGGTCGTGCAGATTATCTATGCCTATTACAAGAACAGCGGCAAAAGCATCAAGGCGGCCGAAGATGAGGTTTTTTTCAGTTTGTCAAAGGCATACGACCTTTATAACCATTTGCTATTGCTTATTGTCGGCATAACCCGCTACGAGGCAGACAGAATCTCTTTTCTCAGCATGAAAGTGCGTCCTACCGAGAGCGACATGAATCCCAATCTCAAGTTTGTGAACAACCGTTTCGTTGCACAACTTGAGAAGAATGAGCAATTGGTGAAGTTCGCCGAGAAAAGCAAACTCAACTGGGTTGACAATTCCGACCTTCTGCGCCGTCTGCTCGACCGGATAAAGGAGAGCGATATCTATAAGGAGTATATGGCATCCGAGACTTCATCCTATGAAGAAGATAAAGAACTGTGGCGCAAATTATACAAGGCTTTTGTGTTTGAGAACGAAGAACTTGATTCTTTGCTTGAAGAGCAAAGCCTCTATTGGAACGATGACAAGTCTATAATAGATACATTTGTAGTCAAGACAATCAAGCGTTTCGAGGAAGAGAATGGTGCCTCTCAGCCGTTGTTGCCTGAATACAAGGATGTTGCCGATATGGACTTCGCATCAAAATTGTTCAAGGCTGCAATTGCTAATGCCGACGAATACAGAGGCATGATGAGCGCCTGTTCAAAGAACTGGGACATGCAGCGTCTGGCATTTATGGATGTGGTGATTATGCAGGCTGCCATTGCCGAGGTGATGACATTCGGGGATATTCCTCTGTCGGTTACCCTCAACGAGTATGTTGAGATTGCAAAACACTACAGCACCGTAAAGAGCGGTTCGTTCGTGAACGGTCTGCTCGATTCTATAACCAAGAAACTGCGCAGTGAAGGAAAAATCAATAAATAAAGAATAAGTATAACAAATAAAATTTTTGAACTATGGAATTTTTGAATGCAGCACCTGTACAAGGTGGTGGAATGTGGCCGACAATCATAATGTTTGTGCTTGTATTTGCAATCATGTACTTCATGATGATTCGCCCTCAGCGCAAGCAGCAGAAGAAGATTGAAACATTCCGCAACGGTTTGCAGGCAGGACAGGAGGTTGTTACAAGCGGCGGCCTTTATGGTAAAATAAAGTCAATCGACAATGGTGTCGTGATGCTTGAGATTGCCCATAATGTCGTTGTACGTGTCGACGTTTCTGTTGTGTATCCCGGTCCGGCCGATATGCAGGAGGGCAAGTAATCTCAGTAGATTGGTTTATTCTGGAGACTGTTGTTGAAACTCAATTCCGCACAGTCTCCTTCTTTCATAATTGCAGAATCTATTGTTTATGCCTTCAGATAAAAACAGCAAAGGACGTAACGCCTTAGTGTTCATGGCTTTCCTGCTTGCGTCAATCAGTCTTTGGTTTCTAAAGGTAACCGATGAGGATACCGAAGCAGAGGTTGCAGTGGGTGTCGTTGTCAATAATGTGCCCTCAGGTATTGAAATTCCCGAAGATGTTGAACTCAAGGCCGACGTAAAGGCTAAAGGCGGTGATATTCTTTTGTATATCTTAGGTTCCAAATCCAATATCTCTGTCGATTATTCCGAATTCAATAGCAGCGGCGTGCATCTTACTTTACAGACGATTATGCTTGAAGGCAGGGCCGAGGAAGCCTTGCCAAAGGATGTTCATCTCAAGAACTTCAAACAGAGATTGCTTGTGATAGATGTAATGGGAAACAGTCAGGAACCGGTTGCGGTTGACGCACCAGATACTTTGTGTAGAGTGAGCCGTGGCGATACCTTGGCGGTAACCAAGAATGATACCTTGCCATTGTCAAAATAAAATCCATAAAAAATATTTCATTTTTCTAAAGTCAGCAGAGGCTATTTTGGTAGAATTATGGCTTTGCAGCCTTAATTATTATTACACAGATGGGGAATTGTATAAAACTTGCCATAACAGGAGGTATCGGTTGTGGAAAATCTGTCGTTTCGCATATACTTGAAGTCATGGGCGTGCAGGTGTACGACTGTGACAGACGTGCCAAAGAGATTATGGTCTCCGATGCAGGCATAATCAAAGGTCTCAAGAGAATGTTCGGCGATTCCTGTTATAACGATGACGGTTCTTTGAACAGGCAGTTTTTGGCATCGCGTATCTTTACAGACGACAATAACATTGAGCGTGTAAATGCTCTCGTGCATCCGGCAGTGAAGAAAGATTTTGAAAATTGGGCATCATCAAAAGATTGTCCGCTTGTTGCTGTTGAGACTGCAGTGCTTTACGAATCGGGGCTGATAGACTCTGTCGATAAGGTGCTCGTAGTGTGGGCCGACAAAGAGACCGCCATACGCCGTACAATCAAGCGCAGTGGCATGAGCCGCAATCAGGTGCTCAGTAGAATGCTCAAGCAGGTGTCGTCGGAGGAACTGTTGCTCTTGTCCGATTATTCAATCTATAACGACGGGAATACCCCGCTCTTGCCCGAAGTCTTGTCTCTTCTGGCTGAATTCGAAGATTGAAATGCTGAATATTTGTTAATGGATTTTGCGGTAAAGGATTGATTTTATATCTTCGCGAGGAATGATTGCTTCTGATATATGCAGTCAAATACAATAAAGGAACTATTACTAAATTATACACTTATGTTTGAACGAATTCTGACCATTTCCGGTAAACCCGGATTGTACAGGTTGCTGTCACAGGGACGCAACATGTTTATAGTTGAAAGTATTGATGCAGCCAAGAAACGTACCCCTGTCTACAATAGCGACAAAGTGGTGATGCTTGACGATATCGCAATCTATACCGATACAGAAGAGGTCCCTTTGAGGAATGTTTTTGCAAGCATTTATGAGAAAGAGAACGGTGCACTATCTTTTGATATAAAGATGGCTACCCCCGAAGAACTGCTTGAGAGTTTCGAGTCATTTATGCCCGAATACGATAGAGAAAGGGTGTACCTGACACACATAAAGAAAATATATACATGGTATAATATCCTTGTTAATAATGGCATAACAGAATTTGCAGAGCCTGAGGAAAATACCGAGGCTGCAGAATAACCGATACATATGAAAAAGTTTCTATTGCTATTGATTGTTGCATTTGCATTATCGGCAAGCAGCAATGCCCAGGGGTTAAGTTCGCTTCTCAACAAGTTGAAGAATAAGGCACAGGAAAACACAGAGAAAACCGATACAGTAAACCCGAAGCTGGAAGAAGTCGGCAAAGGCCTTTTCGACGCTTTGGTGGAGACTGTTGTAGATGGCAAGAAGATAACTGCGGGGGATGTTGTCGGCACTTGGAAATATGAAGGTGCCGCGTGTGCACTCGAAAGTGATGACAAGGTTGCCGAATTTGGAGCAAAGCTCGTAACTGCAAAATTGGAGAAAACAATAAATGAGTATCTCCAGAAGGTAGGTGTCAAGAAGGGTATATCCACTATCCAGTTTGCTCAGGACGGTACGTATGTGGCAAGTATCGGCGAAAAGAAGTTCAACGGCAAATATGCTATTGGCGAGGATGGCCGGAGCATTGTCTTCTCTTTCCTTGTTGACAAGATTGCTTTGAACTCTGTTGTAGAGTATAATGCGGCAGAAATGAGATTGATGTTCGATGCAGACAAGGTGCTTGAGATTATTAAGAAATTAGGTGCCAGTGCAAATGAATATGCCAAATCCAAAGCAACAGATTCCGCTAAGTCATCCTCTACTGCAACAATGCTTGCAACAATGACAACGTTGCTCGAAGGTTATAATGGAATGAAGTTGGGATTGACATTGGTGAAATAATCTTTTGATTATCTGCAACAACAAGTACAAGCGCCACGCTCGGTCGAGCGTGGGGCTTG
The DNA here is from genome assembly GCA_045588345.1 of Bacteroidaceae bacterium. GTDB lineage: Bacteria > Bacteroidota > Bacteroidia > Bacteroidales > Bacteroidaceae > HGM04593. Next base: position 6,837 of record JAZNDZ010000108.1, read on the forward strand.
TACTTGTTGTAAAGGCATCTGTTAACTTATTTGTTGCCCTTGAGGTACGAACCTATTGAGAGCAGCCATGCCGTTAATATGCTCACAACCATGCCTGTGGCACCGAAGAGCAAGAAATTGGCATCAGTGTATTCGCTCATGAGGAATACAGCAACCTCGCCGGTAATGAAACCTGTAAGCGCAGCATAACCCTTTACACGTTTCATGAATACAGCAATGAAGAACAGGCCGCCAAGACCGCTGGTGAGCAGTCCTAATGCCTCGTTGAAGAAGTCAAGGAACGACTGTATGTCCCATGTGGCCATGAACAAGGCAAGCAGCAGGCCGACCATACCGCTCACGACCGATGCCCAACGGGCAACAGAAACAAGCTGTGAATCAGACGTGGAAGCGCGGAAACGTTTCCAGAAGTCTATTGAGAATGCCGTTGCCACACTGTTGATGTTGCTTGATATTGTACTCATTGTGGCAGCGAAAATAGCTGCAATGAGTGCACCGGCAACACCGGCAGGCATCTGGCTCATCATGAAGAACGGGAAAATTGCGTCGGATTGTCCCATGGTGACATCAAGTTCTGTGGGGTGAGTCTTGTAGAACGTGTAGAGGCCGGTTCCAATCATGTAGAAGGCTACTGAGACGAACACGCTCATTATACCGTTCACAAGAATGCCACGGCCTGCGGACTTCTCGTCAGGTGTGGTCAGGTAACGCTGGATGACAGTCTGGTCCGATGTATATGATATAAGGTTATTAGCCAAGCCACCGAGTATTATTACCCACCATGTAGCCTGCGACCAGGAATTGTTCAAGTCAAACAGTTGCAGTTTGTCATTTTCCAAGGCAATTTCAATGCAGCCGCCTATTCCTCCCTCTGTGCCCACAGCCAGGTACACAACAGCAAATATTGCTCCGAATACAAGTATCAGGCCCTGTACAACATCACCCCAAATTACAGCCTCGACACCGCCCATTGTACAGTAGACAATTGTTACCAGCCCCATGAGTATTATGCACAGATAGATGTCAATGCCTGTCACGGCAGTGAGTGCCAGCGAAGGCAGGTAGAGCACTATGGCCATGCGTACAATCATGAATATGCAGAAAAGTGTGGAGGCGAGCATGCGGGTGAAAAGGTTGAAACGCACTTCCAGTATCTCGTATGCACTGGTAACGTTCAGTTTGCGGAAATAGGGCAGATAATACTTTATTACGGGGAAACTGACGAGCAGTATCATCCACAGCATGGGATAGTATGTCCAATCGGTGGTGTATGCTTTTGCCGGGATAGTCATGTATGTGATTGCCGAAAGCATTGTGGCGTAGATGCTTATGCCTGCTGCCCACCATGGTATGCGTCCGCCACCCTTGAAGAAGTCGTCGGCACCGTTTTCTTTGCGCATGAAGTATATTCCCATGCCGAGCATGGCCACAAGGTAGAGGGCAAGAAAGGTCCAGTTGAGCCAGCCGAACTCCTTGCTGTTGGTTACTTCTACGTTTGTAACATCGGCACTGCGCACGCCCGGCATCAGTTCGCCTCCGCTGTAACTCCAGCCTTTTCCTCCTTCTTGCGGTGTCAGACAGGCCCCGGCGCGGGCCAAAAGGCTGTCGCCCGGCAAGAGCCCCCAAGAATCGGTTATAGTGTGGTATGTGAGCACGTCTTCACGGAAACGGTACCATTCTGGCGCATGACGCAGATACAGACTGTCCTGCCGGCCTGTAATTGCACTGAGGAATATGTCATGGTCAACACCTCCGAAGAAAACTACGTGGCTATAGCCTACCGGGCTGCAGACGCTGCCGACGATTGCCTGCAACTGCTGTGCGCAATCTTTATCAGCATCGTCAGCGGTTTTTGCCAGTGCCGGCGAAGTACGTTTCCATTGTGTCGGTTCTGCATTGCCTTTCTTGAGTTCCGAAATTGACATGTATATGCCATCGGTGTGTACTATGGCCTCCTCGTCTTCCGCTTTGGGTTGGTATCCGCCAAAAAGGAAAAGTGCATGCCCGGAACTTGTGTTCTGTACAGCCAGGCAAGGTTGCAGACGACAAGCATCGGGAATGGTGCCTGCCACGTTCCATTCCTTGCCTTCGTCGGGGAAGGGTAGGGCGTACACATTTCTGTTGGGTATGCCGTTCGTTTGTCCTCCGGCAACCCATAGCATTCCGCCATGGTATGTGGCAGCAAAGTTATCCAGCGCTTCAGGCAATGGAACTATTGGTGTAACTGTGCTGTCTGTGGCGCTGATGAATATACATTCGCTGATTGATGCAGTTGCGTCCATTCCTCCAAGGTATATAACACCTCCCGGAACCTGTACGCTGGCTCCATAGGCTTTGGGGTAGTACACTTTCTGTCCGCCGTCGGCGCATGGAACGTCGGGGAAGTTGCATCCTCCGTATGTTGCCAGTTTGCCTTTTATCCAGCCTGCATAGTGCCCTGAGACGGCTTTCTCCATAGGTGTCGCCGGTGCTACTATAACGCGGTTCTGCGCCATACCCAGCATGGAACAGATGAGTAACGATAGGATAAGATATTTTTTCATGAATAGATTTCTTGTGCGTTGCCAACTCTGACAGTAAAGCCTCCTTGTTGTGAATGGAATGGCTTTTTATCTTGTCAATTCATTACATAGTTCAAAGGATTTTATCATCATTCGCGGAATGTGGAATGGTCCTTTGAATATATTGCCTTTTGCCGGCTGTGCCACAGTGCCGTCACGGTGCAGATAGCCGTACCACTCGCCATATTCGGCATCGGGGAAGTGGGCGTATGTCCATTCGCTTATCTGCTTGTGCCATATCAGGTATTTGTCATCGCCGGTTGCCTCGTATGCATACAGTGTGGCTATTATAGCCTCGGTCTGAGGCCACCAGAACTTCATGTCCTGCGAGTAGTCCTGCGGCGGCAGGTCACGGCAGTCGCGGAAATTGATTATGCCGCCGTACTGCTTGTCCCAGCCCCACTCCCATGACCAGTCAAGAATCTGCAGCGCCTGTGCTGTAATCTCTTTGTCCCAGCCACGGTTCTTTGCCTCTTCAAGGAGAAACCATGCGGTTTCAATGCAGTGTCCCGGGTTAATTACACGGCCGTTCAGTGTGTCGATGAATTCTCCGTTGGGGCCCACCGTCTCAAGCAATGCATTGAATTCCGGTTTCATGAAATCCTTTAACGATGCAATCGATTCGTCAATCTGTCGGTTGAGTACAGGGTCGCTGATTACGTTGCGTATGCGTGAGGCTGTGTTTATGAGAATCATCACGAGCGAGTGCCCTTTGGCTTCAAGCGCCGGAAGATATTTTGGCTCCATGTATCCGGGTGTGGCTACAAATTTGCGTATATCCTTGAATAGTTTGAGAGCCTTTTCAGCATAGGTGCTGTCACCCGAAGCCTTTGCATATTCGGCCATTGCTATGGCTGCGAAACTCTCCGAGAATACATAACGGCGTTTGCGCAACGGCGTTCCGTCGGCTTTTACCTCAAAGTACATTCTGCCGTCACTGTCAAAGCAGTGCGCTTCTATGAAATCAATTGTACTCTTTGCTGCAGCCAGCCATTCGGGGTTTTTCTCTACTGTGTTGTATGCAAAACTGCATACAAAGGCAAAACGCCCTTGGAACCAGACCGATTTTGTGCTGTCCATGAGCGAACCGTCACGGTCAAGGCATGTGTAGACACCGCCGTTCACGCGGTCTACTCCGTTCTTCATCCAAAAAGGCATTATGTCATTTACAAGGTCATCATGGTACTTCTGCGACCACTCCTTAAGATATTCTTTCCAATTCATATACAAAAATCTTTTTTTACTGTATATATCATAGTTTGTTGCAACGTTCAAAGAAGTTGATTGCCTCCAGTTCCTTGCGCATTGCTGCCTCTTCTTCATCTGTCATGTTCTGGAACGGAGTACGGTTCTTTCCAAGGTCAAGGCCTATCAGTTTCATGATGCGTTTACCGCCCACAATGTTGCCGCGATAATGGCAAATGACGTTGATGACCTCCTGTGAGAAGTTCTGTAATTCGCGTGCCTTCTCAAGGTCACCGGCGTTCCAAGCGTCTATTATGCCGGCAAGGTTGCGTCCGTTGTAGTTGGTTGTTCCGCCAATGCCACCCTGTGCACCTCCCATGGCAAGGCAGGGAAGGATTGTCTCGTCCTGTCCATGAAGCATGTCGAACTTGCCGTTTTTGTACAGGCGGCACTGGTTATATTCGTACAGGCTTTCAAATGTGTATTTAATGCCGGCAAAGTTGGGAATGCGTCCGTCAACAGCCTCAAGGAACTTTACCATTGGAAGAAATGCGCCATTGAATGCCGGTATATGGTAGAAGTAGAAAGGAAGTTCAGGCGCTGCCGATGCAATCTCCTCGCAATATTTGACAAGTTCCTCGACACGCCCTACTTTGGGGAACGGTGGAGCCATGGCACCAATGCCGAACACGCCCATTCTCTGTGCATGCTCGGCCATGCGGCGGCTCGATTTTACACAAGTGCTGCCCACATGTACAATAATCTTGAAATCTTCGGGCGCAGCAGCAACCCAAGCCTCGGTAAGTTTTATACGCTCTTCTTCGGTGAGCATGTAGCCCTCGCCCGATGAACCGTTTATGAACACACCTTTCATACCATTCTTCGCGAGCATCTGTGCGTATGCCGGGATAGGTTCATAGTTCACCTCTCCGTTCTCGTAGAATGGGGTAAACGGAGCATCGATAAGTCCGATAATCTTTTCCATAATCTGTAGTTATAATTGTTCGTGAATATTTAGAATGAAGTTCAAACAGTTTCCTAACTACAAAAAAAAGAAAAAATATCCTAAAGAGCAAATTTGCTTTCTATTTTGCTCTTGATTGTTCTATAAAAGACAATTTTCAGGGATTCTGACAATAGTGTGGGGCGGCCTGCCTCTATGCGTAATATTTTCTTCGGTTATTGTTGTAGAGCAGAACCGCCCTCAGGAAAGGGTAATCCTTCAGGTCGGCAAGGTCATATTCGTCGTCATCGTATATGTAGCCGTTGCCGTCGCGGTTGTAATCTTCGTATGGTTCTTCATCCACGCTGCCGGCACCTTCGTCAAAGTCATCGTTGTATTCGTCTTCGTCAACCTTTACCGTTGCACTCTTTTTGCGTCTGTAGAACGAAAATGGGTCAATGCCAAGCAACATGAGTTTTTCGGCCGGGCATAATGTGTCGTTCTGCTCATCAATGAGCATTTTCATATATTTGATGAATTCTTTCGGCATCATGATGTTTATATTTGGGTTAGACGGTTTTCGCATCCTTTATGGTTTCTTGTCTTGCCTCTGTGACGTATCTTTTCGCAACTGAAGCGGTTCTCGCTTTCCACTCTTGATAACAGACAGTCACGGTACTCTTTGAATGAGGCTATATTGCGTCTTGCTATTCCGCTTTCCATGGCTGCGCGGGCAACTGCAACCGGTACCTCGGTCAGCAGGCGCGGGTCGCCCATTTTGGGTAGAATATAATCCCTTCCGAACTCAAGCCTGTGGCCATAACGTTTCTCTATTTCGGCTGGTACAGTTTCGCGGGCTATTGCTGCAATGCTCTTTACTGCGGCATGCAGCATAGCCCCGTTTATGCTTGTTGACAGTGTGTCAAGTGCTCCACGGAATATATAAGGGAATGCAATGGCGTTGTTTATCTGGTTAGGAAGGTCGGTGCGGCCTGTTGCGATGATTGCATCAGGGCGCAGATGGCTTGCACGCCCGTATCCTATTTCAGGAACTGGGTTGGCAAGGGTGAATATTATGGGATTGTCGGCCATTACCTCAAGGTCGTGGCCGTGCAGAATATTGCCTTTTGATACACCAATGAACACATCGGCATTTACCATTGCCTGTGATAGGGCAGTGATGCCAGTTTCACGTGCAAATTCACTTTTTGGAGCACTCAGGTCACTCCTGCCTGTGCTTATGACCCCTTTGCTGTCCACCATTGTCAGGTGCTCCTTGCTGACTCCCATGCCGGTGAGCATCCGTGCGGTGGATATTCCGGCTGCTCCGGCTCCGCAAATTACAATCTTTATATCAGGAATCTCCTTGCCTGCAACAATGCATGCGTTTATAAGCGCTGCAGAAACAATTACTGCTGTGCCGTGCTGGTCATCGTGCAGCACGGGAATGTCGAGCTGTGAACGTAGTTTTTCTTCTATGTAAAAACATTCGGGAGATTTTATGTCCTCCAGATTTATTCCTCCGAACGTAGGTGCTATTGCCTGTATGGTAGCAATAATCCTGTCGGGTTCCTCATCGCTCACTTCAATGTCAAAAGCATCAATGTCGGCAAAAATCTTGAACAGCATTGCTTTGCCTTCCATGACGGGCTTCGATGCCACAGCACCTACATTCCCTACGCCCAATACAGCGCTTCCATTTGAAACTACAGCGACAAGGTTGCCTTTATTCGTGTAACGGTAGGCTTTCCAGCGTTCCTTGTCAATCTCTTTTACCGGGGCTGCAACCCCCGGCGTGTATGCAAGGGAAAGTTCTTCAACTGTGTCGAACGGCTTTGTCGGGGTCACTTCTGTCTTTCCCGCTCTTTCTTCGGCATGGTATCTCAACGCCCTCTTTTCCAACTCCTCATCCATGACTTTTTATTTGTAGAACATGAAATGTTTGCTGTTGGTTTAGAGGCGGTTTAATTTTCTAAAAAATATTTTATTTATTAAGCAGTATTGCGCTTATGTTCGATGTGTCGAGATTGGGCATTGACATTCCTACAGATGCATTTATATATGTAGGGTCACATATCACGAATTTTTTGTTGTTGACAGTAATGTAATCGCCCGATACCTCTTCGTTGAACTCTACTGCTGTTGCAAGGTGTCCGGGGTAATTGACGAGAACTACATTCAAATTGAGAATATCACGTACAAGGTGTGAGAACAGAATTGAGCGGTCTTCGCAATCGCAGTAAGGATAATAGAGTGTCTCTTCTGCAAAAAACGCCCTGTCTGCTCCCCATACGTTATCATCAAATTCATATTCAAAGCCCGTCTGTACCCAATTGAGCAACATTTCAACAGCCTTGACCTCTCCTTTATCGGCAAGCAGGCTGTCCAATTGCGGATATAGTTTCTCCTTTATTTCCTTTGAAACGGGTGTGTTGGCATACATTGCCCATCTTGTCATGAAATCATGCTCTATGCTCGACGATGGATATTCTTCGTATAGTTGCAATATGTTCTTGTTTATGTTTACGGAGAATTCCATTGCCGAATACCTTTTCGATTTAATAGTTCTGCTGTCTGTCGGTGTTACCTCCAGACGGGGTTGTTGTGCAACAAGTAGCGAGAGGGGTTTCTCTTCGGGGAACGGAACATCGCATATATCCATCTGCTTGCACTCCCCCGTAAAGGAGTAGAATGTTTCTGCATCAATGATGAAGAATGGTCTTTCGTAAATAATGTGTTGCGTGGCAAACAGCAGATGCAACTTCGCATTGTCGCGTCCTAACCTTATTTTATAGCCCGATTGGCAAAAAAGATATGCTGTGTAAAGAACGGCTTCGTTGCTCTCTCCGTAAATCTCTTTGGCAATGCTTTGCAGCAGGCATAGGTAACTCCAATCGTTCAACTGCCTCTCGGCACGCAACAGAAGGCAGTCGCGTATGGTGTTGTTCTGTTTGCTCTCCGATATCTGTTTCCATGCTTTCGATAACGCGTTGTTGCTGCAATCGGCAAGCGAGAACCTTTGGTTGTCGTTGAAGCGTACGTTGAACTTCGTGCCCCAACGCTCTGTTTCTATTTTCTTCTCTGCTTCAACGGTTGGGGTAATCTCTTTTATAGGTGCAACCGGTTGGGGAGGTGCTGGTGCCACCGGCGGTTCTACAACCTTTTTTATTGGCTGCTGCACAGGCGGTAACTGTGGAACGGTTGTTAAAATGTCTTCTGGTTCTATAACAATAGGAGGAACTTCCTCTTCTTTGGGGCGTGCAACAGGTTCTTCTGCCTTGAACGAATTCCAAGCCTTTTTCATAAATTCGGCATACCTCCCGTTCAATTCCTTTCTGTAATTCTCATAGTCGGAATGTGCCTTTTTGCGGAACTTTGCAAACTTCTCCACCAAATTATTCTCCTGTGCCTGTGCCGGAACCGTAAGGATTCCAATCATTAAAGCAGCCGATAAAATCTTCTTGTTCATAGCATAATGAAAAAAGGACGGAATGTCCTGTGACATTCCCGTCCTTATTGTTGTTACATGTATTTTTTAGAATTTGTAACCTACAGTTACATAGAATGCCGAGGTATGCACATCACCTTCTTTTGAGAGGCTTGTCAAACCGAACTCGTATTCTGCTCCTATTACATAGCGGTGATATTCAAAGTCAACACCGAAGTCAAGGCCAACATCCAAGCGCTCTGCATAATCAAAGATGTCATCCGATTCGCTTTCACCCCCATGACTGGCACTAATATTTCCAAAAAGTCCACATGCGATGTATGGGCCGGCCTTGAGTACAAGGTTCCAACTGTCGTTAAGGTTCAAACGATAGGCCGCAAGTACGGGAATCTGGAGATAGAACATGTCCGCTGTTTCGCTGTATTCATAATCGTCTACGTCATACCCTTTCCAGGCTAATTCAAGCGAAGGCATAAGCGACCAGTTGGGTGAGAAGGCTTTTTCGATACCAACACCGGCTTTTGCTACAAATTTACCGTCGGTTTCATAGTCGCCAATACATTTTGCAAAGCCCAAACCACCTTTTGCGTTCCAAGTAATCTGTGCCGAAGCTGTTGCAATGAATAATCCCATGCAGATTAAGCAAAATAACTTTTTCATAATAATAGAGTTTGATTAGTAAATAATTATATAATGGTTAAAATCCTGCAATTGATTGCTGCTGCTTTAGAATTTCAGTTCTTTCCAGGTCGCTTTCAGTTTGGGCGATACATTCACCGAAGGTGTCTGGAGCTTGTCGTTTTCAAGCATCGAATTCTTTTGTACTTCCTGTGTTATGGTTGTGAACATTTCGCCAAGGGTTGCATTGCCTTTGCTCTTCTTTAGTTGGTCGAGCAGGAAGTAGGTGAACATTCCATGATGCTTCGATTCGTAGGAGAGAGCTGTTTCGTCGTCCGATGCAGCACTGAATACTACCATGTTGCCGCTCAACGCCTCGTTTTTGGGTTTTATGGCAACGCCGCGCGCCGCAACCAATGCCTGGTTGCTGCCTCGCTGAACACCGCTGAAACATGCATCCAAAAGCACTGTCACGTTTTTGCTATTCAGTTTGCCCAATCGACCGTATAGCTCACTTAATTTAAAACAGGTGGAAACGTCTTTTGGGAAGCCGTCGGTGGGTATAAGATAGGCGGTCTTGTCCTTCTCATTAGGAATTCCGTGGCCGGCATAATAGAATATCATTTTGGAATTGCCCGCCGAAATGTTCGCCATTGTTTCCATCCAGTTTATTGCACGTTTAATATCGGTGTATGACGCGTTTATAAAAGAGCGTATTTGCTTTTCGGGTATTCCCAATGTCTTGATACAGTACTCCTTGAAGACTTCTCCGTCGCGCGATGCATAGTCGACATTTGAAACATCCTCATACTCTTCGTTTGCAATTATTACGCAGTAGGTGTTCTGGTTTTTGCTGTTGCCGGTAACAGGTATGTCTATATCGACATCGGACAATGGAATCTTAGGATTGGCTGCCGATGCTTCGGTATTTGGAATTTTAGGATTGACCGCCGGTGCTTCGGTATTTTGTGCAACAGTTTCCTGCGGCGCAGACGGAATATTCTTGGTTTTCTTCTTGCCTGCAAAAACGTTGCGCAGGAATCCGCCTATACTTTTATCCGATGAACCGTTTTCTTCACCTTGAAGAGTATTTTCGGCCATGTCGTTTTTCTCATTCTCTAACCTTTCAGCCTCTTTTTGCAAGCGCTCGTTCTCTCTCTTTATCTCTGCAAGCAGACGCTCCTGCTCCTTCAACTCTTTTTCAAGTTTTTCGTCCTTCTGTTTCTTTAGGCTCTTGGCTGCAAGATTCTCTTGTCTTTCCTGTTGAGGTGTGCTTGTGGCAATCATTGTACCTTCTGCACTCGGCCATAATTCCACGCCATTCCGCAAAGATGCTTCATCAATAGACGAGAGCATATTGAACTTAAGCATGTTATTGTCTCTGAATGCATTTTTTCCAATATGACGTACTGTCGATGGAATACTTACCGTTTGCAACTTCCTGAATTCGTTGAACGCAAACTTGTCAATCTCTTCAATACCTTCCTCAAGAACAAGGTTAATTGTGAGATAATTTACTCCGTTAAGGAATGTACTTACCTTCTTTACAACATAATTGGAGCCTTTGTATTGTACGGTTGCAGGAATTGTTACATTATGCGCCTTAGCGTCGAAACGCGTAATGGTTGCTGTTCCGCTCTCAATTTTGCATCGGAATTCAATTCCTTTGTAGACATAGTCGAACTTCTGGGCAAATGTTATGGCAGAAAATGTTGCAATAAACAATGCCAAAAATACTCTTCTCATATATCTATATTTTCTTAATGGTTATACTTTTCTTTATAAGCTGCATCTCCTTGTCGCGACGACGGTTCTTTGCCAGCCACTCCTGGAATTCATCGGCTGCCAATTCGCGTGGCAGTTCCTCGCTGTTCCTGTCGTCCAATGCTTTTGAAAATTTATTTGGCGAGAATATTATGTATAATTGGTTGTGTTCCGGTTCCTCGCCGCATGTCATATAATATTCTTCGGTAAATTCGTCGCCGCTTTCCCAATCGAAGAACAGATATCGTTTGTTTGCTTTTATCTCGTTTTGTGCTTCCTCCTGGCCAGGGTAGGGCAGCAGACAATATGCCTGACCTGCATTATCCAATTGATATATTGCTATATAACCCTTTGCTGGTGTACGAAACGACAGATAGAATTGGTCACCGTCATTGAATTCATTGCTCTCGAACTTGTCATCTTTCCCGTTACGCAATAGTTTGGCTTCGCAATCTATGTTTGCTGCAATGATTTCTCTTGCCTTCCCTTTTACATATACTTTTACAAGAAGCATCTCTTGTTCGAATGATATTTCGAATTTCGGTTCTTCAAGCGTTTCAATCCATTCACCCTTTACCTCACTCATGCCAATCGATTGGAAATCTATACTCGATTCACCATTCTTGTTTGATACATTCGTAAGGTTGGTTTGTGTGACGGTTGTACCGAATTCGTCGGCTATTGCTTTTATCTGCGCTCTTTCAACTGCAATCTGCTTTGCCTGCCCGGGGCTTATGTTTTCGGGAGCATGATAGATGTACTCGGCTTCAACCGTCTCTGTACGTTGTGCTGTTGCTTCGAATGCTGCAAAGCATAAAACTAATATTAAAAGCAGTCTGTGCATACCTGTTACCACCCGAGCAGTTCGTCCAATTTATTACGTACCTCTTCGCTCTCTTTCTCAAGGCTTTGCTTGGCTGCTTTCTTTGCTACTTTCTTGGCCATGTCACTGTTGTATGCGACGCGCACCAATACCTCTTTGTTCTTGTTCTTGAGCGTTCTGTACACCTCGGAAACAACGATTACACGTCCTATGCTCTGTGAGATAAGATTCTTGCTCTCCATGATACTCTTGGTCACAGAGACTGCTTCTCCGGCTTCAAGCTGTTCGTTGGCAACACTGTTCTCTATCAATGATGTCATTTCTGTCTGAATCTGTCCGGCCAATGATTGTTTTGCAAGTTCCAAAGCCTGCATTTTGGCTGCGTCGTAGTTGGAACCGATACTCATGGCCTCTGCCATCATATATTTAGGGTACATATCTTCATCGTACTCCATTTGCATAAGATACGAACGGTCCAACTGCTTCTCCAATGGAAGTGCTCCGGGAGCCGGTTGCCAGCCCTCTTTTTTCAATCTCTTAGCCTCCTTGCGTGCTGCTTTAGTGGCTTTAGAATTAAGTTCGTCTTTTGACATCTTGCGCAGCTCCTTGCGCTCTTCGAATGTTTCACGGCTTTGAGCAACTGCAACTGATGCGCTTATGGCGCAAATCAATAAAGTAAAAAGAAACTTTTTCATAATTTATATAATTTTACATTAATTTGCTGTTTTGACAAAATTATATAAACTTTATATAAAGGTGCGTTGAAAAAACCTTTTATGCCCGAAACCCTATGCTTTGTTCCTGAAGTGTGGTGGTTTGGTGTTTCAAGTTGCTTTTTTGTACTTTGAAAGAATGATATCTCTTAACTCTTTCAGTAACCTTTTGGGCAATATGATGTTGCTTGCACTTGGCATTTTAGTTTGCAGCGTTCTTTGTGGAATATTTATAAGAATTATGTGCTCGATGTTTACTGCATGGCTTCGTCCTACCCTTATGAAAGGGCAATCGCCGTCTGGATATAATTCCTCTATTTGTTTTGTGAAGAGCGAAAGACAGCCGGTTTCACTCTTTGTCTTGCCATCGACAAAATAAAAATCGGTGTAATTGCCACATGCTTTCATGTAGCAAATATCCTTCAGTGCTATTAACTTCAACTCGTCGCGAGAATTTATGCAGAGTTTCATCTTTCATAACCTTGCAGTTCCCATGCATAGGCTAAAAATAAAAGTGTGGGAACATATTGCTTTATTCAAATGATGAGGCTTCTCGCATTGCCTTTGCTGTGGAATAAAGCAATAGCCCACACCATTATTATATGTTTTTGCCTTATGTCGGCAGTACATACACTGATGCAGTGCTATTGCTCCTTATCTTCACAGCATGGAAATTTTGCGAGAATTTCATCATTGAAGATAATTCAATAACACCTGTAAACTTGTTTAAAGTTACAAGTGCGAAGATACGAATAAATTATCAGTGATGTGTTAAGAAACTGTTTAAATTTCAAAAAAAAGTTTCCCTTATATTGAAACAGCCATTTTACCGTTTGCATATTTATAATGTATGTTTCTTTCTTTTTTGCGATTTGTCGAGGCTGCTATGTGCTCTGTTTTTTTATCATTTCGTCTGCCGGCTTGCTTTGAGGTTTCGTCTTTATGTTATATCTTCGCGTAGATTAACAGATATATTTATGGATAATTTCTTGGAACTGTTGAAAAAAAGGCGCAGTACCCGAATCTTTACTCCGGAACCTGTTGCCCAGGAAGATGTATGCACGTTAATGAAAGCAGCCCTTATGTCGCCTTCGGGGCATCGCTTCAATCCATGGGAATTCATTCTCGTCGAGGATAAAGAGGTGCTGAAAGCGCTCTCTGTGAGCAAGGAGCATGGTGCCGGTCTGCTCGAGGGGGCAGCAATGGCTGTCGTTGTAATCGCAGACACTGCAAAAACGGATGTGTGGATTGAGGACTGCTCCATTGCGACAATCATCATACAACTTGCAGCCGAGGAACTCGGGCTTGGAAGTTGCTGGGTACAGATACGCCGTCGCAGTGATGCTTCGGGCACTCCTGCCGAGGATAATGTGAAGTCAATTCTGGCTATTCCGGAGAACTATGCTGTTCTCTCAATTGTGGGAGTAGGGCACAAGGCGCGTGAGTCAAAGCCTTTTGACGAGGATAAAATTCAGTGGGAAAAGGTTCATATTGGCAGTTTTGGTGGAAAATAAGAGAATCATCATAGTCGGTGCAGGCAACATGGCAACATCGATTGCCATGGCACTGAAGAAGAGCGGCAATGCACCCGTTGCAGTATGGAGCCGCACGCTCCGTTCGGCCGAAACTTTAGGAAATCTTGTCGGCTGTGCATTCACGAATGAACTTTCGGCGTTGCCACAGGCTGATGTCGTTATAATCTCCGTTGTCGACAGTGCATTGTGTTCTGTTGCCACTGAGGTAGCAAAGCTCTTTCCCTCAGCGCTCATACTGCATACAGCCGGCAGCATTCCCCTTTCGGCACTTTCTGAGGCCGGCGCATCGCATTGCGGTGTCTTTTATCCCATGCAGACAATGAGCAAACTGAATATCGTGCCGTTTGACAATGTGACGATATTCATAGAGAGCAACGATGATGACGATACTGCATATCTGCAAGCACTTGCATCTTCAATGAGCCGTAAAGTCATCTATGCAACAAGCGAACAGCGCAGTTTCCTTCATGTTGCGGCAGTGTTTGCATGCAATTTCCCCAATGCGCTTTACTGCATGGTTGCCGAACTGCTGCAGTCAAAGGGCCTTCCGTTCGATTCCATGCTTCCCCTCATTGATGAGGCTGCAAGCAAAGTGCACCGCATGCATCCTCTGCAGGCACAGACCGGGCCGGCAAAGCGTGAGGACCTGAATGTCATTGAATCCCACAGGTCAATGCTCAATGAGGAACTTTCAGCGATATATGGCATAATGAGCGACTATATAATGAAAAGAAACAAACGATAATTATGATAAACTACGATTTGAAAAAAATCAAGGCACTCATCTTTGATGTAGACGGAGTGTTGAGCCGCGAGACAATATCCATGTATCCGAGCGGCGAACCTATGCGCACGGTAAACATTAAGGACGGTTATGCTTTACAACTTGCTGTGAAGGCGGGTTTTCATGTAGCCATAATCACCGGCGCACGTACCGAGGCTGTAAAAGTACGTTACAACGGTCTTGGCATTAAAGATGTATATACCGGTGCATCCATCAAAAAAGATTGCCTTGAGGAACTGATGCTCATGTACCGGCTCTCACCCGAAGAAATCCTTTACATGGGCGATGATATTCCCGATTATGAGGTCATGCAGATATGCGGTCTTCCCGTTTGTCCGGCCGATGCGGCAATGGAAATCAAACAACTTTCCAAATACATATCTCCCGTCAACGGCGGTGAAGGCTGCGGCCGTGATGTCATTGAACAGGTGATGCGTGCTCAAGGGAAGTGGATGGACGAGGCGAATGCTTTCGGCTGGTAATTGATTGGGGTTGCTTGAAGGGGTTAAAAAGCCAAAAAGGGCGCGAGAGGCAGAAAGGGCAGTTTTCATCTTTCATCTTTCATCTTCCATCTTTCATCTTTCATCTTCCATCTTTCATCTTTCATCTTTAATACTATGCTTGATAACTTAAAAAAATACAGAATAATCCTTGCGTCGGCATCGCCGCGTCGCAAGGAACTTATGCAGGGGCTTGATGTAGAGTTTGATGTACGCCGCCTGCCCGATGTCGATGAGTCGTTTCCTGCAGAGTTGCAGGGTGGTGATATCCCGCTTTATATCTCTAAGAAAAAGGCCGATGCCTATCGCCCGCAGATGTCGCCCGACGAACTTGTAATAACTGCCGATACCATTGTTTGGCTTGACGGTGTTGCTCTTGGCAAGCCTGTCGATGCTGACGATGCACGCCGCATGTTGCGTAATATGTCGGGCAAGACACATCAGGTATTTACCGGTGTTGCTGTAACAACAAAGGATGAGCAGCGCAGTTTTGTCGCGCAGTCCGATGTCACTTTTGCGCAGTTGACCGACGAAGAGATTGAGTATTACATTGCCAAATATGAACCGATGGACAAGGCCGGCTCATACGGCGCTCAGGAGTGGATTGGCTATATTGGCATGTCAAATATCGTTGGTTCCTATTTTAATGTAATGGGCCTCCCGGTGCAGCGCTTGTACTCAGAATTGAAACTTGTGCCATAATAATGTAAAAAATACTCACAAAAAATCAATACTTTTTTTTGATGTGAGCATAGTTTGCATTATTTTTGCGTGTCCAAAGGGTTTTGTTTTTGGACGTAGTTTTTTTAGACAATAAATAACATTCATATGGCTGAAACAAAATTCATCTTCGTTACAGGCGGTGTTGCATCATCACTCGGTAAAGGTATCATCTCGGCATCTCTTGGCAAACTCTTGCAGGCGAGAGGGTATAAGGTTACAATCCAGAAGTTCGACCCGTACATCAATGTCTCTCCGGGCACACTTAACCCGCAGGAGCATGGCGAGTGCTACATAACCATCGACGGTCATGAAGCCGACCTTGACCTTGGTCACTACGAGCGTTTTACCGACATAAAGACTACACGTTGGAATACCTTCACTACCGGCCGCATTTACAGCGAGGTAATAGAGAAGGAGCGTCGTGGCGAGTATCTTGGAAGGACCGTGCAGGTCATTCCTCACATCACCGATGAAATCAAGCGCAAGATGAAGCGCGGCAGCACAAAGGAGAAGTTCGACTTTGTGATTACTGAGATTGGCGGTACTGTGGGCGATATTGAAGGTCTTCCGTTCCTTGAGGCTATCCGACAGTTGAAATGGGAACTTGGCCGTCGTGCAGTGTGCGTGCACCTTACCTACGTTCCATACCTTTCTGCAGCCGGCGAACTCAAGACAAAGCCTACACAGCACTCAGTAAAGCAGTTGCAGAGTTTGGGTATACAGCCCGACTGTCTCGTACTGCGTGCAGAGCACAAATTAAGCACAGGCCTTTGCAAGAAGGTTGCAAGTTTCTGCAACGTATTGCCCGAATGTGTAGTGCAGAGCCTTGATGTACCTTCAATATATGAAGTGCCTATCAAGATGCAGGAGCAGGGCCTCGATGCTGCAATCCTTCGCCTTACAGGCGAGGAAGTGGGCGAGACACCGGCAATGCTCCCTTGGCGCACATTCGTTGAGCGCCGCAACAATGCGAAAAAGATTATCAATATAGGTCTTGTGGGCAAGTACGACCTTCAGGATGCGTACAAGAGTATCCATGAGAGTCTTTGCCAGTGCGGTACATATAACGATTGCAAGATTAAGCCTCACTTCATCAACAGCGAGAAGATTACCGAGGAGAACGTGGCGCAGATGCTCAAGGGCATGGACGGTTATATCATCTGTCCGGGCGTTGGACCACGTGGTTTCGAGGGCAAGGTAATAGCCGCAAAGTACTGCCGCGAGAACAACCTCATTACTCTCGGTATCGGTCTTGGTATGCAGGTAATGGCTATTGAAGTGGCGCGTAACATCATTGGGCTTGCCGATGCCAACAGTTATGAGATGAACGATCAGACAAAGCATCGCATCGTGGATATCATGGAAGACCTCAAGAGCGTGGGCAATCCTTTCGGCACAATGCGTCGTGGCGGTTACGACACAGTAATTGCCAAGGACACAAAGGCCTATTCAATCTATGGGGCCGAGAAGGTTACCGAGCGTCACTACCACCGCTATGAACTCAATGTGGAGTACCGCGACCAACTTGTTGAGGCAGGGCTTGCCTGCACCGGTGTTCACCCCGACAGCGGCTTGGTAGATATCGTTGAGTTCCCTGCAAACGACTGGTATGTTGGAGTAATCTATGAACCGCAGTACTCAAGTACTGTGCTTCATCCTTCGCCAGTGGTTATGGACTTCGTAAAGAATGTTGTTGCCCGCAAGGGATAAGCAATAATATATAATGTAATATAGTGGGAGGGTGTAATATATGCCCTCTCGCTTTGCTGTTTTATTTGTAAATCTGATAATATTTATGCTGTACCTGCAAATTCGCAGGTGAGTCAAATACAAAAAGCGCGTGCTGAACACTACGATGCGATTGTTGATAATGATTCTGAGCAAAAAGAATTTATCGTAGGATGGTTTAATCGTTTAAACGATATAGGACGCAAATATGGCACTGGAATAAAACTTCGAAGCCGTCATTTAAAGTAAGTTAATTATGAATATGAAAAGGTTCTTATATTCTATTCTTTTATTAAGCGTAGTCGCTTGCAGTGGAAATAAGCCTCAGAGTGTAGATGTTGCGGGTATTACCCAGTCGCCCTTTGTGGGTTATTGGGTTAACGTCGGTGTCAATGATACTGTGCAGAATATCTCCCTGCGCATTGGCGAGCGCAATGACTCTTTGCTGGTATCATTTTATTGGGAAAGAGAAGAACCTTTTTACATGACAGGTAATCCAATGAACGATACCGCTGGAGAGATGATACCGCAGGCTTGTATTGCAGTCCCCAAAAACGGGAATAAAGCGGCAGGTAATATCGTGAATCAATATTTTAGTGTGTTTCAGAATTACCCCCGGAAAGAATATTATCCTCTCTGTTTTGAACTTAAATCACTTGATACACTTACTTTCAAGATAGATGGCAACGTGAACTACTGGCCCGACAGCGCTATCCTTGTCCGCAAGAGCAGCGAGAACTCTGCTTTTTCGACAAAGGTTGTTGAATTGTATAAGGAGCATGATAATATACCCGATACGGAAGTCACCGGTACAAACCAATTTGATATATCAGGTATTGAACCCTCTCCTTTTATTGGTAGATGGGAGTGGACAGAAAATGACCCTTGGCAAGTTTTTTATGTATATGTAGGTGAAAGGAACGATTCTCTCCTCATTGCGCCCGGTGGTGTCTTCCTTGGAGGGAACAGAATACAGAACGCAGAATATGATGAAGAAGACAGACTCTTTCCCCAAGCATTCCTTCAACTCCCCAAGAGTGGAAATAAGGCAGTAGGGTATTTTGTGGCCGATGAAATTCCGTTCGCCGGAAAATGCAACTGCGGGGTATCATTGGAACTGTTCAACAATAATACAATGCTGTTCAGGACAGGGGAATCCATTGGCTTTTGGCCCGATAGCGCGGTAATGGTGCGCGCAAGCAGCGAATGTCCTGTTTTCCGATAATTACGATTAGCAACAGTTTTTCTTTTCAACAGCATTCTTCAAATTTTTCTTTTTCCTTAACCTTTATTAACTATTAAAATTAGTTTTGTAACTAAAAAATATAGTTCTTTGCTGTGTCAACTAAAAAATATAGTTGGCGCAGCATGTTTTTTGTAGTTGCAAAGTAAAAAAGTAATATATTATGAAAAGTCTTACAAAAAGAGAAGAGGAACTCATGAAACTCTTTTGGGAGCGAGGTCCGTTGTTTGTCAAGGAGATAATACCTTTGCTTGATGAACCGCAGCCACATTTCAACACAATATCTACCATTGTACGCGGTCTTGAGGCAAAGGGCTATGTTGAGCATGAGGCATTCGGCAATACTCACCGTTACTATGCCGCAGTAAGCGAGAGCGAGTATGGCAAGCGCACGCTCGGCAATGTGGTGAGCCGTTACTTCGGCAGCTCTTACCTCAGTGCAGTCTCTTCGCTTGTAAAAGAGGAGAAAATCTCTATCGATGAACTCAAGAGTCTTATTGAACTTGTAGAAAAACAGAATAAATAACGTTACCATGGCAACATTCTTCCTATTCGTCCTCAAGTCGGCATTTGTGCTTGCATTGTTGGTGTCGCTGTTCATGCTTTTCATGAGCCGTGAGACTTTCCACAAGGTCAACCGTTACATAATGCTCTCAATCATTTTCATTTCCTTGTTGCTGCCGGCAGTGAACTTAGGTATAGAATCGCCGTTCAAGAGAGTTGCCGTTGCCATTGAGAACTGCTTTGCGGCAGAAGAACCGGAGGCTGTTGTTGGGAGCATGGCTATTGATATGTCAGCCTTTGATGAACTGCCGGTGCTCACCGATGTTGCCTTGGAACTTCCGCCTCTTGAACCGTTAGAGGAAAAGCCTATCAATTGGCTGTTGCTTGTAGCGGTGGTATATTTTGCGGGTGTGGCACTGCTTGTAGTGCGTCAGGCTGTAATGTATGTTCAGGTAGTCCGCACAATAGCACGCAGCAGGGCAGTGGATGCTTCACTGTATGGCTGCGAGGGCATAAGCCTCAGGGTGCATAGCGGAAAGGAGAAACCTTTCAGCTGGTTCCGTTGGGTTGTTGTGAGCGAGTATGACCTTGGTGATGGTGCGCGCGAAATACTCATTCACGAGACAGCACATGCACGTGCCGGTCACTCATGGGATATTGTGCTTGCCGACGCTGTAATAATAATGCAGTGGTTTAACCCGCTTGCATGGATAATGAAGAACAGTCTCAAGGATATACATGAATTTGAGGCCGATGAGGCCGTCATCAATTCGGGCGTGAATGCTAAACAATACCAGTTATTAATCATAAAAAAAGCCGTTGGCGCAAGGCTCTACTCTATTGCCAACAGCTTTAATCACAGTTTAACTAAAAAACGTATCACTATGATGTGTAAAGAAAAATCAAAAACGTGGAGATGTGCAAAGGCTTTGTACATCGTTCCGGTGGCTGCCATTGCAGCACTTGCGTTCACCACTGTCGACACTGCAAATGCAACAGAGAATGAAACACTCCCCAAAGGTAGTGAATTTGTCGCTAACAACGAAAAGGAAACTGCAGAAAATTATGTGCAGCAAGTTCCTGACGGTGATGACAAGGTCTATCAGGTATGCGAGAATGCACCTGCGTTCCCGGGCGGTACGCATGCCATGTATAAGTATCTTGCCGACAACATCAAGTATCCCGACGAGGCAAAGGCTGCCGGCAAGCAGAGTAGAGTTATGTTGCAGTTTGTAGTAAGAAAGGACGGCTCAATTTCAGATGTCTCAGTGGTTAAAAGTGCAGGCAATGTGTCGCTCGATAAAGAGGCAGTGCGTGTAATCTCCACAATGCCAAAATGGAATCCCGGAACACAGGGCGGCAAGACTGTGAACGTGCAATATACCATACCTGTTCAATTCAGGTTGTCCGATGGCAAGATAAACAATGAAAAGAAAGACACGGAGAAGAAAGACAATAGGATTGTAATTGGAAATGGCAGCGCCATTGTAGACACTGATGTCAAGGATAATGCACTCTTTGTTGTGGATGGCAGGGTGTTCAACGGTGACCTTAAAGAGCTTGAATCCTCTTCAATCGCTCATATTGAGGTAATAAAGAACAGCGCACTCACTGCCGAACTGAAAGAGAAATACAATGCAAAGGACAAGAAGGGTATAATATTCATTACAACATCTTCCGGTTCGCCGGTCACTTCTGATGCCGGCATTGTGGGCAATAATGGCCGGAAGGAGGATTCTCCGTTTACAGTGGACTTCACTGTTGAGGAACGCACTACCGATGGTGGAGAGGAAATCTATCAGGTATGCGAGATTGCACCTGAGTATCCCGGTGGATTGGCGGAACTTATGAGGTGGCTCCGCATGAACGTCAGATACCCCAAGGTTGCGCGTGATATCAACGGGCAAGGTAAAGTTTTTGTGAGGTTTGTCGTCATGGCCGACGGCAGCATTTCAAATGCCGAAGTGGTTAAGTCTGACTTTACCTCGGATTATTCCGAAGTCTCGCTTGCCGAGCAGACAGTGAAAGAAATCGAATATTACAAGAATAGTATTGAACGTATCGAGAACGATTGTAAAGAATTTGAGCAGCACATTGAAGAGTGGAAAAATAAGTTGGCGGTCCTTGAAAAGGATGGTACCTCGGAAAATATTCTCAATCGCCGTCGCGAAGAACTGGAAAAGGCACAAAAGCTTCTGGAAGATGAGAGGGCGAAAATTGTGATAATGAAACGTACACTTGCGCAGAAGGAGGCTGTTTTGGCTAATTCAATGAATGAACTTGATGAGATTATGGTTATCGCATACAAGAACGAAAAAGGCGAGGTGCTGACTACCGATGAGGTAATGGCACTGCGTGCCGCTGCTGAAAAAGCTCTCAAGGACGAGGCTGTGCGTGTAGTTTCGGCAATGCCCAAATGGAACCCAGGTACTCAAGGTGGCAAGGCTGTTAATGCAAGCTTTACACTGCCTATAATGTTCCGCTTGCAGTAAAGGATAATTATGTTAGTTTTTTTAACATAACAAACTGTAACAAAACTGAGATACTTTCGTCTATTAGGTGAAAGGACGTAGAAATTGGTTAAAAATAAAAACAGCCGGTTTAGTGGTTCTCCCGGCTGTAGGATATGTCACACAGATGTTGTATACCCTTGTCATTATAGGTGTAAACATAATTACAAAATTTATATTCAACATCCCTTTGTGGCATATCCTTTCTGTTTTTAACGCAATTTAACAATTTGGGTAATTTGTGTGGGATGATTATCTTTGCGGAAGATAATCAATTATTCCGTATCTGACTGATACACAAATAGCGAATGCTATGGTAGAAAGTTGTTGGTAACGATTTGGCAACATCGGAATTGCACCAATCTTCTGCGTTATGCTTTGTCAAACAACTCTGATACAAAAGTA
>JAZNDZ010000109.1:0-197668 GCA_045588345.1 Bacteroidaceae bacterium
GGAATTGATGTTGTAGTGTCCCGTTGGCCATATTGTAGCACTCTTCTCTATTTCAGGCACACCCTTGCAAAGGTCGTCGGGCAACTGACGTGCCCATGTGGTGCTCCAGTACCCCTCTTCGGCCCAGTGGGGATATTCAAGGCGGTATATGTTCTTTGCATTGGGAATGGCCTTGTTGTATGAGAGGTCGAAGTTTACCTGCACCATTATGATGTAGACTGCCGCAAAGGCAACCGCCATACCCAGTATGTTAAGCAATGAAGAGGTCGTGTACCTTTTCAAAAGCATTATAAAGTTTTTGAAATACATAGTAATTTTTTATATTGTTATGTTTTGGTTAGTTCAAAATAAGCACTTCGTTGTCACCGAAATTATCGTATGATGATGTTATTACCTTTTCGCCTGGTGCAAGGCCATCGAGTATCTCATAGTACCTTGGATTCTGTCGTCCGATACGGATTTCGCGACGATAGGCCTTCTTGCCAGTCTCGTCTACAACATATATCCAGCGGCCGCCTGTCTTTTGGAAGAATGCCCCACGCGGGATATAAATGGCCTCTACCGGCTGCCCCAACTGAAGATTGAGGTTATATGTCTGGCCTGTACGTATATTGTCGGGCAGTTCTCCGCCGAATGTAAGGTCTACCCTGAACTTGCCGTCACGCACCTCGGGATACACCTTTCTCAAAAGCATGTCATAAATGTTATCTTGTCGCATGAACGAGGCTGTAAGGCCTGTAACCACGCGGTCGATATAATGCTCGTCGACCATTGCAGTAACCTTATAGGCCGAAAGGTCGTTTATCTGACCTATTGCACCACCCTGCGATAGAGTCTGGCCAAGTACCACATTGAGCATACCCAATTCACCGTCTATAGGTGCCTTTACCTTGAGGTTATCGACACGTTCACGTATGAGTTGCATATTGAGTTGCATGGAACGCAGGTTCTCGTCGAGTTGTGCCACCTGAACAGTGCGGTAAAGCGAGTCCTGCTTCTGGCGCTCACGCACCAGGGAACGCCTGCTGAGTGCCAATTCGTAATCCTCTTTCGACTGCAAAAATACCTCGCGGGCAACAAGTTGCTCATCGAACAGTTCTCTGTTCTGCTCGTATGCACGCTGCTTGCGGGTAACCTCAAGGTCAAGCATAAGCATCTCCTGGCGTAGCGAGAGACGTTCCTGCTCCATTGAAATAAGAGTGTTGCGCAGTATGTTCTGTTTTTCGGCAAGGTCGGCCTCCGATTGCAGAATCTGCATCGACAACTGCTTATTCGACATCTCAAGGATTACATCCCCGGCCTTTACCATTGTTCCTTCCTCGGCTACAACACGCTCCACAACTCCGCTTTCAAGCGGTGACAATTGCATGGTTGTCATTGGCTGTACAGTTCCGCTCAGGCTCACATAATCATTAAATTCGCCCTCTTCTACACTTGAGACTGTCACTGTTGCCATATTCACGCGCAACGTTGTTGTATTCTCCTTCAGAAGAAGCCACACGATGAGCATAACTACAAGCACTCCAAACAGATAAGGCAGGCTTTTTTTGCTGAATACAGCACGCCAACCGGTTTTCTTTTCTAACTTTATATCCATAGTAATTTTATTTTATTTTTCTGAATGTACAAACGGAACTCCGCTATAATAGTCAACCATTCTCTTTTCTATCATATATTGCAGTTTCGACCGTAAACAATCCGACTTTGCCTGAAGCAACGTTGTCGCTGCACTCTGCAGTTCAATTGCAGTTACAAGCCCTTTCTCGAATTTGGCAGATATTCCGTCATAAGCCAACTGCGATGCCTCGACCTTCTTCAATGCCTGATTATAGAGTTTACAGTAAGCGTTCATCTTGTGGAAAGTCTGCACAACCTCACTCTCAACAGAATTACGGACAGCCGTGAGTTCCAGTTCGGCATTACGCAATGCATTACGTGAAGAGCGTACAGAAGCCTTGCGCCCAAAGTTAGAGAATATGGGGATTGATATTGAAAGAGCAACATACTCGCCACGATTATTCTTGAACTGTGAAGAAAAAGATGGGTAGGCATGTCTGTTGTCAAAGTTAGTATAGTAATTTGTGTTTATACCGGCAGAAAGGCTTATCGTAGGGAACCAGGCACCCTTTGCACGTGCATAGTGCAGTTTGTATTCCTTTACGGCAAGTTCCGAAGAGACAACCCTGGCATTGCCGGCAAGAGCATTCTCGACAACACCACGCATCATAGCCTCATCCGTACCAAGCATAAAATCCTTGTCCTCAATAACCTCCAATGGAGAATCCTGCGGATAGTTCATAACCTCACGTAAAGTTATCCATGCCATGGCAAGGTTATTCTGCTGTTCAGTGAGCAAATAGTCATAGTTTGCCTCCTGCGATGCAACTTCAGCAACCTCGGCAGCACTCTTGCGCCCCAGTTCATAAAGTTTCTGTGCCTCACGAAGAGTCTTACGGGATGCCGACAGACGTTCGTTGGCAATCTCCACGGCACCTTTATAATAGACAACATCGGAATAGGCTCTCATAACCTCCATGGCCACCTTATCACGCGCTATCTGCAAATCACTGTAACCGCGCTGGCGTGCAACCTTTGCTGCACGGATACCATTCACATACTGCAAACCCGCAAACAGAGGCATTGAAGCCGACAGGCTATAGGAATTGCCGAATGTTGAGACAGTAGTATAACTGTTCGTCTCGGGGTCAATGGAACGGCCAAAGTTTGTTGAGGCAGAAACTGATGCCGAAACAGACGGGAACAATTCTGCAACAGACTGCCTATAGTTCATCTTGGCATTGTCGAGAAGATTCTTTTGTTTGCCCACCGAAACAGAGTGTTCCACTGCGTATGCCATACACTCATCCATTGTCATTACTTGCGCAGATACATTCATAAATGCAAAACAACCTGCAATGATTATCATAAAAACTCTTTTCATACAAAAAAACATTTCTACATGACCCAATGCCAAAAGCGTGCCAAAGTATTCAAGTTATTTATAGACAGCAAATTATATAAAAACACAATTATTGAATTATGTCTATTTTTTAGACATATAATGTAAAATGATTGGACAAGCGGATAATACCCCCTGATAGCGCATTGTCACTGCTGAAGCCTCCAAACCTTATTTTGAACCGGAATTGTTCAGCTACAAATGCCTGCACATTGCTTGTGGACTTATAATGATGATAATACTGTTGCTTGCCACGCCAAAAGCAATTGAAGGAGCCATGTTAGGCAGTATACTGGAATTTGACAATGAAGCAACAATGAGCATAAACTGGATTGTTGTAGCAGGCGGAATATTAGGTTCGTTGAACACCTTCTATTGGCTTGCACAAAGGAGAATACGCTATAAATGGATGATTATGCTCGGATTCAGTTGCCTTGTGACCTACCATGCTATAATGTACTTCATCATCGACCCACGCATGACTCTTGAGATGTTCTATCTTCCGTCGCTGTTCCACGGGTTCGGGTACACTATACATAAGGAGAAGAGAGTAACGAGGGTGACTTTTGGGTCACCCTCGCTTTATAGGATATGAATAAAAAGATGTGGTTTGATAAAAACTATAAAACAAAACTAAAGGTTTTCAAACTCGCTATTGCTCGACATTATATTCTTATGCATTTCTCAACCTTCGACTGTAAATTGTTGCTGAACAAGAACTTGCTATCATTACTTTTTCTCTCATGAAAAAGTAATCAAAAAGCGCCCGTCACACGTAAAAATTAGTCACAACAGCCTTCTGCTCACAAGTTGCAGGCAACATTCTTTGGCCGGCTGTTGTTTGCCTCAAACAACTTTTCGTTCAAACAGCGGGGAGAGGACAACTCGCTGTTCGCGAAAAAACATCATCACGTATAGGCACCGCTCAAACAATTCCTCTCCTTATCCGCTGTTTGAACGGTTGTTTGCTGTAATTTTATCGGTGACGGATATTAAGGAAATTACCGGCGGTTGTATAGCAGAAGTAATTCCAAAAAAACTCCGGCACTGTGTGAGACACAGCAAGTATTAGTGCATATAGCCGCCAAAAGAACATGACAGAACAACTGCAAGAGGAAAACAAGATAATTGATTAAGGGTAAAATTAACCTTAGAATAAGATATTCCAGATAGAAAATAATCGTACAAGTAAAATATCACCAACACTGAATTTCTACTGAGCCCAGGTTACCGCCAATTTTTCAAGTGAGCCCGGGAAAACAGCATGAGCAAAACAATGCTGCAAAACTTTCAGAATTGTAAAATACACAATGCAACAGCAACGCCACAGTATTCAAATTTTAGAAATTTCTACACCACTGCTAAATAAGTAAAATTTCTTTTTGGAAAACTTTTTACACATTGATAAAATTTATTCGCCTATCAATCAACGACTTAAAAAATATTTTGGAAAACTTTAATACAAGTTGAGAACTTCCAAAGATTTTATTTGGTAAATATAAAATTGATTTATAAATTTGCGATGCTTAAAAATTGAGCAGAAAAACAAATAACAAAATCATAATATTTTTAAAGTGGAAAAAAGAACTTATACCTATGACGAAGCATTCAAGACTGCTCTTGAATATTTCAATGGCGACGAACTCGCCGCACGAGTTTGGGTAAACAAGTATGCCGTAAAAGACTCGTTCGGAAAAATCTATGAAAAAAGCCCCGAGGATATGCATTGGCGCATTGCCAATGAAATAGCCCGAGTTGAGGCAAAATACAACAATCCGATGAGCGCGCAGGAAGTATTCGGTCTGCTTGACCACTTTAAATACATTGTCCCATCGGGCAGCCCCATGACCGGCATTGGCAATGATTTTCAGGTAGCATCACTGTCAAACTGCTTTGTCATCGGCATGGAAGGCAAGGCCGACTCGTATGGCGGTATCATACGCATTGACGAAGAACAGGTCCAGCTCATGAAACGCCGTGGCGGAGTAGGACACGACCTTTCCCACATCCGTCCCAAGGGTTCACCAGTAAAGAACTCTGCACTGACATCAACCGGGCTTGTGCCTTTCATGGAACGCTATTCAAACTCAACACGCGAAGTGGCCCAGGACGGCCGTCGCGGAGCCTTGATGCTGAGCGTGTCAATAAAACACCCCGACGCAGAGTCTTTCATTGATGCCAAGATGACCGAAGGCAAAGTGACCGGCGCAAACGTTTCGGTAAAGATTGACGATGAGTTCATGAGAGCCGTAACCGAGCAGAAGCCATACATGCAGCAGTACCCGATAAAATCGGACAATCCATTATACAGCAAGGAAATCAACGCAGTACAACTGTGGAACAAGATTATCCACAATGCATGGAAATCGGCCGAACCAGGCGTACTGTTTTGGGACACCATACAGAGAGAATCAATCCCCGACTGCTATGCAGACCTTGGATTCGAGACAGTATCAACAAACCCTTGCGGTGAAATTCCTCTGTGCCCCTATGACTCATGTCGCCTCATAGCCATCAACTTGTATGCATACGTAGTAAATCCATTTACTCCTGAAGCATATTTTGATTTTGAACTGTTCAAGGAACATGCCGCAAAGACCCAGCGCATCATGGATGACATCATCGACCTTGAACTTGAGAAAATCAAGGCTATTCAGGAGAAAATTGAAAGCGACCCGGAAAGCGAGGAGGTAAAAGGCGCAGAAAAGAAACTATGGGAGAAGATTGCCCGAAAGAGCAGTATGGGACGCCGCACCGGTGTTGGCATAACAGCCGAAGGCGACATGCTCGCAGCCATGGGCATGCGTTATGGCAGTAAAGAAGCCGTAGAATTCTCGGAGAAAGTGCACAAGGCACTTGCACTGGCAGCATACCGTTCATCGGTAAAACTTGCCGAAGAACGTGGCGCGTTTGAAATCTTTGACATCAAGCGCGAAGAGAAGAATCCATTCATCAACAGGTTGCGCGAAGCAGACCCGGAACTTTACGAGAACATGAAGAAACATGGTCGCCGCAATATTGCCTGCCTCACAATTGCGCCTACAGGCACTGTGAGTATAATGACACAGACAACATCAGGCATTGAACCTGTATTCATGCCCGTGTACAAACGCCGTAGAAAAGTAAACCCCAACGACCCGGCCGTACATGTTGACTTCACCGACGAGAATGGCGATTCATTTGAAGAATACGTCGTTTACCACCACAAATTCGTAGAATGGATGAGAATAAACGGTATTGATACCGACAAGCGTTATACTCAGGCCGAGATAGACTCTCTGGTTGCCCGCTCGCCATACGCAAAGGCAACATCGAATGACATCGACTGGGTTGCAAAGGTTGAGATGCAGGGCCGCATACAGAAATGGGTGGACCACTCAATAAGCGTAACGATTAACCTGCCTAACAACGTTGACGAAAAACTGGTAAACGACCTTTATGTAACAGCATGGAAGTGCGGCTGCAAAGGATGTACTGTATACCGTGACGGCTCACGCGCCGGCGTGCTTGTCTCAACCGACAGCAAAAAGGACAAAAAGGAACAGGAACCCACAAAACCAGCGATAACAGAGGTTCGCCCTATTGTATTGCAGGCCGATGTGGTACGTTTCCAGAACAACAAGGAGAAATGGGTTGCATTTATTGGATTGCTCGACGGTGAGCCCTACGAAATCTTTACAGGACAACAGGATGACGAAGATGGAATACCGTTGCCCAAAAACGTCACACACGGTATCATTATAAAGCACACCAACGAAGACGGTACCAAACGTTATGACTTCCAGTTCGAAAACAAGATTGGTTACAAAACAACCATTGAAGGACTCTCGGAAAGATTCAACCCCGAATTCTGGAACTATGCAAAACTAATCTCAGGAGTACTCCGCTACAAAATGCCTATCGACCAGGTAATTAAGTTGATATCATCACTGGAACTTGCCTCAGACAACATCAACACTTGGAAAAACGGTGTCGAGCGTGCACTAAAACGTTACATAAAAGACGGAACTTCTACTGCCGAAAAATGTCCCAACTGTAAACAGCAACTCATTTTTGAAGAAGGTTGCCTTCACTGCCCCGGGTGCGGTTACTCCAAATGCGGATAAGGCATAAAGGCATACGTACCACCAAAAAGATATTTAAAGAGGGCGGCAATCAAGGTCGCCCTTTTCCTTGAAATAAGCAGAAGAGAATAAGAGCATATTTACCACACATAACCCTAATGGCAAATATTTTGTTATAAAACCATGCAAACCAAAGAATATATAATAGAACTGAAGGGAATACATCTTTATGCTTACCATGGAGTAATGGAACAAGAGAGAAACATCGGTGCCTGGTTTACTATAGACATAGGATTAAAAATTAATGACTTCAGATGCCTTGACAGTGATGACATCAACGGTACAGTGAGTTATGCCGATGTATATGAAATAATCAGGAGAGAGATGGGGAAGCAGTCTTTGCTGCTCGAGAATGTATGTTACAGGATAAGCAAGGAGATATACTGCAAGTTCGGGCAAGTCAACAGCGTCTCTGTCACACTGAGCAAAGACACACCGCCGATGGGCGGAGACAGGCTTAATGCATCGGTCACAATAAACACCTCGCGAGGGTCATAAGCCACTGCAAAAAAATGCCGGCATCACAGGCCGGCAATAATCATATTATACGAATATGACTTTGCCAAGAACACTCAATTGGAGCTGCCACCGACGGCCGTTTTCGACAAAGCCTGACGCGCTGCCTTCTGCTGGCTTTCCCTCTTGGAAAATCCCTCACCCACACCCAGCACTTCGTTGTCAATTACAACCTCACTTACAAAAAATGTTCCGTCCTTACGTATTTCCTCGCGGAGAACCCGGAACTCCAACTCTTTGTGATTCTTCTGTGACCACTCAATCAGGCGACTCTTATAATTCTTGTCCGACTTTGCTATCTGCTCAATATCAGTCAGGCAGGAGAACACCCTGTCCAAGAGGAACCTACGGCACTCCTTGTATCCCTTGTCGATATATATTGCACCAATAAGCGCCTCAAGCGCATTGCCGTAAATATAATTGTTATGCTGTTGCTTCACCCCGCAGGCATCGACAAAACGGTCTATACCTATTTCAACCGCCAATTCATTCAGCCTTTCACGACAAACAAGATTGCTGCGCGACTTGGTGAGAAAACCTTCGCGCTCCTTGCGGAAGTTGGAATACAGGAAATCAGCAGTAACGGAACTCAAGACAGCATCCCCAAGAAATTCCAGACGCTCATTGCAACCAAGTTTGCGCGCGCCTGAAGCCGAAGAACTATGTGTCATGGCCAACCGGTACAACCTTATATCCTTTGGAACAAAGCCCAATATGGAATACAACAAAAGATAAGACTCCCTGTCCTTCTTGGACAGTAGTCTTATCTTATCTATCATTCTCTTTAAAAACCTGTTAGCCTTCAATTTTTCTAAAAGCTATACTAGCATTGTGACCGCCAAAACCAAAAGTATTTGACAATGCAACATTGATTTCACGTTTCTGCGCCTTGTTAAAGGTAAAATTCATGCGGTAATCAATATTCTCATCCTCGTCGCCTTCTTCATGGTTGATTGTCGGGGGTACTACATTGTTCTTAAGAGCCAATACAGTCAACAGAGCCTCGAGTGCGCCTGCAGCGCCGAGCAGATGACCTGTCATAGACTTGGTAGAACTGATATTCAGTTCGTATGCATGTTCACCGAACAGGTTCTTGATAGCCCTTGCCTCAGCAATGTCACCTGCAGGGGTTGAAGTTCCATGGACATTTATATAGTCCACACTTTCCAAAGGCAGACCAGCCTCATCAAGTGCCATTTGCATAACCCTCAACGCGCCTTCACCTTCAGGATGAGGTGCCGTTATGTGATATGCGTCAGCAGTGAGACCAGTTCCAGCCACCTCTGCATATATCTTTGCACCACGTGCAACAGCATGTTCATACTCCTCAAGTACCAGCACTGCTGCACCCTCGGCCATAACAAAACCGTCACGACTCTTGCTGAATGGACGCGAGGCTGCCTGGGGATTGTCATTGCGAACCGACAATGCATGCATTGCATTGAAAGCACCCACAGCCGTGGGACAAATTGCAGCTTCAGAACCGCCGGCAATTATCACATCAGCCCTGCCCAGACGAATCTGGTCATAACCGTCTATAATTGCATTGGTAGAAGATGCGCATGCCGATGTCGTTACATAATTAGGACCCTTCAGACCATATCTGATTGAGATGTATCCGGATGTCATGTCAGATATCATCTTTGTCATGAGGAAAGGTGAAAAACGGGGACCGTTTTCCTGATTGAGCGCATAGGCACGCATCTCGTCTTCAAGAGCCCCTAAGCCGCCAATACCCTCACCAAAGACAACACCCACACGATTGCGGTCAACTTTATCAAAGTCGAGGCCGCTATCGGCTATAGCCTCACATGCTGATGCGAAACCATAATGGGTATCGGTGTCAACCTTGCGCATCTCACGACGGTCCATTGTATGCGTGGGGTCGAAGTCCTTGACCTCACATGCAAACTGCGTCTTGAAAAGGTAACTGTCAAAACGAGTAATAGGTCCTGCTCCACTGACACCATTGACTGCATTCTCCCAAGTTGTGGGAACATCATTTCCAATTGGCGTAACGGCACCAAGACCTGTTACAACAACTCTTCTTTGTTTCATACAGAATTGTTAGGGATGATAGAGGGAGAGATTACTTGTTAGCAACCATCTCCTCTACAAACTTGACAGCATCACCTACGGTTGCTATCTTCTCAGCAGCATCCTCAGGGATAGAGATACCGAACTCGTCCTCGATCTCCATGATAAGCTCTACTCTGTCGAGAGAGTCTGCGCTCAAGTCATTTGTGAAGTTAGCCTCAGAAGTTACCTCTGACTCTGAAACACCGAATTTCTCAACGATAATAGCCTTTACTCTTGATTCAATTTCTGACATAGTTGTATTTTTTTGAAGATTGAAAATTGTTTGCGACAAAAGTATGACAAAATTTAGGAACTGCCAAGAAAGTCAAAGAAAAAAACATTCAAAATTGCACAAATACTCATTTTTGTGCAAAATATTCTATAAATTAGAGCCTATTTAACATTTTATCACTTTTCAAGAAGCAATTTAAAAGAACAAGTCTCTCTTCTAAGGACATAGTTATTCCTGAGTTCTTCAAATGAGCCCGGGTTGCGTTTGAGGTTCAAGGAATCGTTATATGGCGAGTATATCTTCAGTGCAGCTTCGGGAAAATCCCGCGCCACAATGACATTCGGGGCAGGAGCCGGCAACTCAACATAAGGAACTTTGCCCGTAAAGCCGGTTGCTCCGGCAAACGTATGGAGCATGGTACGTGTTGCATTGATTTTACCCTCGAGCGAATAACCTGCAATATGTGGCGTTCCTATATACACCTTATCCAGCAAATCAGTATCAATATGCGGTTCATTCTCCCACACATCAAGTACAGCATCGCCCACCGCACCCGAAACTATGGCATCTTTAAGCGCCTTGTTGTCTACCACCGGGCCACGGGATGCATTAATGAACAGACGACACTGCCTGAGTGAAGAGAAGAAATCACTATCGGCAAGAT
This sequence comes from Bacteroidaceae bacterium, assembly GCA_045588345.1. Taxonomy (GTDB): domain Bacteria; phylum Bacteroidota; class Bacteroidia; order Bacteroidales; family Bacteroidaceae; genus HGM04593. The sequence continues at coordinate 10,575 of JAZNDZ010000109.1, forward strand.
GGTAGCTGGGCCATAGCCCTTCTTTTGTGAGCGTAGGATGAAACGTGATTACATTGCACCGCTCAGCAATCTCGGCAAGCGGAACAAAACCGCAACCCTCGCGTTGTTCTCTTGGAGGGTCGTTGAGAAGGACAGTCATGCCTGCTTCCTTGGCCCAATGAGCCACTTTCGAGCCAATCTCACCCACACCTACAACCCCCATAACCAAATCCTCGGGATTTACCTCCCTCTCTTTTGCCCACAGATAGAGAACAGACTGCACATACTGCAGTACAGCCCAAGAATTGCAACCCGCAGCACTGGCCCACTTGATTGAATTTACAGCACAATAATTCGCATCAATATGGTCATAGCCTATGGTTGCCGTACCTATAAAACGCACCTTGCTGCCAGCAAGCAAGGCCGCATCGCACCTTGTCCTTGTACGCACAAAAAGAGCATCAGCATCAGTGACATCAGCAGCACATATCTCTGCACCGGGTTTTGACAACACCACATGCCCCATTACCTCCAATGCCTCTTTCAAAAATGGAATCTTCTCATCAATTACTATATACATAAAGCCCGCAAACTAAAGAAGCACAAATATAAGCAGTTTTATGATAAAGTTTTGCCAATATCACAAACTTTAATTAGTTTTGCGGAATAAATGACAAAAACAGAAACATCATGAAGAGTTTTACAGAGATCAGTTGGACAATTTTCAACGAAGCCATTGCCGACTACCACAAGACCGACAATGTAGACACACCAATCAACAACCCGTACCCTGTAAAAAGCATAGAATACTATTTATACCTAAAATGCTGGATAGACACAGTACAATGGCATTTTGAAGACATTATACGCGACCCAGAGATTGACCCAGCAGCAGCTTTAGTACTCAAACGCCGTATAGACAAATCAAATCAGGACCGCACGGACCTTGTAGAGCTCATTGACAGTTATTTCCTTGACACATACAAGGATGTGGTACCAGCCGAGAATGCGACAATCAACACTGAAAGCCCAGCATGGGCAGTTGACCGCTATTCTATCCTTTCGCTTAAGATATACCACATGCAGGAGGAGGTAAAGCGTACAGATGTCGACTCCGAGCACATCGCAAGATGCCAGGCAAAACTTGACGTACTCAATGAGCAATACAAAGACATGACTACATCAATAGGCCAATTGCTTGATGACATTGCCGCAGGGCGCAAATACATGAAGGTGTACCGCCAGATGAAAATGTACAACGACCCCGCACTCAACCCAGTTCTTTATGGCACAAAGAAATAAGGCCGGACGCACCATTCTTATAACACGATTTTCGGCCGTAGGTGATATCGCAATGACAATTCCATTGCTATATTCTCTATGCCGTACATATCCCGGAAACCGATTTGCTTTCGTAAGCCGAGAGAGGTTCGGGCAATTTTTCATAGACAAGCCCGAGAACCTTGAATTCATAGGGATAGCCCCTGAGAAATACAAGGGCATAACAGGGTTGTACCGGCTGTACCGGGAACTGGACAAGAAAGTGTCACCGGACAGCATAGCCGACCTTCACGATGTATTACGCACCAAGATACTCCGCACATACTTCAAACTCTTCAGCAGAACCAACAGCGAACACATTATCAAAGGACGTAAAGAGAAAAAGGCCCTTACACGCAAAGAAGCGAAGTTAAGCATACAACTCAAAAGCACATTCGAGAGATACAGGGAGGTCTTCTGCAGACTCGGACTGCCGTTTGAGCCAGAATTCACTTCGCTTTTCGGCAAAGAGAAAGGTGACATTTCGGGATTCACATCATTCCTGCCACAGAAAGGCAAGGACAAATGGGTGGGCATCGCACCGTTCGCACGCCACCAAGGCAAGATTTACCCCATTGACAAAATGGAGAGAGTCATTGAAATCCTGTCTGCAAAAAACGACATAAAAATCTTATGCTTCGGCAATGGCCCCGAAGAAGAGAACGTTGCAAACGGCTGGTGTGCAAAATTCCCCAACACAATATCAATCATTGGGCGCGCAAAATTTGACGGAGAACTGAAAATAATAAGCCACCTTGACGCAATGGTGTGCATGGACTCAGCCAACATGCACATGGCCTCTCTTGCAGGCGTGCCTGCAATATCCATTTGGGGAGCCACATCTCCGCTTGCCGGCTTTATGGGGTGGAACCAAAAGAAAGAGGACTGCATTGAACTCGCGCTGGATTGCCGCCCCTGTTCAATCTTCGGGAACAAGCCCTGCATGCACGGCGATTACCGTTGCATGAACATTCCACCAGAGCGAATTGCAGATACCGTCCTTAAAAAAATCGGCACAAACCCTTAACCGCCTTGAGCCAGATGAACAGCACAGTTACCAACAAGGAAAAAGACCCGATGGGAAGGGCAATTTTTGACTACTACACCACTGGAAATGCAGCCAAGTTGAGAGTATTTTCATCCATGTTCTACGAAGACGAAATTCCAGTGCCCACACTTTTCAGGACATTTGACGAAATGCCGGTTCAGGAGAAAAAAGCCATTGAACTGTGTCGCGGACGAGTGCTTGACGTTGGAGCAGGCTCAGGCTGCCATAGCGCAGTGCTCATTGAACGCGGGCTGGAAGTTGTTGCCATTGACATCTCGGAACTATCGGTAGAAGTCATGAAACAACGCGGGATTGATGCACGGCTCATAAACTTTTTTGACGAGAAATTCACCGAGAAGTTCGACACAATTCTGTTGGCAATGAACGGAATCGGGATTACAGGCAAGACTAACCGATTGGCCGATTTCTTCCGCAGCGCAAAGAGGCTGCTTACTCCAGGAGGACAGATTCTGCTCGATTCGTCGGACATAAAATATGTTTTCATGAACGATGACGGTTCAATGGATATTGACCTTGCCGCCGGATACTACGGTGAAATTGATTATAAGATGCGATACAAGAACATCACCGGCAAGCCTTTCGATTGGTTATACATTGACTTCGACACACTTTCAATGTATGCCGAAGAACATGGATTCACATGCGAAAAGTGTATTGACGGCGAGCACTACGACTATTTGGCACGCATCATCCCAGCGCCTCAGGAACCACGATAAAACAATTTTACAACCGCTTGTAAAGCAATAAATTTATTTGCTTTTAAGAACATTTTTTAATACCTTTGCGTCTAAAGCCAAGCATATTTCAGCGCTTCAAGGCACAAAGGTATTGCTTGCTTTGCAGCAACCCGAGTAGGGCGCTCGCGCCCTATTTATGGTAATTACTTCGTAAATTATTGTCAATCAGCGCGCTACAAGCGCGCTGAGGAGCCAGAGGTATGCTCACCCCCGACCATTCGACCACAGAGACAGGCAACAAAGATTCCGCCATTCAATGGTTTGCCATGAGCGCTCCCTACCGCAGAGAACTCAAGGCAAAAGAATTTCTGCAGTCTAAGGGCATTGACTGTTTTGTTCCAATGACAAATGCAATTGTGGAGAGACACAACGGAATCAAACAACGGAAACAGGTACCGGCAATACACAACCTTATTTTTGTACACAGTTCAAAAGCCACAATTCAAGAAGTGAAGCAAGGGGTCGATTATCTCCAATGGCGCACCACCCCACAGAACGGCAAGAACACCCCAATAACAGTACCCGACAAGCAGATGCAACAGTTCATTGCGGTTACACAAGCATCAAACGAGGAACTTATTTATCTGCGTCCCGAGGAAATCGACATTAAGAAAGGCACGAAAGTTCGCCTGCACGGCGGGGCTTTTGACGGCACCGAAGGCATATTTGTCAAAGTACGCGGGAAACGCAATCGCCGGGTTGTGCTGCTCATTGAAGGAGTTGCAGCCGTTGCAATGGCCGAAATAAACACGGATTTCATTGAAATTCTCAAATAAATCCCAAACAAATATTTTTGGTAATTATATTTTACAAAAGCATTATTAATACACGCGTAAGGACAAAATAAAAAAACATAACCATGAAGAAGATTCTTTTTGCACTTTTTGCACTGATTTTTGTTGCATCGTGCTCCGCACCAAAGAAAGTCATCTACTTTCAAGACCTGAAGAACGGCGGGAGTGTTGAAACCGCTTTGCCGGCAGAAATTAAAATAAAACCGGGCGACAAACTGTCAATACACGTAAACAGCAAGGACGAGGAACTTGTTGCCCCATTCAATCTGCGCCGCAGCCAAGCAAGCATGGGTTCTCAGACAGACTTGGCATACACAGTTGACAAGGACGGCTACATCGAATTCCCTTATCTTGGCAGCATAATGGTAATGGGCAAGACAAGAGACGAAATAGCCAAGCACATCAAGCAGGAACTGCTGGACAAGAAAATGGTACAGGACCCCACTGTAATCGTCGATTTCAACAATCTGCAGATATCAGTCCTTGGCGAGGTCAACAGCCCTGGAAAGTACAATATCGAGAAGGACAGATACACGATCATTGATGCTATCAGCAATGCCGGCGACCTTACAATCACCGGTCAAAGAGACAACATAATGGTGATACGCGAGGAGAACGGCGAACAAAAGACATACAACATAAACCTTAATAACGCAGCACAACTCTTTAACTCGCCAGCATACTATCTGCAGCAGAACGACATAGTATACGTTGAGCCCAACAACAAAGCCGCGGGCCAGTCTACCATCAACAGCAACACCCTGCAATCAACATCGTTCTGGTTCTCCACGATATCACTTGTGCTCACTTTAATAACATTCTTCACACGATAACAGAATATCTACTCTGATATGGCCAACAAGAAAGCAAAACATAGCGAAAATGTAATTCCAATACGTGACCTGCTGTTCCATTGCATTTCCAAGTGGTATTGGTTCGCAATCTCATTGGGAGCAGCAATAGGCACCGCAGTCATATACATACTCTCCACCCCGCCGGTCTATGTACGCTCAACGGAAATACTCATTAAAGAAGAGAACAAAAGCGGAGGCAGCGGAGCCTTCAAGGATTTTGCAGCAGGCCGCACAACCGCCGACGTGTCTATCGAGACAAAGGCACTGCGTTCTCCAGGCATTGTGCGTGAGGTAATAGACCGCCTGAACCTTGAGATAGACTATAAAGGCGAAGGAAGGTTCTACAATGGAATCATCTATTCCCAACGCCCTATTAAAGCCACGACACACGACTTGCGCAACAGTGATGCAGCCCAATTCGCCGCCGTACTTTCAGCGGACAGCAGTTTTACATTAAGCGAATTCAGCCGCAACGGCATTGCAATGGACGGCATCGTCAACGGACATATCGGAGACACCATTTCCACACCTGTAGGCCGGATAAGCATCCAGGCAACAGAACACTACGGTGTCTTCACATCCCAGAAAATCTTTGTAGAGAAAAAGAACCTCAATGCAACCATAAACGAATATTGTTCAAAAATAATCTCAGGACGAGCAGGAGAGAACACATCCATTGTCAGGTTAACAATAAAAGACCAATCAACAATAAGAGCTACAGAAATCCTGAATACAATAATAGCAATATACAACGAGCAATGGCTCATACGGAACAACGAGAGCGCAGTCAAGACAATCGAGTTCATTAACCAAAGGATAGACTCGTTACAGATAGAACTTAACACCGTAGACAGAGAAATTGCTGCACAGAACAGCAAGAACAAACTTACAGCAAAACAGATAAGTGAACTCAGCAACGAATTCAGCAGCAAGAACAACGCAAAGTTGATAGAGTTGAGCACACAACTTGAACTGGGACTTTTTCTCAAGAAATGTCTAATCGAAAATGCAGGAAACAAAGAACTGCTTCCCTCAAAGACAGGAATCGGGATTGCCAGTGTTGAGAACATGATAACCAATTACAATCAGGAAATCATCAACCGCGACAAGTACCTTTCCAACAGCAGCGAAGCCAACCCGATTGTCATTGACTGCAACAACAACCTTGCAGTAATGTATAAATCCATTAACGATGCCCTTGACGGATACATCAGCAACTTGCAAAGAGAGACAGCCCTTCTTGAAAAAGAAGATATGAGCGACAAGGCACAGTTCAGCAAAGATGCCGAACAGGTAAAGAACATGCAAAGCCTGTTGAGGCAGCAGAAAGTAAAGAATGCCCTATATCTGTTTCTGCTACAGAAACTTGAAGAGACCGAGTTGTCAAAAGAATTCGAAGCATCGAACAACCGTGTGCTTGTACCTGTCGGTGGCAGCAACACGCCTGTAGAACCCATGCAGCGCCAGACAATTATGCTGGCTCTCGCCATTGGCGCACTACTGCCAATACTGATTATTTTTGTACGCGAAATAACCAACAGGAAAGTGCGCGGACGAAAAGACCTTGAAGAGTATAACATCCCATTCATTGGCGAAATACCACAATACGAGCCAGGCAAAAAACTCAAATTCAAGAACGAAGAGAAGAAAATAATTGTAAAGGAAGGCAACCGCAACATCATAAACGAAGCGTTCCGAGTGCTGCGAACAAACCTTGAATTCATGAATGACAAGGAGAAGAGTTCCAACATAATCATACTCACCTCCTTCAACCCAGGCAGCGGAAAGACATTCCTTACGATGAACATTGCAGCCAGCCTCGCCCTTAAAGGGGCCAGAGTGCTGGTAATTGACGGAGACCTGCGCCACGGTTCAGCATCGGGTTATGCAAATTCTCCTGAAGTTGGCCTCAGCGATTACCTCTCCGGCGGAACAGACGATGCAGCCAGCATCATTGCCGACATTGAAGAATTCCCCACACTCAAGCTCATACCCATCGGCAGCACCCCGCCGAACCCGACAGAACTTCTGCACAGCAAACGTTTTGGAAAACTCATAGAAAACATGCGCAAGGAGTTTGAGTATATTCTCATAGACTGCCCGCCAATAGACATAGTTGCCGACACGCAAATCATTGAGGAACATGCCGACAGGACAGTCTTTGTCGTGCGCGCAGGCCTTCTCAACCGTGATATGCTGGTAGAACTTGAAGATATTTACGATAACAAGCGTTTCAAGAACCTGGCCATGATACTCAACGGCACACATGGCGGCGGCACAGGCTACCGCTACAAGTACGGTTACTCATACAGTTACAGTTATGGGTACGGATACGGGTACGGATACCATTACCACCAGAAGAAGTGAGAACAGAGAACGGGAAAAAGCAAGTTCCCAAAGCACAAAACCTCGTTTTTAACTTTTAGGTTTAAAAAGATGTGGCCATTCAGCAAAAAAACAACAATTGCTCAAAGTGACATCCTCCGCGGTGTAACAGACCATCACTCCCACATTCTCCCGGGCGTGGACGACGGCGTAGAGAGCATGGAAGAGGCATTGCGCATACTTGCAACATACGAAACCACAGGGGTGAAGGAACTGTGGTTAACCCCACATATAATGGAAGACATCCCCAACACCCCCGAGAAACTGAGAGCACGGTTCAATGAACTGAAAGTAGCATATACAGGAAACATAACATTGCATCTGGCCGCAGAATACATGATAGACAACCACTTGTGCAGGCTGTTAAGTGAAACCGGAGGAGTTGAAAAAGACATAACACTCCCTCTCCTTCCCATCGGTGCCAAACGCAATCACCTGTTGGTAGAAACATCATACTACAACCCTCCTATGCGCCTGTACGAGACGCTCAGAAAAATCAAGTCGTTGGGCTATCACCCCCTGCTTGCCCACCCCGAGCGCTATATGTACATGGACAAGGAAGAGTACCGCTCGCTTCATGAGGAAGGCGTAAAATTTCAGTTGAACCTCCCTTCAATCTGCAGCGGTTACGGCAATACAGTAAAAAAACGCGCCCTGTGGTTGCTCAGAGAAGGCCTCTACGACACCATAGGCAGCGACACACACTGCGAAGAGGGCGTAGAATATTTATTAGGAAGCAGAACCGACAACAACGTTCTCAAGGCAACAAAAAACATATTGCAATATACTATATAGAATGGGAGAGAACAAGCAACTTGCCCGCAACATGATATTCAACTCTATGTTGTTTGTCATAAATCTGGGAATATCATTTTTCCTCACCCCATATATTGTCAAGGAAATCGGCAGGGAAGCATACGGTTTTGTGCCACTCATCAGCAACATGATTGGATATACTTCCATTATAACTACCGCTGTTGGCTCTATGGCAGGGCGTTTCATTACTATGAGAATATACCAGAACGACCATGAAGGGGCAAGCGGATACTTCAATTCGGTATTCATGGCAAACATTCTACTTTCGGCATTGTTCACAGTTCTGGCAACCGTTGCAATCTGTTTTCTGCCACAAATTCTTTCAATACCGGAATATCTTGTAAGCGATGTCAAGTGGCTATTCTTATTCACATTCCTGACAATGATATTAGGACTTAGTACCGGAATCCTGGGTTGCGGTGCTTATGTCAAAAACAAAATTGACGTTGGAGTTTCCAGGTCGGTCATTACCAGTTTTGTACGTGTCGGTTGCATTTTACTGCTCTTCAGCCTTTTTAGGCCATCAATTGTATATATGAGCCTTTCGGCATTCATCGCAGGTCTATTAGAAGTATATTACAACTTCAATTTCAAGAAACGCTTTCTCCCGGAAATAAAAATTGAGCCTAAAAAATATTTTTCATGGAGCAAACTCAAAGAAGTAACTTCTTCTGGAATATGGAATTCCGTTAACCAACTGAGTAACATGCTGTTGTATCAACTCGACCTGCTGATTGCAAACATATTCATCAGCGCAGCTGCAACAGGCGAATATTCTCTTGCAAAGATTACACCAGCATTCATACTTAACTTCCTGGCTATGCTTTCCGGGTCATTCTACCCGCAATTCAACATTCTGTTTGCTCAAGGGAAAAAAGACGAACTATTTGCATTGGTAAAAAAGTCAATAAAAGTTGTAGGACTATTCGTTTCAGTAGCAATTGGAATTCTTGTAGTATATAGCGACTCCTTCTACACCCTATGGGTACCTGGGGAAAATGCCACAATGCTGCACTGGCTTACAATTGTAACAGTTGTCCCCATGATTTTCGGTGGTAGTATCAATCCCGTATTCGGCCTTTTCTCCACTGCAAACAAATTGCGCATTCCTTCATTGGTACTGCTTGGTGCCGGCATATTGAATACAGCAGTGGTATTTATTCTATTAAAGACAACCAACTTGGGCATTTGGGCCATAGCAATTACAGGCGCAGTACAAGGTGGACTAAGAAATGCGCTTTTCACTCCGGTATACGGAGCCAAATGTATCGGCCAAAAATGGTATTCATTTTTCCCAACCATGTTGAAGGCAATTGCAGGATTGACAATTGTTGTTATAACCGGTTTTGCCATCAAGACCTTTGTACCCAATGACACCTGGTTAAATCTCGCTTTAGCAGCGATACTTACAAGCGCCATCGCCCTTCTGATAAACTGCCACATCATATTGAACGGCAGTGACAGGCAATATTTAAAAAACCTTATACTAAAAAAAATCAAAAGAAATGGATAGTATCAAGCGATTTATTGATTGCTATGTACCTGTAACATGTTGTACATTACGCTGTCACTATTGTTACATTACACATCATCGACTATTTGACGCTAAACTGCCCAAATTCAAATACACTCCTGAGCATGTGAGGAAAGCCCTTTCACGTGAAAGGCTTGGCGGCACATGCCTAATAAACTTATGTGGCGGCGGCGAAACACTTTTGCCTCCCGAAGTACCGGCATACGCAAAAGCCTTGCTTGAAGAGGGGCACTATGTGATGATTGTTACTAACGCAACCGTTGACAAGCGTTTTGATGAGATTGCAGCCTTTCCACCGGAACTGACTAAAAGGTTATTTTTCAAGTTTTCATATCATTATATGGAGTTAAAGAAAAGAAACCTTTTAGACCGCTTCTTTTCAAACATCAGAAAGGTAAGGGATGCCGGTTGCTCATTCACATTGGAAGCGACACCGTCAGACGAACTCATTCCCTACATCAACGAGATGAAACAGGCTGCAATAGATAATGTCGGTGCCATCAACCACATTACAGTGGGACGTGATGAACGTGACCCTGTAAGACTGCCGATTCTTACATCCATGTCCAAAGACGAGTACAAAAGAACATGGGAATCATTCAATTCTTCATTCTTTGACTACAAGATGTCTATCTTTGAAATCAAACGAAAAGAATTCTGCTATGCAGGTGACTGGTCATTCTATCTTAACCTTGCAACAGGAATAATGACACAATGTTATTGTTCATATTACTCACAGAACATATTTGAAGACCCTGAGAAACCAATAAGATTCAAAGCAATCGGGAATAATTGCAATCAACACCATTGCTATAATGGCCATGCCTTTCTAGTTTTAGGCAACATCCCGGAACTAAAAGCACCTACATACGGCGAAATAAGGAACCGCACATGCGCCGATGGCAGCGAATGGCTTAAACCTGAAATGAAACATTTCATGAGCACCAGACTATACCAGAGCAACAAGGAATATTCGCCTTTTGAGAAATTTCTCACAAATACAAGTATAAAGGGAATTATCATCAAAGACAAAATACGGTACCGGTTGAAAAGAATTCTAAAATGAGAGCAATGGAGAAAATATCTCAACTAAAAAGAATAATAGCAGAACTATTGACTCCATTGATAAATGGCAACTACATTCTGCTTGACGTTCCATATTATACAAACATCGGCGACACGCTCATTTGGGAAGGTACAAGGCAGTTCTTAAAGACATTGCCACACAAGTGCCTTTACACCGCATCGGTTGAGACATATAAATACCGTCCTTTACCAAAAGACACAGTAATACTGTTACAAGGCGGTGGCAATTTCGGTGACCTATGGCGCAGACATCAGGAGTTTAGGCAAAATGTAATAAAAGCATACCCGAACAACAGAATTATAATACTGCCACAGACTGTTTTCTACAATGATGACAGCGTTTTTGCTGAGGACGCAAAAATCCTTAACTCTCACAAAGACCTGTACATCTGCGCAAGAGACACAAAGAGTTTTAATTACCTAAAGAAGGCACTGACCTGTAATCTTCATCTTGTTCCCGACATGGCATTCTTCATATCACAAAAAACTCTCGGCCGTTACAAGCAGAAAGAGACCGATAAAGCACTGTTCCTCAAGAGAAATGACCAAGAACTGTGCGAATATGACTTTGCTTCATATATTAAAGAGACAAGCGAGTTTCTGCACGTTGGCGACTGGCCTACAATGGAAAAGGCATTCAAGACAATAATATACCTTGACAAGCTGGTTCTCCACAGAAAACGCCTGAGAAGAATACCTGATATTTACGCCGACCGCATATTCCGCCCGTTCCAAGTAAAGAAAGGCATTGAATTTGTCAGCCAATACAGAAAAGTCTACACCACCCGCCTTCATGTTGCAATCCTGTCAGTGCTGTTAGAGAAGGATATCATATTTTTCGACAACTCATACGGCAAGAACAGTTCATTCTATGAAACATGGTTAGAGGGTGTTGAAAATCTTAAATTTGTAAAAGCACACTGTAAATGAAACAAACGGTAGTCGGTATTATTTTAACCATAATGCTATGCGGTTGTCATCAATTGCATGAAAAAGAATACAATCTTGTCGTTACAGAGACATCGGACGGACGTTATCTCCACTTCTCACTTGACGATGTACAGGAATGTATGAGGAATCTTTCGTCCACGGACTATGAGTCAATCTTCACAGACCCCACATTGCAAATTCTCAAGACATGGCATGACCGATACGGCATTGTAGCAAGTCTTTATGTACAAGGAGATTTCACCATAAACAGCAAATATGCTGCGGAGTTAGTTGCAAATAGTGACTGGCTCAAGTTCGGATACCATGGCGACACCCCATCACCACAGAAAACCGGGATAGAAGAATTTTATAAGCAAGTAATGGATTCTATCGGCTCAAAATACGTTATTGACTTGTGCCCAAGAATACACTGTTTTCATGCAGACCACGGCACAATCATGAAACTTAAAGGATTCGGTTGTAAAGGATTTCTGACATGTGACGATTGGGAATGGAATTCTGAGAAAAGAGAATCAAACTACTATCTTACAATTAAGCAGAATGAACTACTGGACAAGAATAATCGGTTGTGGGATACTGAAAACCACACTCATTTCATAAAGTCAGATTTCAGGCTTGAACACATTGCACATAGATGGGGAAATATTGAAAACTTGCTTAATTACTACAACAACCAAACTAACCAAAACAAGGAGATGATTGTATTCGGCCATGAATGGAACTTTATGGAATTCATAGAACAGGCTGATTCCATATTCGCCTGGGCAAAGACAAACAATTACGAATTTGATTATCCGGCTAACAGATAACCTGCAAAGAACTATATAAACACAAGGAAATGAAGATTTCAATTATTGTTCCCGTTTATAACGTAGAGGAATATATTGAAGACTGCCTGCGTTCTATTACTGCACAGACCTACAAAGGCGAGATTGAGTGCATTATTGTTGATGATTGTACACCTGATAGCAGTTGTACTATTATTGAAAAGTTCATCAGCAAGTATGCCGGCAATATCCAGTTCAAGTTATTGCACCACGAGAAAAATCGCGGATTGTCAGCCGCGCGCAATACCGGAATAGATGCCACTACAGGTGAATATATATACTTCCTTGACAGCGATGACGAGATTACGCCCAATTGCATTGAACTTTTGGCAGAGCCATTGAAAAAGGAGAAATATGATTTTGTAATTGGAGATTATAAAACTGTTGGTTCCGAGACAAAATTCCCGCCGTTACTGCTTAAAGAAGGCGAAATAACAACAAACAAAGAAATACGAAGTTCTTACTTTGCAGGAAAATGGTACATGATGGCATGGAACAAACTCTGCAACATGGATTTTATAAAGGAAAACAATCTCTATTTCAAAGAAGGACTAATCAATGAAGACAATCTCTGGAGTTTCCAGTTGGCATGTTTAGCACAAACAATGTATATTGCTAAAGAGCAAGTATACATATACAAGGTAAGGGCTAACTCAATTATGGGAGGCATTGACCAGTTCAAGAAAGCTGACGCTTTTTCTACCATTTTCTATGAAGCACACAAATGGTCTGCACAAAATAACTTCATTAACGAGAAGGATGTTTTTGATAAGATACTTTCGTTGCAAAGCATCCCCACAAACATCATATTTTCACAAGAATCAAAGAAAGAGAAAAAAAAGTTTTATCTGAAATGTTATAAAAGATTGCGTATTTCTCCATGGAGTGCATACAAGAAGGGATTTATTCATAAACGTCGACTAATAATGGAGTTGCATCGTTTCCTCCCGTGGCCTTTCGGACACTGGTACTTGTGCTTATTTTACCGAATATTCAAAAGTGCAACTTAACATTTAGAAGTACATCCAAAATAAAAACAATGAAAGAAGGACTAATTGGAGTAATTGTACCAGTATATAAAGTTGAGAAGTATATCGCCGAGTGCATTGAAAGCATTCTGGCACAGACATACACCAAATTCCGTCTTATACTTGTTGATGACGGAACACCCGATAATGCAGGAAGAATATGTGATGAATATGCGAAAAAGGACTCACGTATTACTGTCATTCATCAGGAGAATGCAGGTGTAACCCGTGCACGCGCACGAGGGGTTGAAGAGGCTGATGACTGCGAGTTTATCACGTTTGTGGATAGTGATGATATGCTTGCAAAATATGCTCTAGAAGAATTACACGGTTTAATGGATGCAGGAACAGACATTGTTCTCGGGACAACTTACTTTACAGAAAATGAGAACAGAATTGATATAAACCCATTTTTCAGGTTTCCTACAGGTTCAATGGAAATAGAAGATTTTAGAAGCAAAATGATCTCTATCATTGGCGGGATGCCGTGGGGACGCATGTTCAGAAGAAATATAATCACTCCTTTTGTTTTTGAAATTCCTAGAAGTGTTTATTATGGTGAAGATGCAATAATGAATTGTAGAATCGCATTTAACACTGAAAACAAAATAAAAACAACCGATAAGCCAATATATTTCTACAGACAAAACACAAATGGAGTCTGCAATCAATTCACTCACACACACTCATACGAAGAATTGCTAAGGAAGCATACCCAACAATCAATCCCTGCTGATAAATTCATTGAATATTCTAAAGATTACCTTTGGAGAAGAATATTTCTTTGGCGTACATTTTTCAACAACTCCATAAGAAGACCGTCATGGGCAAATACCGATTTTTATAATACTCTTATTAAAGAAATCAAATTATACGAATATAATTTATGCCCAACAGACTGGTTGTTATTAAAATACACGAACCCTATTTTACGATTATTAATCATAACGTACAGGAAATCATGCAGTATTTTCCTTAGAATTAAAAGAAAATGATAATGAATATTATCAACTTTCATCAACGCCCATAGCTTTGGTTAACAAGTTGTTGCATATCATCGTTCTTAGAATAAAACAAATGCCCAATAAATACAGTGCAAGGACCTACTATCAGCATAATAATTCCCATATATAAAACCGAAAAATATTTGTATCAATGTTTAAATTCGGTCATTGCCCAAACGTACACTAATTGGGAGGCTATTCTTGTAGACGATGGCTCACCAGACAACAGTGGAAAAATCTGCGATGAATATGCTTCCAAAGACAAGCGAATTAAAGTTATTCACAAAAAAAATGGTGGAGTAAGTTTGGCTAGATTAGACGGTTTTAAGTCAAGCTGCGGAAAGTACATTTTCTTCTTGGACAGTGATGACACGCTCCCCCAAAATGCTTTACAGGCACTTATTTCAAATTCAAAAGGCCAAAAATACATTTGCGGTACAGCAAAAGAAATAAAGGAAGAGGCTGAAAATAAGCTATTATACACAAACAATAGAGTTTTCGATAAATGCGAAGTTGCAGTGTCTATACTAAAATTTGAAAGGAAGTTCAGTTGGGAATTATGGGGCAAACTTTTTCACAATTCAGTTCTTGACATAGAAACATTGAGTGTTCCAAGCAATATTAAAGTTTTTGAAGATTATATCATTACACTTAGAATACTTGACAAGATTGAGAATGTAAAATACATTTCAGACTGCACATATAATTATATCGTTAGAGAAAACAGTGCCACATATACAAACAAGCTTAATCTAAAAAAGGTTGAAGATTTAAGCAGAGAGATAACTGCTGTTTGTGACAATGAGCTTTATAAAAAAGAGTTTACCAGATGTAGACTTCAAATGCTAGGTTGGATTATTGGAGATGAACAATTAAATAAGAACAATGAATGGTTCAAGGAACTTGTAAGAAACAGCAAAGATATTAAACTAGGCAAAATAGAAAAACTGCTCATTACGCTTGTCAATGTATTTAATAAGGGAAAAACAAGAAAGAAGATATATAATTTCCTGCTAAGAATAAAATAAACCATTATGTCAGACTTCTGCAAAAAAAGAATAATCGTTCTCACTTGCGGAGACTCAAACGATATATCTACCTGGTCAAACGTCCCATATCTCTTTACAAGAACATTGGAAGAAAAGGGATTTAGACTACACCGTGTAGATATCTCGCCAAACAAGACTTTGAATCGCATATTCAACACGACATCATACCTTATTTTCAAAAGAGTACTCAAAAGAAATGCATGCCCTGAATTCCACAGAACATGGTTACACCGTTTCATTACATATCGTAGAATTAAGAAAGTAACTATACAGAACCCGGATATACAATTCAACTTATTTCTGTCATTCGCTTTTTACAACAAATACAGCAAAAAGCCGAATGTGTTATGGTGCGATTGGAGTGACAGAGTCGTTATAGAAAGACTTGGAAGAGAGCCAAAGTTCTATGAAACAGCTTCACTACGTCACGAGGACAATGTAATGAAGAATGCTGACAAGGTATATACGATGTTTCCCAAGTGCAAAGAGCATATGGAAGAACTCTACAGGAGGGAAATCATATATATAAACCGTAATGTAGTAAATACCGTCTTTGAGGGAGAATTTAACATAAAAGAGAACATAAGGATACGTCTACTATCTAAAAAGATACTTTTCATCGGCAACATCAGATACATTGGAGCAGCAAAAGGACTTATTCAGGCATACAACATATTAAAAGAAAAAGATAAATCTCTTGAACTGCATATAATAGGTATGACTGATGAGCAGTTAGGAGTAAAAGACAAGGATATACATTGCTATGGTTATCTCAGGAAGAATGTAAAAGAGGAAAAAGATTTATATTACTCGTTATTACATAACTGTAGAGTATTTGTCAACCCAGCACAACAATGGGGAGGCTACAGCAGTTCTATCGAGGCAATGTATTATGGCTGTCCCATAATTGTTGCACCATACGATGATTTTGTCTGTGAATTCGGGGAGAGCATCAATTTTGGGAAATATACAAATGGGAACGACCTTGATACAACAATTGCCAATATACTTTATGCCAGCGATGAAGAATATTCCGCATTGTGTAAAAATGCACATGACAGAGTAAACGACTACACATGGAGCAACTATGTTGATGCATTCCTCAAGTCATTAAAAGAAGAGGGTATATTAAAATGAGCAAGACAATAACCTTCATATTTCCTCACCCCGTTTCGGGGCCTACAGGCGGTTACAAGGTGGTATATGAATATGCCAACCGCCTTGCAACGGATGGGCATAGGGTAAATATTGTATATTCGGGGTCGCTGTTCTGGAAAAAGAAGTCACTCTACTTTAAACTGACAAACTGCTTCAGGTACATTCAGATGCTCGTTAATGGTTATGGTTGTCGCAAGTGGTTCAGCCTTGACAAACGAGTGAAAGAGCACCTTACACTCTCACTCAACTACAGACATGTACCCAAAAGCGACATATATGTATGCACATCACCATACACTGCTATGTATGTCAAAGACTACCCTACTGAAAACAAATACTATTTTATACAAGGATATGAGAATTGGGGCACGATTACTGATGAAAAGTTAAGGAGAACATACCATTATCCGCTAAAAAAGATTGTAATCTCAAAATGGTTGCAGGAAATAATTGAAAAGGAAGAACACGAAAAATGCACTCTCATATACAATGGTTTTAATTATGAAGATTTCTACTGCAAAAAACCTGTTGAAAAGAAAGATAAATACTGCGCCACAATGCTATACCACACAATGGAATTAAAAGGTGCGAAGTATGGTATGGAAGCGCTTGAGATTGTTAAAAAGCAATTTCCACAACTAAGGGCAAATCTGTTCGGCACGCCGCCTGCACCACTGGTGCTTCCTGAATGGATAACATACTACCAATTGCCAAACAAGGAGCAATTAAACAGCATATACAATGAGGGTGCTATTTTCATTGGCTGCAGCAGTTCAGAAGGCTGGGGATTACCCATTGGTGAGGCAATGATTTGTGGTGCAGCTGTTGCTTGCACAGACAACAATGGTTATCTTGAGATGGCAAAAGATGGCGAGACGGCACTTGTTTCACCAATAAAGGATGTACAGGCACTTGCAAATAATATTATACGCTTAATCAAAGACAACGAACTGCGGTATCATATTGCAAGAAACGGCAACGAGTTTATAAAACAATTCAAGTGGGATAATTCATACAACAAACTCAAAGAAACATTGAACATACAATGAAAGCACAACGACAAACAAATCTTGAGATTCTGCGCATACTTTGTATGCTGTTTATTGTAACCGGACATGTAAATGCTAAAGGAGATATACCATCTTTTGTAGATATTTCACCTCATTCTGTAAACTGTTTCGTCTTAATTTCCGGCTATTTTCTGATTAATGCAAAATTCAAATCAGAACGTATCCTACGTACTTTTATTGAAACAATTTTCTACTCATTTACAATTACGATTATTCTATATTTTTGTGGAAAAGCCAATTTATATGATGTTGCGAAATCGGCAATGCCATTTGCCCCGACCAAATTCAGTTATTGGTTTGTAAACAAATATCTTGCAATCATTCTTCTTTCACCCTTTATCAGTAAAGTATGTACGGCAATAAGCAAAAAGCAATACAAGATATTGCTTATAACATTACTGCTGATTAATTCCACATTATTTCTTGTTTTCCCATTTGGTGAACTGTTTGGAAATGGTTTCTCCCTTCTGTGGATGACTACAGTATTCATAACAGGTGGATACATGAGACTGCATACTCCAGAATTCAAATACTGGGGATTCACAGCCATTCTTCTTCTTGTGCTATATAATGTCTGCCGTTCATATCTCAACAACGTTATTCTACTGGGGTATAATTCACTCATAACCTACGCATTGGGCATAACCACATTCATGTGGTTCAAAAACCTACAGATACCAAACAATGGTATTATTGCAAAAACCACAATGTTTATTGCCCCACACGTTTTTGCCGTATACCTGATTCACTCGCAAGGATTAATCAGCACATACTTGATTGATATTTTACGCAAATTCAATGGTTATATGCCGGAAATACCATATCTATATCTTTTTGGATTCTCAATTATTGTATTATCTGCAGTAATAGACAAAGTGCGAATGGTGTTATTCAAGCGCACCGGCATTGATTATTTGACAAACAGAATCGCTGCTAAACTTGACAAATCATACCAAGAATGAAACTTGCATCATTTGACATATTTGATACAACCTTAATCCGCAAATGCGGAAATCCGGAAAACATATTCTACCTCCTTGCACACAAGTTATACCCAAATGACAAAGCTAAGAGAGAGGATTTTATCGTTTGGCGCAAACGTACTCCTCAAATAGTTCAAAAAAAACTAAAAAAAATAGAACTGACATTACTGGATATTTATACCGCAGAAGGTGTCACCTCCTTTAATGAATATGACACCCAAACATTAATAAACAAGGAGTTGGAAACAGAAAGAGAAAATCTTGTTTGCAATCCAAAGATTGTTGAGTTAATCAACCGAAAGAGAAATGACGGCTACAACATCGCTTTCATCAGCGATATGTATATTAACAGTGACGTTTTGCGTGAAATACTTGAAGAGAAATGCAAAATAAATTCTGAAGACTATATATATGTATCGTGTGAGACACAAGCAAGAAAGGATTCCGGTGCGATGTATCTACACGTCAAGAACCTGTTGGAACCTGTGATTTGGGAACATTATGGAGACAATTGGTACAGCGATATCAAAATTGCTAGAAAGAATGGCATAAAAGCAACGCATATTGAAACACACAATAACACTTTAGAGCAAAGGTTGGAGCTGCTATCTTGCAAACTTCCGGCATTTAGGGAATTATCAATGCTTACCGGAATATCAAAGACCGCCAGATTGTTAAACGACAACCCATATGCCATAATAGCTGCAAACTATGTAGCAAGTGCATATATACCTTTTGTAAAATGGATTATTGAGACTGCCAGAAAAGAAAACATAGAAACATTGTATTTCTTGTCCCGAGACAGCTACATCCTGCAAGAAATTGCAGAGTCTATCCCACACGAAGGCATTGAACTCAAATATCTGTTTGTTTCCAGACGTTCTTTAATGCGTCCATATATGTATGGCAGCAAACCGTACGATTATCTTAAAATTGTTGACCGGCACACACTTATAGGCAGGGATGTCAAGCACATGTTGTGGCAGTTGCTTCTCACGAAAGAAGAACTTAAAGAGAAGTACGGAATCGAATATAGATATCAAAGAATCAAATCCGGCGAAGAAGAAACAGAGTTCATCAATTCAATATACAATAGTAAACTGACACCCAATTTCCAGGCAGAAGCCCTAAAGGAACAGGAAATACTGCTAAGGTACTTTGAACAAGAAGGTGTTACTACTGATAAGAAAAAAGCATTCGTTGACGTTGGGTGGTTGGGCACATCACGACTGATGATAAACACAATACTCAAAAGAAATGGGTTCAAGCCCGTTGACTTCATATACTACGGAACAAGGAATGATGTATATCCAACAGAATATGGAACTTATTATTCATATTTCCCGGCAGGCACACTCAACACCAATATGACATCAGTGATAGAGAACTATTACTCCGCTTCACCCTATCCAACAACAATTGGATATAAAGAAGTAAAAGGAACCTTAGAACCGATATTCCCAAACGACAAGAGTGTAAAATCTTCTAAAATCATAGATGAAAATATAAAAAACACAGTATGGATAGCCCAGGAAATCGAGAAATACAATATTAAAAACCCGGACGTGTTGTCTACATGGGGATTCATTACTTTACATTCAATAGCAGAAATGCTTGATGATATAGATGTTTCTCCATTTACAGCAAGTGATGATTTTGATAATGAAATATTTGCAAAGAAACTGACTCTAACAGAACTTGTCAAATTCCTTTTGACAGGAAAAAGAATTACACACTTTGACTATGCAAGCCTTAAATACACCTGTGGCTTTAAAACTGCACACTTGAGTATGAAGATGCATAAATTCACAAACCGTTTGAGAGGATATTTATTCAAATACTACATGAACAGAAAATGAAAGTTACTTTTATCTGTTGCTACAACAATTTTGAAGAACTTGACAGTATGCTACTGCCATCGTTCAATCTGTTGGACAAGGATGTCTGCAACATTATCCTCATTAATTCATTGGAAGAAGTATATAAAAGCGCTGCAGAAGCATACAATAAGACAATAAAGAAGCATATAAATGACATTGGCGATATCTTGATTTTTTGTCACCAGGACATTGCTTTCGACGATGTAACATTTCTGCAGAATATAATATCTGAATTAACAGGAACCCCCAATCAGATTTTAGGATTTGCAGGCATCAACACACAAGGGACTGTCTTTTCGAACCTAAAGTACCAGGAAAGCAAACAGTTCATCACTAAAAATCAAATAAAAGAGAAACAGCAAGTTATTTCACTTGACGAGTGTTGCTTTGCAATGACTAAAGCTGTGTACAAAAAAACTCTGTTCGATGAACACGCCTGCAATCATTGGCACTTATATGCTGTTGATTTATGCTATAATGCAAATTGCAAGGGAATACCGAGCTATGTTATGCCGGATGTAATTTACCATAAAAAGAACAATAACGGTGGAATGTATTCCGACAAGCATTTCCTTAAAAGCATGTGGAGGCTTGTAAACAAATACAAAAAAGATTTCGACTGCATTTACGCACCCTGTTACATCTGCAGTACAAACCGGTTCAAAGCTGCAACTAAAATTTTCAGAACAAATATTAAAAACCTATTGCATTAATGAAAATAGCAATCATAATACTGAACTACAACAATAGTACCGATTGTTGCAAGTGCATTGGCTACCTGCAACACCAGCAAGGTATTGAACAAGAGATTGTTGTTGTAGACAACTGTTCGCGCGAAGATGACCGCAATGCGGTTGAGACTTTGTGCAAGGAACAAAATTGCACTTTCATTGCCAACAGCGAGAACAGAGGCTACAATGCCGGCAACAATGCGGGACTGCGCTATGCTGTGGAAAAGGGATATGAATATGCACTCATTGCGAACCCGGACATGGAGTTCCCTCAAAAGGACTACCTGTATCGACTCGCAGAAAAATTGCAGAACGACACCGACATTGTTGTCTGCGGCAGCGACATCATCGGTGCCGACGGCATACACCAGAGCCCTATGGGAAAAGAGGGTAACTGGCGCAATTCGTTCGGATGGATAAAGGATATTCTGCGGCGTAAGAAACAAGGCGAAGCATACGATTTCATTGACAACTACAAGGAAAGTCATTACTGCCACAAGGTAAGCGGGTGCTGTTTCATGATAAAGACAGCATTTCTTGAGCAGATAAATTTCTTCGATGAAAAGGTCTTTTTATACTGCGAGGAAGCAATTCTCTCACGGCAAGTAGAGATTGCCGGCAAAAAAATGTATTACCTTGCCTCCGCACAGGCCGTACACAGACACGTAAAAAGCGAAAAGGGCAATCCAATGAAAAGGTTTAAAACATGGGGGAAATCGCGCTGCTACTTCATAGACCATTACAGCCAAGACTCATGGATTGGCAAACAGATAGCAAAACTGTCAATGAAAATGTATGTACTCGCATTTGTAATATACAATAAATTAAAGCGATGAGCACCAAGAAACGTTTAGATTATATTGATGCCACAAAAGGTGTCGCAATCCTATGCATCACATTCCTTCACTTTGAAAAAGGAGTGATTCCTGTGTGGATGAACACGTGGATTGGTATGTTCATGATAAGCACATTCTACTTTACATCGGGCTGGATTAGCGGAATAAACAATAGGCAAGTAAAACCAAATGAACTGCTGAAAAAGAGGATAAAGCAGTTAGGAGTCCCCTATCTTTGGTTCAGCCTTCTCATTATTATTTTTGATGTACTCTGGGTTGCAGCAGGACTTATGGAAAGCAATATCTTGTTACGAGACATATACAAGACCCTGGTTCTGCGCGGTATCGGGACTTTGTGGTTCCTGCCCGTACTGATAATTGGAGAATATATATTCGCTATTGTGAGGAACAGCAAAAGAAAATGGCTGATTGCTGCAATATTCATGGCAATAACATTGGCTGTAAATCATGCATACAACAACCTATGGTTGACAATGAGGGAACTGAGCGAACTGAACAAGTTGATTGACGCACCCATGCAGCCAATTGTAAGAGGATTATATGCATGGCCTATTGTTGCTCTTGGGTACGTAATAGCCAAAAGGTGGGGAGACAGTATAGCAAAAGCAAACAAGGCGATATTACTTGCAATTTCTGCTACTTTGCTGGCAACAAGCATTCTACTTGTCATTGACCCGCCACTCAACATTTACTACATCAATGGAGTGCTCTGCAACACACTGCCCGCCATGGCATTCATGTGTCTGTTTGCAGTATTCACCAAGAACATAATAACAGATTTCTTTACATACTGGGGAGTAAACTCACTAATACTTATGTGCACACACTACAGTATCACTATGGAAATACTCATGGCATTTGACAGACATATATTGCACCACCCAGTATTTGAAGGACCTGTTACAATACTATATTTTGCAGTATGCATACTGCTTACATACCCACTGGTTTACCTGTTCAATGGGAAACTTAGATTCATGATTGGGAAATAAGACAAATAAACAATAAACAATGTTTGATATATTCAAAGGACACTCGAAACTAACACTGTTTGCGACAATACTGATTATTTTCTACGGCATATACTACATGCCTGTAGACTCTTTCGGCATGAATGCACCGATAAAGATAACATTGATGGTATTCTCCATCGCAGTTATGTTCTTTTACTCGTTCAAAGCATCAAAGGCTGTGCTCATTGGAGTCATTTATCTTATTTATCAATATATTGTTGCAAGCTTTCACCCTGAAAGTTTCCGTTGGAGCACATACATATACACCATTCTGCTTGTGCTTACATACGTAAGTTTCTACAATCTTGTATTCATTGAAAAGGTTTTCACAATAAATCATTTCATAAACATATGCAAATGGTTCATGATGTTGTACTTTGTAGTTTGTATAGTACAACAGGTGCTGACACTTGCAGGAATAGGATATTTTCCCCTATTCAATATGATGACAAACCTTGGACGAGGTATTGGTTGCCAGTCCCTGTCAATGGAACCAAGCACATTCGGGCGTTTTATGCTCGTTTTCTATTATGCATATATAAAATGCCAGGAATACAAACGCGATGAGGGACCATTCACTCTTAGGGAACTTTTTGAAGGTGAACATAAATGGGTTACAATACGCTTCCTTTGGATGATGCTTACAATGGGTAGCGGAACTGCATTCGTTTGCCTTATTCTTTTATCACTATACTTCGTTCGCTGGCACAACTGGTACTACATGATACCAACGCTCATTATTTGCTATAGCCTTATACAAGCGTCAGGCATTGAGGCTCTTGACAGAGCAACAAGTACAATTGAGGCCACTGCAACTCTTGATAAAGAGACCGTACAGGAAACCGATGGTTCGGCTTCAGTACGAATTGCGCCGTTACTTAACTCATTGACCGCAGATTTCTCCAAAAAAGAAACATGGTTCGGCTACGGCATTGATTCGGGATTGAAAGACATACATAGCAGGACAATGTTTCATGATTATGGATTAGTGTCTTATATTATATGTTTGATTATGTGTTTTACATGTGGTTACAATTTCTGGTCGCTCGGAGCAATCTTTATGTTTGTAGGAGTCGGCGGAAATATGGGAAGCAATATCCAATACGCATGGGAACTGGCAATGGTTTTCACATGCGTGAAATATTTCTACAAAAACCGTTATAACCCTGAGATATACGAAACAGAAGCATGTGAAGAATACGAAATGCAAGAAGATAATTGAACAGACTTGAATACATGAACAGCAAGAACACCAAGGGTTTAGTTAAGATTGGTTTTATAACATATTGCATAATTTTAATGTGCCAGATTCTAGCACAAGGATATATATGCTATAATAATGCATTGTATTCTGAACAATACTACACGTTTTGGCACTTTAGTGAATGGCTGATAAACTATGAAGGCGGGTTTGTAAGACGAGGACTTTGCGGTGAAATTCTTCTCTTCTTATATAATACTTTAGGAATTAACATTAGTGTCGTATTATATATCATCTCCTATACTTCTACGATTGCTCTTATAATGCTGACATTCATCATTTTCAAGAGGAAAGGCTTATCTTTTATTTTACTGCCGACTGTTATTGCTCTTGGAGGCTTCGCAATGAATATTATTCCGGCCTACAGAAGAGACACTGTAATACTGCTTTTTATTTTTGCGATTTTTTATTTATACCGTCAATACCACAATAGTAATAAATTTACCTATTACATATTGTTCTGCATTTGCAGCATCGCCGTAATTCTAATGCACGAAGCCAGTTTCTTCTTATTTGCTCCGGTAATTTTTATACATCGGTTAATAAATGGGAAAGGAAGGACGTTATTGATAAACTTGGCAAATTCTACTGCACTTATATTTCCAATAATTATAACTATGGGCAGTGTCTGCCTGTTCAGCGGGGATAGAGAAACTGCAAATGCGATATGGGAATCCTACACTCCGTTCTTTAACGAGATTTTTGGCAAGATACCAGAAATGGGGCTTGGAGTTGAAGCATTGACATGGGACAGTTTAGAAACATTCAAGTTCCATTTTGCAACAAATTATACCGAGCCTTTAGTTGGTGCTGTTCCCAGATGGGTTGCATGGATTGCAATATTTCTTCTCACATTTTACTTATGCGCAAATGTAAATATGCTCAAGATTTTCTCGTATGAAAAAGAAGGTGTAAATTTCACCCGCTTGACAGAGATTCTAATATTCCAATTCATCTCATTGTCATTAATGTTTACCATATTATCATGCGACCTAAGAAGAGTCGTTATTTATTGGACTTTGTCTTCATTCTTTATATACACTATGCTTGGTGAAGGCTGGCAAACAGATATACCAATAATCAATAATGCAGCAATAAGAATCAACAGGCTTTTCAATAAAAACAGAATTCTGTCCAACAAGGTATTCTATATAGTTATTGCAATAACATTGATTTGTCCCTACTCGGGATTCCCGTTAGAAACCGCATATAAATCGTCAATCGTAGGCAATATATTTGAATTACTCAAAAGAGGCGCAGATATTGTATTGCCTTATTTGGATTTCTGAAAACATTAGACGTATACTTTATACCAAATAATAAACTCACCAACAGTCCACCATGAAAAACATAATACAGCTTATGCGCCCACACCAGTGGCTGAAGAACGCATTTGTATTTCTGCCGCTGTTCTTTGACCAGAAAATGCTATCTGGGAGCGAATTTATTGATGCGATGTTAGCATTCATTTCTTTCTCGTTTGCCGCGAGCAGTATATACTGTCTCAATGATATAATTGACATTGAGGCAGACAGACTTCACCCCAAGAAATGCAAGAGAGTGCTGGCGAGCGGCAAGATAAGCAAGACACAGGCATTGATTGTCATGGCAGTTCTGATGGTTGCCTCAATAGCGATTCCACTGGTTGCTTTCCAAGGAAGAACAATGTTTGAACTGACAGCGGTGACTGTACTATATATTGCAATGAATATGGCATACTGCCTAAAAATAAAGAAGTTCGCAATTGTCGATGTATTCACCATCGCCACAGGATTTGTCATGCGTGTTGCAGCGGGCGGCATTGCTACAGATATATGGATTTCGCAGTGGATTGTATCGCTAACCTTCCTTTTGGCACTTTTCCTTGCTTTTGCCAAGAGGCGCGATGATGTTGTTATTTTCAACCAAAGCGGCACAAAGACACGCAACAACATAATCCGCTACAATCTGGAGTTCCTTAATAGCGCAATATCCATTGTTGGCACAATGACCATGATATGCTATATCATGTGGTGCATGTCAGAGGAGGTTATCGAACGTATGGGCACAGACAAACTCTACATGACCGCCTTATTTGTCCTATTGGGTATCATGCGCTATTTGCAAGTCACAATGGTAGATACCAAAAGCGGAAGCCCCACAACGATACTATACAAAGACCGTTTCATCCACGTATGCATAGCCGGTTGGATTGCGACATTCTACACAATCATATACCTGTAAAAGAATGAGAAGATACTCATTGTTTGATTTTGATGGGACAATCACAAGCAAAGATACGCTCTTTGACTTCATAAGTTTCACATACGGCAAACGGGGACTTATTAAGTGTCTGTTGCTAAATATATTCAACCTTGCACTCTATGCCCTAAAATTGAGGAGCAATGAAAAAACAAAAGAAATACTGCTGTCAACGGTTATAAAAGGCACTGACTCCGTAACTTTTGAACAGATGTGCCAACGATATTCAATGACCAGAATTCCGCAAATAACCAAAAAGCAGACTATAGCAATCATTGAATCCCACAAAAGCAATGGTGATACCCTTTATATTGTGAGCGCTTCACCCGAAGACTGGATAAGACCTTGGGCTCTTGAAAATGGTTTCTCATTAGTCATTGCGACCAAATTAGAGAAAAAGGGCGGATTTATTACCGGAAAATTCTCATCCAAGAATTGTCATGGAACAGAAAAGGTGAACAGGCTCGAAGAAATTATTAAACATCGGGAAAATGCTTACATATTTGCATATGGTGACAGCAAGAGCGACAAACCAATGTTGGAATATGCCGATGAAGGGTATTATATCAAATGATATAGAATAAACACATGAGCAACAGCATATTGGCACAAACTGGGAAATACCTTATTGTAGGCGGATTCTGTACCATTGTTGACATGGGTTTGCTGTATCTCCTTACCGGACTTGGGGTACACTATCTCATTTCGGCTGTAATCTCGTTCACTACAGGTGTTACCTTGAACTATTTCATGTGCACCGCATGGATTTTTGATGAGTCAAAAGTAAAAGACAAAAGAATTGAATTATTGCTCTACTTCCTCATCTCAATTGTGGGGTTACTTATCAACTTGATTGGAATATGGATACTTACCAGCATGCTTGAAATGCATTACATGCTGTCAAAACTACTATCTACAGCCGTGACATTAATATGGAACTTCTGTTCAAGAAAATACTTCCTGCATAATTGATTACTATGACCGACCTCACACTTGCCATCTGCATGTATAATGCAGAGAAATATATAAAAGAGACTCTCGAGAGCGTCATTGCCCAGACAATGCAGGATTTTTACCTGCTCATCGTCAACGACTGCAGCACTGACGGAAGTATAACCGCTGTTGAGGAGTTCTTTGCACAAAATCCAAGGCAGCATGAAATAGTCACTTTCAAAGAAAACCATGGCATTGGCTATGCAAGACATTTTGCCGAACGCAAAGCATCAACAAAATACATGATGTTCCTTGATGCCGATGACGTTCTCTACCCTAATGCCATTGAGACAATGTATAACAGAATAAAGAGCGACAATGACTTGATGGCTGTGGGCTGCTATCTTGAATATGTCAACGAGAAGGGCAAAAAGATAGGCGGTGGCATTTTCCTGGGAGAGACAACAAAAGAGGGATTCTACAAAAAGGCTGCAAACAAAAAACTCATATTCATGCAGCCTACAGCAATATATGACAGAGAAACAGCCCTTTCAGTTGGCGGCTATGCCATTGATGGTTACCCCGAAGGAAAACCGCGTTATCAGGACTATTGCGAGGACCTTGACCTATGGACACGCATGAGTGACCTGTACAAGGACAGCAAGGCTATAATTATTATTCCTGAGGTGCTGTGCAAATATAGAAAAATTGGCAATGGGCTCTCCTCAAATTCATTTAACATGATAATAAAAATGCGCTACACCAAGCGCAACCTTCTGCTACGGCGTAGTGGAGAAAAGGAACTCACATTCATTGAGTTCTATGAATCATTAAGCAAAAAGGAGATGCGCGCTTTGAAGCATGATGCCATTGCCGCCGACTCCCTACGCAATGGAGTATTCTACCTGAAACGCAGAGATATAATCAAGGGGACTTGGGAAATAATGAAGTCAATATACTACCGCCCGGGTTACATTTTTGACAAACTGAAGCATAACTTCTTCAAGAAAAAGTAGACCTTACCCCTCCCCAATGATAAGGAGCTATTTTAAAAGAATTTATTTAAAGACAGAAGTACAAAGCTGCGAGCAAGCGAGTGTGTGGAAGTTTACTTACACACAAAGCGAGCGAAAGCAGGTTCAACATAGTTAAAAGAACAAAAGGCATTGCTGTTATATGAATATTGAGGAACTTATAAAACATACAAACTTGCTTTTATACAGGCCTGGAAATATCAAGTAATTACTTATATAAATCAACATGAAAGAAAAAAACGATTTGCCAACAAATAATAATGTGAGTCAAGCCTTTATAACCGATATATGCTCTATCATTGACAATGGACGAAGAACAGCTTATGAATCGGTAGGAAACATTATGATACAGACTTATTGGAATGTTGGCAAAAGAATTGTTGAAGAGGAACAAAAAGGCAATGAACGTGCCGAGTATGGCAAACGCATAATCGAGCAATTATCAAACGAATTGACACACCGATATGGCAAGGGATTCAGCAAGAGGTACCTTGCATATTTCCGCAAGTTCTATTTAACAATCAGTGATATGGAGATTTTGCAAACACGTTTGCAAAATCTTACATGGTCACACATTCTTACTGCATTGAGAGCTGATTCAGAGACAAGTATACGCTGGTATTTAAATATGGCATCACAAGAAATGTGGAATGTACGAACATTAAGCCGAAATATTAGTACCCAATACTTTGAAAGACATTTTGAACAGCCGAATTTAGATATGAGGGAAGAAAACCCGAATAAGTTTGAACTACTGAAAAATCCTATTATTACCGAGTTCTTGGGTCTGAAACAAGATATCTCATTCTCAGAGCAAGAGTTAGAAACAGCAATTATCAATCATCTTCAAGATTTTATTATGGAGATGGGTAGAGGGTTTGCATTTATGGGACGGCAACAATTGGTGCGAACAGACACACAAGACTATTTTATTGACTTGGTCTTCTACAATGTAATCTTAAAATGCTATGTACTTATTGATTTAAAAGTTGGAGTTATAACTCATCAAGATGTGGGGCAGATGGATATGTATGTAAGGATGTACGATGAATTAAAGCGTACAGAAGGTGATAATCCGACTATTGGTATCGTACTATGCTCTGAGACAAGTAAGGATATTGCCCGCTATTCAATACTTAAAGGGAACGAGCAGTTATTTGCGGCGAAATACCTACCGTTGTTACCTTCAGAAGAAGATTTGAAGCGCGAAATAGAAAAGCAAAAAGAAATCTTCAACTTGCAGCATAATATAGAAAAGGAATAAAAAAATAACAATGCCCATTAATACAACAGAACATATAAAAGAAATCATCGGTTTCCTTAACAAGAATGCCGATTATGCCGTACTGCGCAACTTTGAGGGGTTGCCCGACAGGAACAACAGCCGCGACATCGACATCATAATCACACGCAAGAGTTACAAGAGAATAAAGAAATCACTTGTGGAACTGATTGACCGCAGCGGGTGGAAGATTATAACATACCTCAACAGCGACCGTCTCATCAGTTATGTATGTGCAAGGACAACTGAGGAAAAGGCCGAAAT
Organism: Bacteroidaceae bacterium; assembly: GCA_045588345.1. Classification (GTDB taxonomy): domain Bacteria; phylum Bacteroidota; class Bacteroidia; order Bacteroidales; family Bacteroidaceae; genus HGM04593. The sequence goes on from JAZNDZ010000109.1 coordinate 40,715, forward strand.
AATACAGTGGGACTTTTTCTTTGACACATCGGTGTGGGGCGTACAGTTGATGAGTGCCGAGGAGTTCCTGGAACACAAACATTTCAACGGTTTCCTGTACCATACAGGTATTGAGTGCCAGTTCCTTGACAAGATACTCTATAACAGCGCTGTAGGAAGCAAATACCCCGAAAAGTACAAGACAACCAGAGAAGCGGCAGAAAATAGCGAAATAGTAAAAAAGAAACTGAAGCAGATATTCGATTGCAATTCTGCTGACGAATGCGAGAAAAGACGCGGTAAAAAACTACTCCTAAAAGCACTGTGGAGCAACCTTAAACGCAGGCCATTTGATTTGATTACAAGTATATTGCATTTCCTTTATACATTCATTGGCAACTACATGCGCTCACGCACAGGCTTCAGCATAGGCTTTACCGGCCCCGACGGAAGCGGCAAGACCACGGTGATTGACACCATATTGGAGCGCATTGCACCAGTATTCAAGACCGCGCACAAATACTATCACTTCCGCCCTGCACTTTTCGGCAACCTTGGTGAAGTGGCACACTCGGCAGGAATAAAGAAAGATGTTGACCGCAACTACAGCGACCCGCACCGCGGCGGCAAAACAAGCAGACTGAACTCAATCCTGCGCCTCTGCTACTACTCCATTGATTATATAATCGGATATTTTTTAAAAGTAAAACCAGTAACACGCATCACACGTGTAGTTGTCTTTGACCGCTACTTTACCGATATAATCTGCGACAGCCGCCGCTCGAGAATATATCTGAGTCCAAAGTTCCTCTATTGGTGGGGAAAACTCTTTATTCCATCGCTTGACTACAACATACTGCTCACAGCAAGTAGCAAAACAATCCTCGCCCGCAAACGCGAACTTGATGAAGAGGGGATAAACACAATCAATGCCAAAATAGATTACCTCGCCGGCAAAAAAGGGTATACCAAAATACTTAACGAGACTACCCCTCAGGCAGCAGTGCACGAGATACTGAAGCATGTATTCACCGAGCAACATAGAAAAAATTTAAAAAGATTAAGATAATATGACTGGAGAACCATTTTTTTCCATTATAATTCCTATATACAATGGAGTAACCAATGACCTTCCAATATGCCTTGAAAGCATCTGGCAGCAACCGCTTGACAAGAATCTGTATGAGGTTATTTGTATTGACGACTGTAGCACCGACAATACATATAAATGGCTGTTAGAGCAACAAGAAACATATAACAACCTTAAAATCATAAAGAACGAAAAGAATATACGCCAAGGCGCAAGCAGGAATAAAGGAGTGAAAATTGCAAAAGGCAAATATATTCTGTTCATAGACTCCGACGATTATTTCCATGAAAAAAGCATCGCAAAGATTTATGAAATATTACAAGACAGTGACCTTGAAATTCTTGTAAGCGATTCGGCATATCAGTTCAAAAGATATCCGCACAATAATCTTCAACTTAATCTACCATTCAGGGAAAAAACCGATGGCGAGACATTCGTCAAAAAGAACGGATGGGCTATAGCCCCTTGGCGACTATGCTTTGAAAGAGAATTCTACAACAGAAACAGAATAGAATTTGTTGAAGGCACAAGGGTTGAAGATGTTGATTGGGGCGTAAAAATGATGTTCTATGTAAAAAAAATACAATATCAGCCGACCTTATTGGTACATTATATCAAAGGAGAAAGTGGAACCAGCGATACAATGTACAAGAACAAGATTACCCTTATTGACAACATAGAAGCAGCAAACAGAGTTATAGAACTTGCCGAAACTCTTTATGCAGATTCTCCAAACAAGCAATCTGCAATAAACTTGGCAAACACATACTACAACCGTACAATCTCATACCTGTTTGGCCTATTCTCATCAATAAAGTCTAAGAAAGAGATTATAAGTCATGTAAGATACAAATCCTCACAATTCCACCTCGTGAGATTTGCGACAACGTATCCTATGATTTTTGCAATATCAAGCAACAGTCTTGTCCCTATATTCAGAATAGCAAGATACATGCGCAGAAAAATTACTGCTATAAAACTCAAAAGGAGCAACAATGACTAAGACAAAAGAAACCTTTTTCTCAATAGTAATACCTGTTTATAACGGAATTACTCACGGAATACAGAAATGTTTAGATAGCATTTGGCAACAATCGCTGAAAACAGATGAATATGAGGTTATATGTATTGACGACTGCAGTACAGACAACACACGAACATGGCTAAAAGAACAGAGGATGCTGCATAGCAACCTTGTAATCATTGAAAATAAAGAGAATGTACGCCAGGGCGGTAGCAGAAACATGGGAATAAGAACTGCAAGAGGAAAATACATAGTGCTAATTGACCAAGACGACTATTTCCATAAAGAGAGTATTACCCAGGCATACAATCACCTGCAAAAGGCACAACTTGAAATTCTTATTGTAGATTGTGCTTATCAATATCCTGGTGTTGAGAGCAACAAACTTCAGCATAATTTCCCACACAGGGAAGTCATGACCGGCGATGAGCAGATTGAGAAGAACTCTATCCCATACGCACCATGGAAATTCATATTCTTAAAGTCGTTAATTATTGAATATGACTTATTTTTCATTGAGAATGAAAGGATTGAGGATGTAGACTGGGTACATAAACTCGTCCATTACGCAAAACGTACACAATATCAACCAATCTTAATGATTCACTACAACAAATCAAGCATTTCAACAACAATGACCGCATATAATTCTAAAGAGATTATATATAGTTCTTTGAGATTGGCAAAAAGGATGGACACAATGATAAATACAACATTTAAGGAATCAAACGTGCCTGTCCGGAACTACATGAAATGGCTGTTGGGCAAAGAGTGCTATTTACCTTTAAGGAGTTATTTCTTCTTTTATGACAGCATCAAGAATAAATCAACAAACATTGTTGAAAACATACAGGGTATAAGCATTGAACAAGGCACACTTGTCAAGACTGCACAGAAATATCCTAAGAGTTATGCGTTTATAACAAATATTCTTTCTCCGTTTATGAACATTTTTATGCATATTTACAGAATCATAAAATACAACAACTGCACAGATGGCACAAAAAAGAATTGAATTCATTGACTTGGCAAAGGGTATATGCATAATATGCATAGTTCTAGGGCACACCGGTGTTCATTTTCAACTTATTGGAATCGGCAGTTACATAATGCCTGCATTCTTCGTGCTATCCGGATTATTCTTCAAGGAATATGACAATGGCACGACTTTCATTATAAAAAAAATAAACGGTTTGCTGGTTCCGTTCTTGTTCTTCTATTTTACAGCATACATAGTATTCTATGCATTAAAGTTTTGCGCACCACAGTTGCTTATCACTCATGCAGAAGGAATAACCGACCTATTCTTCAACAGACAATATTTCAATGGACCAATATGGTTCTTGGTTTCTCTTTTTTGGAGCAATATATACTTGTACATAATCAACAAAACCATAAAAAAGGAATATCTGCGCATTACCAGCATTATTATATTAGGATTCATTGGGTGGCTACTGGGACAGAAAGGAATTATTACTCCTATGTTTATGGATGTTGCTCTCACCACACTTCCATTCTTTGCCACAGGGTATTATCTTAAAAGGACTACGCTCATATACCCTAACAAATATGACAAATACAGTTTACTGATGGTTATTGCTTTGTGGATACCTGCATTCATTTTTTCTGAATACACATACACAAGAATTTCATTCCATTACAATATCATCGAAGGACCATTTACCTATTTTGCAAGTTTTATTGGAACGATACTTATAATACTTATTTGCAAGAAGATAAAATCACTCCCTTTTGTAACATATTGCGGTCAATATTCACTTATCCTGCTTTGCGTACACCACATGATATACCGCCCGCTGATGGTACTAATGCCAAAGACCGGAATTGATATCCTGAACAACAATTGGAGTATTGCCATAATAACTTTGCTATTGTCTGTTGCCTGCATACCTGTTTGCAAGAAACTTATTCCGTGGTTCGTTGCACAGAAGGATTTGATTAAATTACCCGTAAATGAATGACAATATACCCGCTGGAAAAGTAAAAATATTTGTATCGGCATACGCCTGCGAGCCGGGGCTCGGCAGCGAGATTGGCGTGGGCTGGCACTGGGTACTCGAGATGTCTAAGCACTTTGAACTTTGGGTGCTCACGCGTGAGAGCAACAGGGGCACAATAGAGCCATGGATTGCTGCTCACCCCGAATTTGCCAGCATACATTTCCTCTACTTTGACCTGCCAAAGTGGGCAAGGTTCTGGAAAAAAGGTATGCGTGGTGTGCGCACATATTACAATATATGGCAATACTGCACCAACAGCATTGTAAAGCGCACAATGCAAGAGAATGGGATAAAGGTGTTCCACCACCTTACATACGGCAATGCACTATGGAAGGTAAGTTCCTACGGGCAAAAGCAGTTCTTCGTGTGGGGGCCTATTGGCGGACTTGAAACAATCCCGGCAGAGTACAGCAGGCACTATGCACACAAAAACCGCCTTATTGAATGGATACGCCGCATGACAATAAAGGCCTTGCCCTTGAACAGAGGTTTCAGGGAACGTTGCAGAAAAGCAGATATAATACTCAGCAAAACCGAAATAACACGTGACCTGCTGCCGGCAAAATACCGCGATAAAAGCGTGCTTTTTACCGATGTTGCAGTCGAAAGAATCGAGCATGCAGCAACTGTACAAAACACAGATAATGGCAGAATAGAGTTCATGACTGTTGGCCGTCTTGACGCATGGCGGGGATTCGACCTTGTTATTGAGAGTTTTGCACGTGCTGCAAAGGACTACAGGCGCATGCACCTTACCATTGTTGGCAAAGGCAGTGACAAGTCAAGACTTACACTGTTAGCGGAGAGACTTGGATTGCAGGAGCAGATTACTTTCACCGGTAATGTCCCTATGAAAGAGTATTACAGGTTGCTCTCCGGTGCCGATGTTGTTGTGAATGCCTCGCTGAAAGAAGGTGCAGTGACAGTTTCATTTGATACTATGGCAATGGGCAAGCCGCTTATATGCATTGACACCACAGGCTACACACGCTATTTCTCCAATGAGTATGCCGTAATTATACCGCGCACCTCACGCGATGAGGTTATTGCAAACATGTCAACGGCAATGCAGCGCCTCACCTGTAAGGAGGAACGCAAGCGCCTTGGAGAGAATGCAAAGCACGCCGGCGAACAATTCCTTTGGGAAGCCCGCGGCAATGAATACAGGGATTTGCTGAAGAACAAGTGTTTCCAGGTTTAATAATACCTTTTCCACTCTCTTCCGAAGAGATAAAGAACTCACTCTTCTCAGTCAGCAGGCTCTTCACTCGCTTACTCGCAGTTTTCTTATTTACAAAAACCAGCAATGACCGCTCTTGATAAAATCCTTGACCTCACAGGCGGAGAGAAATTCTACCGTTTTGGGAACAGCGACGGCAAATACTGGATTATGCCGGTGCGGGGCATGCGCACGGCAATGAACCTGTACCAACCAAGCGGCATCAAGGGGAAAATGGTTAAGGCGCTGTTGCCTATATTGTATTGGCTACCACCGGTGCGCAAGGCAATACATGCCACAACACAGCATTGCTCATTGAAAAAGGAACTGAACACACTTCTGTGCAATATATTCGAGACAGAGCATATAGAGTTCAGCATTTTCGAGGGTACACCCAGTGTACACCAGAAGATAACCATGCAGTTGGCGAGCGGTGAACGTATACTGGGTTACTGCAAATTGAGCGAGAGCAATGATATTAAAGGACTTTTTGCCAAAGAAAGCGAAATGCTCACATGGCTGGCCGGCAAGGGGGTAACGAGTATTCCAAATACACTATACTGCGGCACACTGGATAGCGGTACGCATATTTTTGCGCAAAGTACCGCAAAGACAGGTTCATCGGCAATCATCCATGAATGGAGCGTCCTACATGAGAGATTCCTTGCGCTACTGCACGACAAGACAAAAGAAAGGATTCTTTTTGAAAAAAGCGATTACTACCACTCAATTGTGTCACTTGAAAAGCATATAGAATGGTTGCCAGACAAAGTTGATAGCGCGGTCATTGCCAATGCAATCGCAGAAACAAAAAGGAAGTACTGTAGGCATGATGTTGAATTTTCGGCCTGCCATGGCGATTTCACTCCCTGGAACATGTTTGTGGAGAAGGGCAGGCTGTTTGTATTTGACTTTGAATATGCCGCCAAGAGTTATCCTCCCGGGATTGACCGTTACCATTTCTTTACCCAAACGGCTGTTTTTGAAAAGAGATGGGGTGCTAAGGAGATTATCTCCTTCATGAACAGCAAAGAGGGGGCATGGATAAAACGGGAGGATTACAGGCTCTATCTGCTGGACATTATATCGCGCTTTACTCTGCGCGAAGGCAGAAAAGCAGATGGTGACGAGAAGGAGTTGTTTGCCGTTTGGAACAGTCTGATTAAAGCGATTGAATAATACTGTTTTTGTTTCAACATTACCTTTCCATTGTTCTTGTCATTTTTCGGGCAAAGCCCTCAACAACACGTCTGAGCAACGCGAAGAATCTCTTATTTCGCCTAAAAAGATAAAGAACTCCCTCCCTTGCGGGTACTCCCTCATAGAGAGAATTAAACAAAACAACACTATAAAGACACGAAAATGAAAAGAATAGCCTGTTTTCATCTGTTCAATGACTACAGCGGAAGCCCCAAAATGCTGAAGGCTGTGGTGAGCGGACTGACTACAAATGGATACAGCGTAGACCTGATAACCTCACGTGGTGGCGTGCTTGATGAGATTAAAGGAGAAGCGAACCTACGCATGCGACAATACAATTACACCTTTTCGCGCAACGTAGCGATAAGGGCCATGCGTTATGCTTGGGTGCAACTGCAGGTATTCTTCATTGCGCTGGGTTACGTGTTCAAAAAAGACACTGTAATATACATCAACACAATTCTGCCGGTTGGTGCTGCACTTGGCGGACGCATCGCCGGAAAACGGGTAATTTACCATTACCATGAGAATGCAAAGGCAAAAAGCACGGCATATCGCATTCTGGCAAAGGTGATGCAGTTGATTGCAAGTGATATAATTTGCGTTTCGAAATACCAGCGGCAGTTCCTGCGCCGTAAGAAGCGGGTCTACATTATCCCAAATGCGTTGCAGACAACATTTAAACAACAGGTAACCCCAGATGCGGAAAGGGCATTTGAAAGCAAAAGGGTGCTGATGCTGGGCTCGCTCAAGAAGTACAAAGGCACAAGAGAGTTCATTGAACTTGCACGTAGGCTAAAGGATTTCAATTTTGAACTGGTGCTGAACGAGAGTGAAGATAACATTGCCGCATATCTGCAAGAGTACAGAATTGAGATACCGGCAAACCTTGACATTCATCCAAGACAGAATGATGTTGTCCCGTTCTATGGCAAAGCATCGGTTGTAGTCAATCTGTCGGACAAACATAGGTTTATTGAAACCTTCGGACTCACAGCGCTTGAAGCCATGACAGCCGGTCTGCCGGTAATAGTACCTACAGTGGGCGGAATAGCAGAAATGGTTGAGGACGGAAAGAACGGATACAGAATAGATGCTGATAATCTTGACAAAATCGAACATTGTATTCAAGATATTTTAACAAATAAAAAGTTATTCTTATCTTTGGCAAAGAATGCACTTGAGTACTCGGCTGAGTATAGCGAGAAGAACATGTTACAGATGATTGAGCAGGTCTTTACGAAACCCGCATGACAGACTGATGAAGAAAATTGCTATAATCGGGACACAAGGTGTCCCTGCAAAATACGGAGGATTTGAAACACTTGTTGAGAATATTATCGGGGAAAACTGCTCCGATGATATTCAGTACACTGTGTTCTGCAGCAGCAAGGACATTCCGTCAAAGGCAAAGCAGTACAAAGGTGCAAGGCTGAAATATATTCCTCTGCATGCCAACGGCGCACATAGTATCCCGTACGACATCGTGTCAATGCTATGCTGCATCAGTGGATATGATACCATTCTGGTTCTCGGAGTTTCGGGATGTATGTTCATACCGATACTCAAACTCCTCAGCCGCAGCAGAATCATTGTCAACATAGACGGTCTTGAACATCGCCGTGCCAAATGGAAGAACTGGGTACGCAAATTCCTGAAGGCATCAGAAAGCATAGCAGTGCGGTATGCCGATGCAATCATTACCGACAACAAGGGAATACAGGACTACGCCAGACAGTTGTACAGGAAAAAAACCACGCTGATAACCTATGGAGGCGACCATGCTGTAATGGACAATGTTTCAGCAGAGCGAGAAAGGGAGATTTTGCAAAGTTATGGCCTCACAGAAAAGGGATATACTATGAGCGTGTGCCGTATTGAACCAGAGAACAACTGCCACATAACCTTAGAGACTTTTGCAAAAAGCAAGGAGAAACTTATCTTCATCGGCAACTGGGACCGCAACGGCTACAGCCGCAAACTGAAAGAGGAATACAAGAACAAATACAGCAATATAATCATTGCCGACAGCATATACAACCTTGAAGTACTGTATGCAATGCGCAAGAATGCCAAATTCTATGTTCACGGACACAGCGCAGGCGGCACAAACCCTTCGCTTGTGGAGGCAATGTTCTCGGGACGCCCGGTGCTGGCATTTGATGTCGTTTATAACCGCGAGACAACATTCAACAAAGCATATTATTACAACAATGCCAAAGAACTTGCCGAACTCATAAAAAGAGAGGACCTTGACGGCACTGTTATGAAGGAACTGGCACAAGAGCACTACACTTGGAAGAAGATTGCCAGCCGGTACGAGGCTTTGTATTGAAAACAGACATATATCTATTAATACAGTGCGAGGCAACGGAATTCCGTTGCCTCGCACTGTATTACTCCGATGCCCGGTACTTACCCTCGTCCTTATCCTCGAGCATGCTCAGGTACGACTGATAGCGCGACGGTGCAAGCCTACCACTTTCGAGTGCTTCAAGCACAGCACAACCGGGTTCATGGGTATGCGTACAGTTTCCGTAGCGGCAATCCTTTGACAACCTGAAGAACTCCACAAAGTAGTGCGAAATCTCCTCAACCTCCATGTCATAAGTTCCGAAACCCTTTACTCCCGGGGTATCAACAATAAAACTACCCGGCATAAACTCAAACATTTCGGTATATGTAGTGGTATGCATTCCCGTGTCATGGGTTTTTGAAATCTCACCTACCCGCGCTGCAATTTCGGGGGCAATGGCATTTACAATGCTTGATTTCCCTACACCTGAATTGCCGGCAAGCAGGGAAACCTTGCCACGCATCATCTCCTTGAGTTCATTTATACCGTTGTGCTCTGTTGCGCTCGTGCGCAGACACTCATAACCGATGCTGCTGTACAGCGCTGTCAGATACTCCAGTTCCTCACACTCGCATCCATTGTATAAATCAACTTTGTTGAACACAAGAACAACCGGAACGCGATAGGCTTCGGCCGCCGCTAAAAAGCGGTCAATGAAAGTTGTAGCCGTAGCAGGATGATTGATTGTTACGATAAGAAAACAGAGGTCAAGGTTGGCGGCAAGGATATGCGACTGCTTCGAGAGGTTGGAGGCTTTGCGCACAATGTAGTTCTTGCGTTCAAGGATTTCAACAATGTACGCAGTACCGTCTTCACGCACATCAAACCGCACATGGTCGCCAACGGCAACGGGGTTTGTACTCCTTATACCCTTGAGACGGAAGTTGCCCTTGACCCTGCAGTCAACAAGCGTACCGTCCACAGCGCGCACGCCATAGACACTGCCTGAACTTCTTATAACAGTACCCTGCACTCTCTATAACCGTTTTTATACAGTCATGATTTCTTTCTCCTTGGCTGCAAAGATTTCCTCGGCCTTCTTTATGTATTTGTCGTGAATCTTCTGCAGGCTCTCCTCACCGTCCTTTGCAACGTCTTCGGGAGTACCGTCCTTCACTGACTTCTTCATGGTTTCAATGCCATCGCGTCGCGCATTGCGGATACTAATCTTAGCAGTCTCAAGTTCATGAGAACACTGCTTTACCAAATCCTTGCGGCGTTCACCTGTCAATGGCGGTATGGCAATGATTATAACTTCGCCGTTGTTGGTCGGCATGATGCCTACAGGAGAATCAATGATTGCCTTTTCTATTGGAGCAATCATGTTCTTGTCCCAAGGCTTGATTGCAATTGTGCGCAAGTCGGGGGTTGTAATTGTTGCTACATTGTTCAACGGCATTTCCGAACCGTATGAATGAACCCTTACACAATCGAGTATGTGTACATTCGCCTTGCCGGCACGAATGTGTGAATACTCGTCCTCAAGGTGCATGATACTCATCTGCATCATCTCTTCAGCCTCGTTAAGGCATGCTTTTACATCTATCATAGTCAAAATATTAAATTAGTCAATCTGTGGCCGTGCATGTGCACTGCCTCTTTTTACAAAAATAGACAATATGCATGAACCTATAGTATTTTTAAGAAATTTTAATAATTAAAAATATGCCCGGGTATTTGATTTTATTGGCGCACAAGGTATATTCGCCCCAAGAAAACAGTTTTTATTATTGTACTTATACCCCCAACAAAGGGACAATATAGATTGTTTAACTGTAAACAAGGAGGTAATCATGAAAAGCATTAATGAAGAAAGACTCGTACAGGTGTTTGCCGGCAACGTATGGCAGGCACAACTGGTCAAAGGATTGCTTAATGCCAACAGCATCCCATGTGCAATAAACGACGAGACTGTGGGTGCTGTAATTTCGCAGTACGCTGCAAATATTGGCGATGTATATGTGGTTGTGACAGAAGAGAACAAGGAAAAAGCATTGAAAGTAATCAAGGAGAATACAATTCCCGAAAATACCCAAACGGGCGGCAACTGAGACATTGCCACCCGTCTTGACCTTGCAGTCACCTCCATCTGTCACACATCTGCGAGCATATTTCCCACACCACCTCGTCCGCACTGCCGCTAAGGCACATTATACCATCGGCAGCCTGCCGGTAGAACCGCTCACGGTTACGTTTTGCCACACATCCGTCGCGTAGCACATAGTCGAGTACGTCTACGTAGGTGTCCATTGCCTCACGGTCACGACGTTGCTCAATGCAGAAATCACCCAATGACAGCAGTTCGCGATAGCGCTCGGCCCCGCTGAGACCATGGATATATTCGCTACGCCACCTGATGGCAGCATTCACCATGCTGTCACTCATTACCAACTTGCCGCCGGCAATGCAGCGGGCTACACACTCATAAAAGGAAACCTTTTCCATAAAAAACCGATTAAAGGTTAAACAAAAAAAACAATCCACCCCTGCCCCACGGCACAGAGTGAATTTCATGGAAAAAGTTTTTTGACAAAGCACAGAAGTCCCATGCTTCAGTGCAAATATAGTGCAAAAATATCTTCCCGCAAACTTTTTGCTTCAAAAGCGTCCAATTCTATCAAAAAAACACAAAAACACAAGCAACATATATTTACTACTGCCCCTAAAACGCATTTTCACACATTCGCTTGCACCACATTCGCTCGTTTGTGACTATCTTTGCATAAGATTCAGAAAACATTATAATATTATATGGTATCAGTAGACGGATTGACTGTTGAATTTGGCGGGACAACACTTTTCAGTGATGTCTCATTTGTAATAAACGAGAAGGACCGCATTGCGCTCATGGGCAAGAACGGCGCAGGCAAAAGTACCCTGCTGAAGATTCTTGCAGGAGTGCGCACAGCAACACGCGGCACGGTATCGGCACCCAAGGACACTGTGATTGCATACCTGCCGCAACACCTGATGACCGAAGACGGACGTACCGTGTTCGAGGAAGCATCGCAGGCTTTTGCTCATCTGTACGAAATGGAGGCAGAACTTGACCGTCTCAATAACGAACTTGCAACACGCACCGATTACGAAAGCGACGAATACATGTCACTGATAGAGGAGGTTGCCACCAAGAGCGAAAAGTTCTATGCGATTGACATGACCCATTTTGAAGAGGATGTAGAGAAGACATTGCTTGGATTGGGTTTTGAGCGCAGCGACTTCGGACGACAGACCAGCGAGTTCTCAGGCGGATGGCGCATGCGCATAGAACTTGCAAAGATGCTCTTGCGCAATCCCGATGTACTTTTGCTTGACGAGCCCACAAACCACCTCGACATTGAATCAATAGGCTGGCTCGAGGAATTCCTCATCAACAACGGCAAGGCAGTTGTTGTGATAAGCCACGACCGCAAGTTCGTCGACAACATAACGACCCGCACCATTGAAGTAACAATGGGACGTATATATGACTACAAGGTAAACTATTCGCAATACCTTGTACTGCGCGCTGAACGCCGGCAACAACAGATGAAGCAATACGAAGAGCAGCAGAAGATGATTCAGGAAACAAAGGACTTCATCGAACGTTTCAAGGGCACATATTCCAAGACCCTTCAGGTGCAGAGCCGCGTAAAAATGCTTGAAAAACTGGAAATCATTGAGGTTGACGAAGAAGATACATCTGCACTAAGACTCAAGTTCCCGCCCTCACCACGTTCGGGACAGTACCCTGTCATAATGGAGGGAGTGGGCAAGGCCTTCGGCGAAAAGAGAATCTTCTCCAACGCCACGTTAACCGTCGAGCGAGGCAACAAGATTGCCTTTGTAGGCCGTAACGGCGAGGGCAAATCAACGCTTGTAAAGTGCATCATGAAGGAACTGGAACATGAAGGTTCATTGCAGTTGGGGCACAACGTGCAGATAGGTTACTTTGCACAGAACCAGGCATCATTGCTTGATGAGGAACTCACCGTATTCCAGACCATTGATGACGTTGCAAAGGGTGATATACGTAACAAGATACGTGACCTTTTAGGTGCATTCATGTTCGGCGGCGAGGCAAGTGCAAAGAAAGTAAAAGTGCTCTCCGGCGGCGAGCGCACACGCCTTGCACTCATGAAACTATTGCTTGAGCCGGTAAACCTGCTCATACTTGACGAGCCCACAAATCACCTTGACCTTAAGACAAAAGACATACTCAAGCAGGCGCTCCAAGACTTTGACGGCACGCTCATTTGCGTTAGCCACGACCGCGACTTCCTTGACGGACTTGTAACAAAGGTCTATGAATTCGGACATGGAAAGGTGCGCGAACACCTATGCGGAGTATACGAGTTCCTTGCCAATAAGAAGATGGAGGAACTCCAGGAACTCGAAAGGAAATGACAAGACTGTATTGATTACGCCGTTCAATAAGGCATTGATATTACAAAGAAATATGCTCCCTCGCATGAGGGAGCATATTTCTTTGTAATTAAACATCTGCAAATTACTTTGCAAGCTGTTTCTTTCCGTTCTGAATGTATATTTTACCAGTCAGAATATCATTCACACGACGACCATTGAGGTCATAGAGTGCATTGCTGCCATTCTGTGTATCAGTTGCAACAATGTGCTCAATAGCAGTCTCTGTTGTGAAGTCAATCTCAACCACATCGTCCTTTACACAAGGAATTGTTGCAATACCGTTCTCGTCAACAGTTACAGACACCTCAGCACCGTTTACAGTAATCTTAGCCCTGTCAAGTGTCATTGCACCGCGTGCGCAACGTACCTTGAGTTCTGCACCGGCATTGCTTATAACAGTGGCCTTCTGGCACTTGCCCTCTGCCCAGTTGAAGTCAACAGTAAAGTTACCCATAGCCTTCATGCCTGTAACAGTACCCTTCTTTTCCCAAACTACGGGGAGTGCAGGAAGGATGTTTACGTATCCGTGAGCGCTCTGCAGAAGCATCTCTGCCATACCTGAGCATACGCCGAAGTTACCGTCAATCTGGAACGGAGCATGGCTGTCAAAGAGGTTATAGTAGATACCGCCCTGACCCTGGTCTGTACCGTATGTTGTTGAGTGCTTCAAAGCATTCTTAATGATGATGTGAGCGTGGTCACCATCCTGAGCGCGTGCCCAAAGGTTAACCTTCCAACCCATTGACCAGCCTGTAGCAGCATCGCCACGATGCTTCAATGCATTTACGGCAGGAACGAAATATTCGCTCTCCGGAGTTATCTGATCCATTGGGAAGAGAGCCATCAAGTGTGAAATGTGACGGTGACCTCTTTCACCTACACTGTAAGGAGAGTACTTCCACTCGCGGAGCAATAGTTCGCCTGTCTTAACGCCATTGAAAGGATTGCCCCAAGCGCCATCGTATGTCTCGGTGTGGAGACCCTTGTCGGTCTTCTCAAGATAGAGAGCAAGTTTCTCTACATCTGCCTGCGAGAGGCCTGTATTCTCAACACCAAGAATCTCGATAGCATCGGTAAGGTTCTGGAACAGGTAACTTATCATCTGCTGTGCATGTGCAGTACCGTCCTCGCTCTCGTTTCCGTGCTGCTCGGCACTGAACTCGTTAGGAGCAACGAATGTGCCATCTTTAACCTTGCGGTCCTCAATCAGACGATGGAACCAGAACTCGGCACAACTCCACATTACAGGGAATGCCTTCTTCAAGAACTCCTTGTCCTGAGTATAACGGTAGTGTGTCCACAAGTGGCTTGTGTACCATACATTGGCAACAAGATAGTTGCTACCCCATGTACTCATACTGTTGTAGAGAGAAGACTCGGTCAACACGCTCCAACCATAACCATTGTTGTACTGCTGGGCTACCTTCTTCCAACCATCGCTCTGTGCACCACGGATAATGAAGTTCACGTATGGCTTGTGGAGGTCGCTGAGGTTAGTAATCTCTGTCGGCCAGTAGTTCATCTGAATGTTGATGTTGGTGTGGATATCAGAGTTCCATGGAGAATCTGTACCCTTGTTGTTCCAGATACCCTGAAGATTGTTAGGAGCCGCGATAGGCTTGCGGTTAGAGCCGATAGCCAAGTAACGTCCATAGTGGAAGTAGAGCTGCTCAAGGAACAGATGGTCATTAGCCTTGCTGTTCGCACCGCTGTTATTCGGATAGTAATTGTCAATCAAGGTCTTTGTGTCAACCGTAGGAGTTGTAAGTCCAAGGTCGAATGTCATGCGCTTTGTAATTGCTGTGAAGTCGGCAACGTGGTCTGCCTCAAGAGTTGCATAATCCTTTGCTGCTGCAGCATCAATCTCACTCTTTACACGAGCATTCACATCGGCTGGTGTCTCTGTTGTAAAGTAGTTGTTGAGAACTTCCATATCGCCGTTGAAGTTTGTAGCGCCCTTGAGGAAGAATGTAACCTCTGTAGCGTTGCGCACTGTAATGCCGCTTGCAGTGCTTGTCACTGTAGCACCCTCGTTTGCAACGACGTGCATGCGTGCTGCAAAGTTTACAGATGTCATTGCGCCAGTAAACTCAGCCATATTGTCGGTATATGTAACAGCGCTTGCACCGATACCGGTACCTGGCTGGAGACGGAATGTAAGGTTAAGTGTCTCACCATTATCTACTGTATAATGACCTACGATAGCCTGGTCGGGAGCAGAACTGAAGAACTTGCGAACCTGCTTTGCGCCTCTCGCATTCTTGAACTCAACGCCTGCGATACCCTCTTCAATGTCAAGGTAACGTACATAATCGGTAACACCCTCCCAAATAGCATCGTCATTGTTCTGGATGATGAGTGAACCAAAATTCATGAATGTACGGTTGCCACCGGCGGCACCTACAGTATTTGACGGACCGCTCCACAATGTCTTTTCATTGAACTGGAGTTCCTCGTTGTGAACACCGCCGAATACCATACAGCCAAGTTCGCCGTTACCCAAAGGCAATGCATACTCCATCCATGGATTGCTTACACCTGAAGCCTCGGCAGATGTTCTGTACCACAATGTATTAGGATTCTTTGGAGAGAATGCAGCGATACCCTCGATGTCCGATACCTCATAGAAATATTCATCGGGGAACTGAGTGCAGTCAACCTCTGTGAGGAAGAACTTGCTGCCGGTGTCACCTATTGCACCTGTGCTGTTCCAAAGAGCCAAATAACTGTTGCGGTCGTTCCAGTACTGGCTTGCTGTACCTTTCCACTTGATATATGAAGGCTCGCCATTACCGAAGTTGAGCGTACCGTCGTACTCTATTGTATATGCAGTTGTCGCCGGGTCTACCATCTTTGCGCGTGCACTTGCCTCGCTTCCTGTCATACCAAGAACCTTCGCAAGGCCGGTAGAATAGTTATATACCTTGTAGGCGTTGCCGCTCTTCACAAATGCCCAGATACCTTGGTTGTCCATTGGGGTATTCTTGTTCGCCAATGTCAAGGCACCGCCATTCATGTATGTTGGGTTAACGCTTACATAACCGCCCTTGCCGTTCTGTATTGTGTAGAACTTTGTAGTCTCGTCAAAGTAACTTACATACACCTTTGTACCGTCGAGTGTCACTACTGCAATCTTGCCTTCAAGGACATTTGCAGTAAAGTGCGACTTCTTTACAACAGCCTCTGTTGAGAATGTGCCGCCGTCTTTGTACTCAGCGCCCTCATAAACAACGCCTGCTGCAGCGTCATCAGTACCAAGGACATCAATTGTATATTCCTTAGGGCCAAGAACAACCTCCTCAATGATATAGCAGTTACCTTCGTCTGTCTGCACCCAACTGTTCACAACAATACCGGCAGGCATCTGGCCCGGCACCTGAGAGTTCATGCCATTGCCACCGATAAGGAGTTTCCAAGGATAAGTACCGCCAAGATTTGTAATTGTCATGGCATCAGTTGCCGATGCAGAATAGTTGCCGTTCTTATCGACATACTTCTCGGCACCCATGCTGTAGAGATAATAGTTGCCGTTCTTGTTCTCGATACGGAACTGCTGGTTCACGTCGTAAGGGTCCTGCGTTACAGTACCTACGACGCTACCTGTACTTGAACAGATTTGGCCGGAAACGCCCGAAGCAGAACTGTACATCAGGAAGGCACGTGCACTGCGGATTGTGTACACATTGTCATTGCTCAACTGTGAAAGATCGGTCACAGTCACTGTCTCTGCCTGCACGGCAAATGCCATACAGATGAAAGAGACAAGCATCAGATAAATCTTTTTCATTGAAGTGATTTTAATGGTTAGTATTTATGATTTGTTTTTCATGTTCATTCCTATTCGGTCGCAAGGCACCAAATATAGCAAAGCAAAGGTATAATATAATATTCATAAAAACAAACATTTATAAATAAAACACTATAAAACAGCGAAACAGGCCAACCGAATGGCAGGCCTGTCCTTAAATCTTAAAAGAAACCGTTGATTACGCCAAAAGCGCATCAGCAAGTTGTTCCATTGCCGGTATATCACTTTCCTTCATGCGTGAACGGATGGTTACCATAGGCTCCACAATACTGATATTCTTCATTCCCTCAAGCATTGCACGCATTACACGGCCTGCAGTAGGAGCCCATGAACCGTTCTCCACAATTGCAACATGGCGGTTCTGATAGGCTTTTATCTTGAGGTGATGCAGAAAATCGTGCATCGGAGGGAACACATCGGCATCGTACGACGCAGCGCACACAACCATGTGGCTATAACGGAAAGCATCCTCTACAGCCTCTGCCATGTCACAACGCGAGAGGTCGGTGACCACGACCTTTGGCGCGCCCTTTTCGCGCAGAATATCCGCCAGACGGTTGGCAGCAACCGCAGTTCCGCCGTGGATTGATGCGTATGTCACAAGCACACCCTCAGTCTCTGGCTCGTACTTGCTCCACGTGTCGTAAAGGCCAATATAATGACCAAGATTCTCTGTAAGCACCGGACCATGCAACGGGCATATTGTCTTTATATCAAGTGTAGCAGCCTTCTTGAGCAGCGCCTGCACTTGAGCACCGTACTTGCCACAGATGTTTATGTAGTAACGGCGTGCCTCGCAGTCCCAAGGACCCTCGTTGCACAATGCACCGAACTTGCCGAATGCATCGGCAGAAAAAAGCACTTTCTCGCTCTGTTCATAAGAGACCATAACCTCAGGCCAATGTACCATCGGGGCTACGAAGAACTGCAGCGTGTGAATACCCAAAGAGAGAGTATCGCCCTCTTTCACCGTTACCACACGGTCGCTGAAGTCTACACCTGCAAAGAACTGCGGCAACATTTTAACCGCTGCAGCCGTAGTCACAATCTTCACAGACGGATACTCCGCTACAACCTCGGCAATCATTGCCGCATGGTCGGGTTCAAGGTGCTGCACTACGAGATAATCGGGTGTGCGACCTGCAAGTGTCTCGCGCACATTATGCCACCATTCTGTACCTTTACGGACATCAGCTGTGTCCATAATTGCGACCTTTTCATCAAGGATTATGTATGAGTTGTATGCCATTCCTTCGGGCACGATATACTGGCTTTCGAAGAGGTCGATATCAAGGTCATCTACCCCGACATACTTTATTGATTCTGTCAATTCCATAGTATTATTGATTTAATTATCAGAACTGTACTACAGGAACATTTTCAACGCCCTCCTGCGCCTCGAAATATGGGCGTTTTTCAAAGCCGAACATACTTGCCAGCAGATTCCTGGGGAACTTGCGTATTGAAGTATTGTACTCTTTGGCAGCCTCATTGAACTTCATGCGCGCAACACTTATACGGTTCTCTGTGCCTTCAAGTTGAGCCTGCAGTTCAAGGAAATTGCTGTTAGCCTTCAAATCGGGATAAGCCTCGGTTATTGCAAGCAGGCGACCAAGCGCTGCACCCACCTCACCTTGTGCCTTTTGGTATTGCAGGAGCAACTCGGGGGTCATGTTCTCCGCATCGACAGCCACCTGTGTAGCACGTGTACGCGCGGCAACTACCGCTTCAAGTGTCTCTTGCTCATGTGCCGCATAACCCTTGACCGTGTTTACAAGATTAGGGATAAGGTCGGCACGGCGCTGATACTGGTTTCCGACATTGCTCCATGCTGTACTTACAGCCTCATCGGCCTGCACCAGACCGTTATAACCCATTATAGCCCATGCCGCTACAACGACAAGTACAATTACTGATACTATAATTACTGTTCTTTTCATATATGTGTGATTTTAAGTTTTTAAATTAATCAGAAACGGCTGCCGGCACCTCCACCGCCGAAACTGCCACCGCCAAAACTGCCACCGCTGAAACCGCCGCCGAAACCGCCGCCTCTTCCGATGCCGCCGACAAAGATTCCACCCGCAGTGCCACTGCCGCGGTTGTTACCGGAACTGCTCTTTCGGGTAAATATCGCACCACAATCCTTGCATTTATATGTAGTTTCCACAATGTCATAGCCATTGCAATGCTCTGCCACACGGGAAGTCACGCGCTGAAGGTTATGCTTGTGACACTTGGGGCAACCGCTACTGTACCACACCATTATGGAGACAAAGAGCAATACGAAAATAATAACTGCAATGGTTACCGCAATTGCTATGATATCATCAGAGTCAAGTTCATCTTCCGGGTTCTCCATTGTGCCGTCAAGCACACTGCAGACGGCACGCATTCCGGCAACCATTCCGGCATCCCAATCATCATCGGCAAAATGCTCTACCATGTAACGCTGCTGGATACGCTTGCACAGAGCATCGGGCATCACTCCCTCAAGCCCATAACCCGTAGCAAACTGTACACAGCGTTCTTCGGTAGAAAGCAATACAACAAGACCGTTGTCACTTTCTTTCTCGCCCACCCCGTTTTCTTCTCCAAGACGGTGGGCAAACTCAAAGCAGTCGCCGCCTTCAATACCCGTGAGCACTGCCACAACAACCTGAATGCCCGTCTGTTCCTCAAGGGCAAACAGCATGCTGTCGATTGTCGCCACCGCTTGCTGAGAGAGAATGCCATCGGGGTTGCTCACATAACGGGTACGGTCCTTGAGGTGCACCATCGGCACATCAACGACCTTATACACCTTTGCATCTGCAGCAACGCAACAGAGAAGAAGCAGCAACACACCTACAATCCTTTTTTTCATCTATTGATTATTACATTCTGTTCAAACCGTTGCGGAAACCGTTTACCATTTTTTCGCTATCGGTTGAAATTTTCTTTATGTCAATGCTCTTGAGCAGTTTATTAAGAGCCTTTACACGTGAAGTATTTCCTTTGGCCTCTGCTTCGGCAAGCAGAATCCTGTATTTCTCGAACTGCTGGATTCCTTGTACAAGGCGCTCCCAGCGTACAGAACTTACACTAAAAGGATAAACAACGTATGTATCACCGGCAGGCCATGCCGTAAAACGGGAATCTTTCTCAGGTGTTACAGTCCAACTGTTGTACGCCCAACGCAAGTAGCCGTCAAGGTCCTTTGCCAGCGCCTCAAGCGCTATGAATTCTGCATCAGCCGGAGCCGTGAAGGTAAAGAGATTAGGGTATTCAGCACTGCAGCATGTGTAATAGGTCGATACTTTACCCTGAGCCCTGCGGCTTGCAATGAGTTCCGGAGTATATGCGCCGTATGCAAAGATATCAAGGCAATAATCATAGATGTCAGGTTCAATTTCGGGGTGGTAGTTGCCTGCCATTGAAATCTTCATGCCGGGGGCATACTCCTTGATTACCTTTATTGCCGCCTGCATCTGCTGCAGACTGCGCTCGTCCATTGAGATAAATGTCTTATTGAACCACCCCTTTTCCTTGAGGTGAGCAGCAAAAGCGCTCAACATTCCGCCCCAGAACTGTGCATAGACCTCATCACCCGGTGCACAGTTGATATACTTGTGGGAGTGGGTTGCCTGGTCATAATAACGGAAAGAGAGTTTCCATGGAATCATTGAAAAACAGGTTATCTCCTTGTCTATGCCGCACTGCATCATGAACTCCACCCAACGGTCAAAGATTGTAAAGTCGTACATCCATGTGCCGTCGGCTTTCTTTATCCATGTGACCATGCTTCCGAACGGGTCGTAAGTCTGTCCGTCCCATGGACGGTCTATTAACGTAGCTGTAATTGCCTTTTGGCCAGCCGAAGCCAACTTCTGCATATATGGACGAAGAACATCAAAATGCGCCTTGCTCCATAGTTCAACATTGTGTACACGCGCAACAGCGTATGGATTCTGCCACAAATCGAGGTGGAATGCCCACTCCCTCGGCTGCGGTAATGTGCGGTTAAGGACCTTCACTGTATAACTGTATTTTGCGGTTTTACCCTTGCATGTGAGTTCCACATAACCTTTATATGTCCCGGGCTTCGCATCTTGCGGCACCTGCACTGTGAGCCAAAGACCGTGCATGCTACCGCCCTCAATCACAGTGGGGTTTGTATCCGTTATACGGTCGGCTACAAGGTTCTCGCCGTATGCATCGACCTCATGCTTGCCGCAGCCTGTGAAACGGTCGGTTATTACCGGCTGTACAAAACCACCTACAACATTTGTAGCGGGGATTATGTTCTTGCCGTTCTTGAGTTCGCTGAAGCGGTAGGCAACCGTGTTGCTGTCACCGGCCTCACCTGTAACTGCGAGTTGAAAATTCACACGCTCGCCTTTCCATGCTACGGCATTGTTTACCGCTGTTGTACGCACTGCATCGGCCGAGTTCATAGGATAACGGGTATCAATGTTTCCCCATTTGGCACTTACTTGCGCTGCCGAAGGCAATACCATGGCAAACATGGCTGCCAAAAAAAGAATATTCTTTACCATTATTGTTTTATTTACAATCATTCAACAGTTACTTTACCATCAAATACAAATTCCTTGCCGGCGATATATGGGGCAAGGTCATCGGCCATTTTAGCAGAGAGAGAGAGTCTGTCACCAGATATCCTACCCCCAACCGATGCAAATGTGTATGCAGGAACAGGCTCAGTACCTGTGTTTATAAAAGGAACCACATTTTCCGCAACGAAAGATATCTCTACATATTCTTCACCAGCCTCAACTGTGTATGGAATATCAGCAAGTGTAATGTCAATTACTACAGGCATATTTTCGGCGAACTTCACATCATTCAGAATTATCTTGGACACACCGTCCTTCGACAACACATCAACAACAGTCTCCATAGTAAAATCTCCGGCAGAAAGTATACCTTTAAAATGTTTGCCGCCAACAGGATTTATCCCAGGCTCAGGCTCCACGGTTGCATTGCTGAAACCGATTGTTCCCATAGGCATCACTGCTGAGAGTGTAAATACACCATCAATCAAGCATGCATCAACTGAAGACATCGTATATCGCTCCATTGGCGCACCCATCACTGTCGGCACAATGCCTTTGCCGCTGATAATATATGCATCACCGTTCTTTTCGCAGTTCAGGGACGGGATTACAATGTCCATTGCAGGCATTGTGGGCGCAAAAGTAACGGCATGAAGAATTATCGAAGCTGAATCTCCCATAATATCAAGCGTACACTCTGCATCATCTGAAACCAGTGAGCCGTTCAACGACAAACCGCCATAAAAGAGTTCATTCTTTACTTCGGGCAAATCTGGGCCATTATCATCGCTGGAACAAGAAACCAGCATTGCCATAAGTACAAAAACGGGTAGTAAAAACTTTTTCATTTCTTATGTTTTAAAGATTAATATTCAATGATATTCCAAACTGCAAGGGCTTGCCCTGTGCAAAAAAGTCATTTCCTATTGAACGGAAATAGAATGTATTATATTGCCTGTCAAGAAGATTCTTACCCCACAGCGAAGCCCCGAACACCCCCTTTTCCCAAGTCAGCGATGCCGACAGCAAACCATAATATCCTTGGGAGAGAGTATTTTCCTCGTTCCAGTATATGCGGCCTATGCCTGTCCAACCGACATTGAGCACAAGGAAGTTGGCAAAATCCTTTGAAACCGGCATACGGTACTCCACATTTGCCGACATTGTTTCACGCGGAGCATAGGGAAGCACTTTACCCGAATAGTCATTGCCGTCGCTCTCGTAATGCTTGAACTCGGCATGCGTGTAACCATAGCCGGCATTTAAGGTAAAATCCCCAACGCGATATGCAATGCTTGCCTCGGCACCACAACTGAAGGACTCTGCGGCATTGGACATCATGCGGCCCGCTGCGCCCTCGGGGAAAACTGTAAGTTGCTGGTTATGGCAATCAATGTAAAAGATTGATGCTGAGATTTTAAGTGCACCGCTGCTCAACGGTGATAAATGTGCGCCAAGTTCATAAGTCCAGTTCGTTTCAGGCTTATACACCGTAGACGAAGCATCAAAATCAACAGGGTTGCCAATAAGTTCCTGCGCCATCTTATTCCTCAGAATGTCGGAGAACAGTTGGGTATTGAAACCACCGGCTTTGAACCCTTTGCGTGCCGAAACATAGGCCATACCCCAGTCATGGTTATATGATACCGAAAAACTTGGTAACAGTTCAAAGGCATCAATGCTGCTGCGGCCCGCAAACTCCACAGGAAGCAGAACATACTCAGTCTCTTTTTTTAATTTACGGTATACCGATGTGTGGCTGTCATAGTCCATTGCAGCCTTCTCGTAGTCCAGACGTAGCCCGGCCGAAGCCTCGAACCGCCCGACCTTGTAACCAAGTTGCAAATATGCAGCAGCGCCATACGAGGGAATTGCAAAATCATCCTCTATTGTAAAACAGTCATCCTTAAATTCCAGTTCACTGCCATAGACAGGAAGGTAATAGGATTCGTTGGCATTCTTTAGTATCAGATTGTCAATGCCATACTCTTTAAAGGTAACCGGAGCCGACATATCGTTATGCTTATAAAAGCCGAACAGCCCTGCCTGCCAACTGAAACTCCCACTATCCTTTGAACGTGCAACAAACTCCTGTGTCAAAGAGTGTTCATTCTGATACTGCCCCATAGAGAAGTAATTGAGCGGAGTAAAGTCGTTGTCTATGCGCATTCTGTCACTCAAGAACTGGTAACCGGTTGCCGAGGATAGTGTAAAATTATTGAAAAAACGCTTCACGACCAAGCCGTCGCCCACAGTAAAACGGCGATAACTGCAAGGGTCATTATATGCAACCGGCGCAAGGAGAGCATCGGTGTACTTGCGGTATGCCCAGCCGCCTTCATCGGTATAACCCACAGTCAGTGTATTGTCTATGCTCCAGGCATCCGACAACAGCCACTGCGCTCTAAGACGCATGGCGACATTATCCCCGCCGTCACATTTTTCACCCAGTTCACGGTTCATGAAATAGCCGTCGCTATGACTGTAGAAAACACTTGCCGACCAACCAAAATCTTTAGACTGTGCAGCATAATGCGAAGCCTTCAAGCGGAGGCTGTTCTCGTTTCCATACTCAAGCGTGAGCCTTTTGCCCTGAAAATGCAATGGAGAGAGTGTATACACATTGATTGCACCGCCCGATGTATTACGGCCAAAAAGTGCACTCTGGGCACCACGGACTATCTGCACTCTGTCAATATCGAACAGTTCAAAGTCATAAGCATTCTTGTTCATGACAGGCCTCTCGTCAATGTTCATGCCCACCACCGGCTGGTCAATGCGCGAGCCGAAACCGCGGACATATATCGAAGATGTCATGCGTGAACCGTAATCGGGTTGATAAAAATTAGGAGCTAATGCTGTCAGTTCCTTGACACTGCCGATATGCCTGTTCTCAAGTTCTGCGCGTCCTAATGTTGTAGAAGAGAACGTACCCTTCTCGTCACTGTCGGGCATCTTTATTGAGGCAACAATGCTCACCTCTTCAAGCACAACAGAATCGACCCTTTCGGGGCCAATTGCGGTAAGCAGTACAAATATCGCTAATATCGTGTTCAATTTTCTATCGTATATCAGTAAGAAAAGAGAATGCGAAGATAAGAAAAAAACTGCTTTTCAACAAGAGAAAAGCAGCCTATTAACTTCGTTAAACCAAATGGAACAAACTTTGCAGAATCAATAATATTTATGTTCTGCCTCATCGCCGACCAGTTCATGGATAAGCGGAATAAGCACTCCTTTTACGACGGTATCATTCAGGCGATGCTCGCCCGCAAACCAACGGCAACGTTCTTCACCGTATAATTGCACCATCAATGGCTGGAAATGGACTACCGGGTCCTTATCACCAAAAAGCCCGAATACAAGCAACTTTTCATCTTCGTTTATTCCGCTGAACTGTTCCTTTTCCATGAGTTTAAAACGCTCAACCACAGCCTTATCAATGCGGAACTCGGTAGCACCGTCCTTACGTTTGGACATATATTTGTTACGCCCCATTTTACCGAACAGCAACGAGCGCGACATTTCAAACGACGGGTTGACCACTATGCGCGGCACGCCCCACAACTGCTGAGTGTACATGCCACCCATTGACGTGCCCACAACTATATCGGGCTGTTCTTCCTTTATCAGGCTGCGCAGCAGTTCCAGTGCCTCAAAAGGATCCACAGGGAGGTCGGGAGCAACCACTTGCCAATTCTGCAGGTGACGGCGCAAAGCCATTACAGTACCCGAACTGCCCGATGAAGCAAAGCCATGCACATATATGAGTTTTCTTTTCCTTTCCATGCATACAGATTAAGGTAACGCGAAGGTACGCTTTTTATCCGTAAACTATGCATGATTGTTGTGGAAATATTAAAACCGATATAGCCTCGTCTTGCTCTTTGCCGCACGAAACTCTCCGAAACAAAATATTTTGCTATTCAAAATAGAATGAGAGAATTATCATCTTGCTGGTTACGCCATCTACCGATTGGGTAAATTTCATGTAGTTGGCATCAAGCAAGTCGCCACGTTTCTTCTCAAGTACATCAAGAAGGCTGAACGCGAATTTTACCTCAGGAATCAATTTGAAGAAGGGGAGATAGAAGTCGCAACCGGCCCCGACCTCAACCATGAAATCAAACTTCTTGAACAACAGTTGTTTCTGCTTTTTTACTGTAAGATTAAGCATGGGGCTTATGCCAGCCGTGATATAAGGACGATAGTTGTTAAAGCGCTCTGCCGCGAATTTGACATGAAGGGGCAAAGAAAGATATGTTGTCTTCACTGATTGACGCGACACCTCGCCACCGTTCTGCTCACGGAAAACTATGCTGTTCTGTCCAAAATGGAGCGTTGGAATTGCACGCAGTGAGAAATGATTGCCAAGTCTTAAATCGGCAAGCACACCTACGCTGAAACCGGGATTGTATTGGGCAATGTCGGCAAACCACATTTCACCGTTTTCCGTTACAAAGCCATTGTTGACAAACTCCATATCCTGAACATGTGCACCCACAAAAAAACCGTAATGCAAACGCCTGTAGTCGATATACGGCTTGTTCTGCAATTTACGTTCCTGTGCCAAAGAGCAGAATGGCATGAACAACAAGACAGACAATATGTACAGCAGTGTTTTCTTCATTGAATGTATAACGCAATATTTTGCAGCATATTGCAAAGAGGTAAAGAAAAATATCATAGGAAAGCACCTAACGCCTGTGATGGCGAAGATTATCAAAGCAATTGCAAAATAATGTTAAAAGAAATAAATAGAGAACAGCATATACGCAAAAAGCACTATCTTCGCCAACGGATAATACAAATTTAAATTCTACAACTATGGCTTACGTAATTTCAGATGACTGCGTTGCTTGCGGTACATGTATCGACGAGTGTCCACAGGGTGCAATTTCAGAAGGCGAGAAGTATTCAATCGACCCAGAGCTCTGCATTGATTGCGGTACTTGTGCAAGTGTTTGTCCTTCAGAAGCTATCCACGAGGGATAATATAAAGCAACAGACAAGCATTAGAAAGGGGAGCACTTTATTTAAAAGGCGCTCCTTTTTTTAACCATAGCATAACGGATATGAAGAACATTGTACACATAATCGTAAAGAGCACAATAATAATTGCCGTAGCAGTCGTATGTTACTTCCTTTATACCAGATTCATGGTGTAACCATAACATTAGACTATGATTATACATCAAAAGGCTGCAATTGCAGCCTTTTGATGTATAATCATAGTTCAAATATCACTTCATCTTTTCCTCCACCAACGCCTTCATGGCTGCACCGCGCAAATCGCGCTGCACAATAGTACCGTCTGGAGCAAAGAGTATAATCTGAGGAATACCCTTTATACCGTACATGTCAGTGGCATTATCCTTATTGTCACGCGGTATATAAATCTGCGGATAAGTAATGCCCTCTGCCGTGAGAGCCGCCTTAAACTTATCCTCCTCGTCCCATACATTCACGCCAAGAACTGTGAATTTGTCACCGCCGAACTTGTTCTGCAACTCTATGAGATTAGGAATTTCGCCCTTGCATGGACCGCACCACGAAGCCCAAAAATCAACAAGCACATACTTGCCCTTGCCTACATAATCGGAGAGTCTTGACACACCGCCATCAACTGTAAAGCCACTGAAATCCACAAACATCTTGCCGGCCTGTGTTGCAGCAGCCTTTCGATAACTTTCACGTTCTGCACGCAATGAAGCGATTTTTTCGGAATACTTTACCTCGGCCATAATTGCCTCAAGCGATTCCAACGATGGAAAGAATTGAGAAGCAACCATACCAAGTATGTATGCACCGAACATGTTGTCCTTGTTCTCGTCTATCGCCTTGCGGTAAAGCCCATATATTGCCTCAATTTCAGGCTCGGCAATGGCAGTAATCTCTTCACGTGTCTTGCCTTCGGCCTGCAACTGTTGAATTTTGGCATTAAGGGCATTGCCCTTTTCGGCAACCTCTTTCTCCAAAGCCGCGAGTTTGTCGTTGAGACCACCGGCCACAGCAATAGGCTTCTGTGTAAAGTCTACAGTAGCATTTACGCCCGGCTCAACAATGACATAGGCCCTGTTTTTCCTGTTCTTATTTATATTGACCTCAAAAAGAGTTTGGTCGGCAACAGTACCCTCAAACTGGAAAACGCCGTCTGCTATAACCTTATTATCAACGAAATCCATAGTCTCCTGATTCACAAGATATACCGACTTGCCCTCAGATTTGGCATCGGCAGTTCCTTTGATTGTAAAGTTCTGGGCAGCAGCAGTCAACGCCAATGCCGACAGAACAAAGATTGACAAAATTCTCATAATTATATTGTTTCTGTGTTATTATTTCAAGAATACCGTGCAAATATACAACATTTTGTCGAACATACACACCCTTTTACATTATTTAAGAAGTCCAGAGATTTTCTCATCAAGTTCAGCACCATGCAGGCCACGTTCAATAATTGTTCCGTCCGGAGCAAAAAGTATGATATGCGGAATTGTCTCTACATTATACAATAGCACAGCATTATTCTCATCCTTGCTGTTGCGCGGAATAAAAATCTGCGGATATGGAATTCCGAGTTCGGGAACAGCAGCCTTGAAACTATCTTCTTTATCACCGATATTCACACCGATGACCACAAACTTGTCACCCGAAAATTTGTTATAAGCATCTATTACCTTAGGCATCTCATTTTTGCACGGGCCACACCACGATGCCCAGAAATCAACGAGTACATACTTGCCTTTGCCCACATAATCGGACAGTTTCACAGCCTTGCCGTCAAGTGCGAAACCGCCGAAATCGATAAACATGTTGCCAGCCTTTGTCATCCCGCCATAGTAAAGCGCAGTACGAATCTTCTCCAGCGAGCGGAACTCGCCCGAGAACTTTACCTTTGACATTATGGCATCGAGTTCTTCGGCCGAAGCGTAGAACTGTCGCGCAACAAGATTGAGCACATAAGCACCCAACATATTATCCTTGTTATCATTAATTGCGTTACGGTAGACATCATAAAGTGCTTCGGTTTCAGCCTTTGTAGCGGCAAGAATCTCTTCTTCGCTCTTGCCCTCATCGTGAAGTTCCTTGGCAAGGTTTCCCAACGCTGTACTGCGTTCCTTTACTGCCGCAAACATAGCGGCAAGCCTGTCATTCATTCCGCCGTTGTCCATTATATTGGCTGGACGTTCTATCATGTCAACCACAATATTGCTGCCCTTCTCTACAAGCACTGTTGCTACCTGACCTTTGGCACGGTTTACAACAACATCAATCACCGCCTGACAGCAGATATCACCATTATAGACGAAACCGTTGTCAACAATCTCGCATGCAGCAATGGTGTCACCGGCATTCTTGTTGATGATGTACGCAGTATTGCCGTTGAATTCCGGTTTCACCAAGCAAGCTATTTTATACCCCTGAGCCGTTGCAACCATTGCTGCAACTGAAAGGATGAATGTAAATAGAGTTCTCGTTTTCATATTGTTCGGATATTTTTTGTTTATATAGTTAATCGGTTGTTATTCAAATGTAAGTGTAATATATCCAAGATAGCGGCCATTCTTGCCCATCTGCTGCATGAGCACGTCTTTTCCCTCCTTGTTCTTGTAGCGAAGCGGTTTCTCGAAATAATCGTGCGAATGGCCTCCAAGGATAACATCTATACCCGATGTTTCGGCAGCCAAGCGTTCATCGTTATACTCATTGTTTATTTTCCAACCGAGATGCGACAGGCACACAATGACATCACACCCCTCTTTCTTTAGTGCCGCCACAGCATTGTTGGCAGCATCGATGGGAGAAATGAACCTGACACCTTTATAATACTCCTTGGCTACAAGACCCTTGGGGTCGGGAGAAAGCCCGAACACACCGACCTTTTTGCCACCTCGCCGGATAACAGTATAGGGCGCTACAAGACCCTCGCACACGGTTCCTGTAAAGTCGTAGTTTGCACACACAACAGGGAAATCGGCCATAACGAAAAGCCGTGCCATGTTATCGAGCCCAAAGTCAAACTCATGATTGCCTATGGTACATGCATCATAGTCCATGGCATTCATAAGGTCTATCTCTACAGCACCTTTAAAGGTATTGTAGTAGAGCGAACCCTGGGAAAAATCGCCGCAATCGAACAGTAGCACATTATTGCTGCCCAACGAGTCACGAAGATGCTCCAGCAACAATGCACGGTTGACAACACCGGCATTGCCGTTCTTTTCGGGTTCAATGCAACTATGCGTATCATTGGTATGCAGCAGTGTCAGCCTGCTGATGTCCTGCGCACTTGCCTGTAAGGCCAGAAAGACCAATGCTAAAGTATAGAAATATTTCATACCGTTACTCTTTTACTGTTATACGACCGTCGCACTCTGCACTAACAGTCTTGCCCTCGGCCGCGAGTCTCTTTATATACTGCACCATAAGGTCACGTATTGTCACGTCATTCCTGACCAAACGCTCTGTACCCAAAGACAAAGCCGTCATCTTGTCATTTCCCTGCGAGAGATAATCCGATGTTGCAACGCGGTAATTGCGTGTCGGGTCCACAGGTTTGCCACCCACTGCAGCACTCACGAATTCTCCTTGCGGAGTTATCACCATTGTCATGCCCGAAATAGCCTCACCGCCTACAGATGCTATCTCTCGGCACAGTTGCATGAGCTGTTCGCCAGTGAGAGTCAATAAAGCAAGAGTATTCTCAAAAGGGAATACATTATATATATCTCCGAAAGTTATTTTACCGGCCGATATATTGCTGCGCAGACCACCCTTATTGGTTATGGCCACATCGATATGCTCACCTGCAGATTCCCGTGCCATGAGAAGAAGGGCATCGGCCGCAAAATTCATCAAAGGACTTTCAGGGATATGTTTTTCGAGCGTCATAGACGCTTCGCCTATGACAGGACGCTTGATGCTGTCGACCGACAAGCGGGCACCTTCAAGAATGGCACGCACCTCACCGGCACCGTCAACGCGTGACACAGCCTCAACCTTTATGTTGCCGCCTTCAACCGATACAAGTTCTTTCTTCCTTATACATGAAACCGTCCCTGCAAGCAGCAACAGAGATACTGATATTAGAACAGAATTTCTCATTTCAAAACATTTCAATGCCCCAAAGTTAATACCAGACAATGAAATACGCAATTTTCGCGACAGCAAAGAACAAAACACGAAGGAAGATTTTGCAAAACAGGAAATTTGAACTATCTTTGCCCCGCTTTCGGCGTAATCGCTGTCAAGGAAGAGTAACTTGATATGTTGCGTTTGAATGATTGAACAATTTAACAAATCAAAAAAATGGATTTAATTAAAATTGCTAAAGAAGCATTTGCTACTGACGTAAAGCGTGAGTTGGAATTTAACCCCGGTGACACAATCACAGTAGCTTACAAAATCATTGAGGGAACAAAAGAGCGTATCCAGATGTACCGTGGTGTTGTTATCCGTATCAGCGGTCACGGCAACGAGAAGCGTTTCACAGTACGCAAGATGTCTGGTACTGTAGGCGTTGAGCGTATCTTCCCTATGAACTCGCCTGCTATTGACAGCATCACTGTCAACAAGCGTGGTCGTGTTCGTCGTGCTAAACTTTACTACTTGCGCGCCCTCACAGGTAAGAAGGCCCGTATCAAGGAGATCAAGGCCTAAGCACCTGAATGATATCAGACATAGAGACTGACCACAAAAGGTCGGTCTCTTTTGTTTTAAAACAGACAGTTTCAACCAAAAGCCTCTCATAAGCGTTTATACCTTGCTAAAGGTTAAAACTTATGACAAGACTTTATTTTACATTTCTATTGCTCTTTGCCCTGCATGGCGCGGCGGCGCAACAAGGCGAAGAGTATCTTAGCAAGCCGCTTCCAAGGGAATGGAACGATGGCGAGTATTTCAACCAGACACTGCCGCCCGATGACAAATGGTGGCAGAACTTTGATGACGCACTGCTCGATTCGCTGATAACGGTCGCTGCCAAGAATAACTATTCAGTGCTCGGTGCCATGGAGAACATAAGAAAGGCGCGTGCAGCATGGCGTATAGCCCAAGGCAAAATGATGCCCGTGCTGGACATGAGCCTTGGGTGGCAACGCACAAAAACAAGCGGGAACATAGCACAGACCATGTACAGCGAGGCGTGGGAAGGGCAGTTCAGCACAGGAGTTGCAATGCAATGGCAGGCCGATGTCTTCGGTAGCATATACATGCGTTCAAAGGCGCAGAAAATGCTTTTTATGGCAACAGAGGAAGAATACAAGGCCGTAATGGTCACACTCACTGCCAACGTAGCATCGACATACTTCTCGCTCAGGGAGT
Organism: Bacteroidaceae bacterium; assembly: GCA_045588345.1. Taxonomy (GTDB): domain Bacteria; phylum Bacteroidota; class Bacteroidia; order Bacteroidales; family Bacteroidaceae; genus HGM04593. The sequence goes on from JAZNDZ010000109.1 coordinate 72,698, forward strand.
CGTTGGCACGTATGCAGGTGCTGCGAGAGAATGTAAACTCGCAACGCGAAATTATGGATATTGTAGTTTCGCGCTACAACACGGGCCTTGCTTCAAAGCTCGATGTGGCACAATCGCGAAGCATATACCATAGCACCCTTGCACAGATTCCTGCCATGCAGGCAACAATAGACAGTTACCGCAACAACATGGCTGTGCTGTTGGGGATATATCCACAGGAACTTGACGGCTGGCTGAAGGAGGGTTACAGCCTCCCTTCGTATATTGAACCTGTGAGTGTGGGCATACCGGCTGCACTCATAAGACGACGGCCTGATGTGCGTGCAGCAGAAAAAGAGGTCGAAGCCAATGCAGCCTTGCTGGGGGCAGCAAAACGCGACTGGTTTCCGGAACTGTTCCTTACCGGTTCCATAGGATTTGCTTCGGGGGAATTGAAGCATCTATTCCGCTCCAAGAGCCTTACATGGGAAATCGCCCCCTCTCTCAAATGGAACATATTCAGTGGCGGCGAAACGATAAATGCCACACGCGAGGCACGTGCCACACTTGACCAAAGCATTGCATCGTTCAATTCAACGGTGCTGACAGCCATGCAAGAAGCCGAGAGCGCAATGTCGCAATACCGGAACTCAATTGAGCAGATTGTATCATTACGCGAGGCTGTAAACCAAAACAACGAGACACTAACCCTTTCGCTTGAACTGTACAAGCAGGGACTGAGCGAATACCAGAATGTACTCGATGCCCAGCGCACCCTTCTCACCTACCAGGATTATCTTGTGCAGGCACAAGCAGGTTCACTTATATACCTCATTAAATTATATGAAGCATTGGGCGGTGGATGGTAAACAAAAGAGCAGCAAGACGAGTACCTTATTAATAATAACATAGATGAAAAAGATATTATATATAGTGGCAATGATTGCACTTGTTGCCTGCCACAAGAAAAACGAGAGCATAAACGGGATGAGTGCGCTTCCGGTAGAAGTTGCAATGCCCGAAGTAAAAGACATTACCCTAACGCGCGAATATCCAGGTTACCTTGCTGCCGACGCGGCAATACCTATTATGGGACGCGTGAACGGTACCATAATGAAGCGCAGTTTCATTGAAGGAGAGAGAGTGAAGAAAGGTGACCCGTTGTTTGTAATAGAGCCTACACTGTACCAGAATACCGTAGAACAGGCCACTGCTGCAGTAAAGACCGCCGAGGCTGAACTTGAATATGCCAGAAGCAACTACGAACGAATGAAAGTGGCAATCAACAGCAATGCAGTGAGCCAGATTGAACTTCTTCAGGCAAAAAGCCGTGTAGAGAGTTGCGAGGCTGCTCTGGAAAACAGCAATGCAGCACTCAAAAGCGCAAAGACCAAACTGGGTTACTGCTACATAAAGGCACCCGAAGACGGAGTTACAAGCCTTGCCAAATACCCTGTCGGAGCATATATTTCGGGTGAGACAAGCCCCGCAGAACTGTGCCGGCTGTACAAAGACAAGATAATGTACGCATTTTTTGACATTACCGACAACCAGTGGCTCAAGAAAGTACAGCAAGGAAGCGAAAGCATGGACCAGAGCGATATCACATTCACCATAGGAGAAGGCAAGAAATTCCGTTGGAACGCAAAGATTGATTTTCTTGCCCCGGCAGTAAACCTTAGCACCGGAACATTGCAGGTGAGAGCAGAACTGGACAACAGCAGCGGAACACTGAAACCCGGCAGTTATATAAGCGTTACTATGCCATACGAGGAGGTTAAAGACGCGACTCTTGTACATGACGCATCTATCGGCACCGACCAATTGGGCAAATACCTGTATATTGTGAACAGTTCGAACGAGATTGAATACCGCAGGATTGAAGTGGGTTCTCTCATTGACGACACCATGCGACTTGTCACCGGCGGACTTGAACCATCCGACCGCTATGTAACCAAAGCCTTGCTAAAGGTACGTAACGGCATGCCTGTAACCCCTATTATGGACAACAAAACTGCACAGCCATGAAATTCTCAAGATTCTTTATAGAACGCCCCATTTTCGCTACAGTGCTTTCACTTTTACTGCTCGTGGCCGGATGCGTTGCCCTTTTTGTACTCCCCATTGACCAATACCCCTCGATTACCCCTCCGACGGTACAGGTGACAGCCGTGTACCCCGGTGCGAACGCCGAGACCATTGCACAGACGGTGGGAATTCCCATTGAGCAGCAAGTAAACGGAGTAGACGGTATGCTGTACATGAGTTCAACCTCATCTTCTTCGGGTACCTATCAGTTAACGGTAACATTTGAAGTAGGAACCGACATTGACATGGCAACAGTGCTGGTACAAAATAGGGTGAACATAGCATTGAACTCCTTGCCGAGCGAGGTGATACAACAAGGGGTAACGGTACAGAAACAATCGACCAACATCGTGCTGTTTATCACTCTCACCGGCAACGAGAACTATGACCAGCTCTACCTGTCGAACTATGCTGAATTACAGATTGTAGACCAATTGACGCGTACTCCCGGCGTAGGCGGGGTAAACATAATGGGTGTAGGCAACTACTCCATGCGCGTGTGGCTGGACCCCGAGGCCATGCGCATACGCGGCATTTCACCGGCCGAGGTATACCAGGCAATAAGCAAGCAGAACCTCGCTGTTTCGGCAGGATATGTAGGACAAACCTTTGACGCATCGGCCGACAACGCATTCCAATACACGCTTAATGTTCAAGGCCGCTTGAACAGCACAAACGAGTTTGCCGACATTGTAATACGCAATGACGGAGTGGAGATGCTGCGTTTGGGCGACATTGCACAGATTGAGATTGGTAGCGAGACCTACTCATCTTCATCGCGCCTTAAAGGCATGCCCACGGCTGCGCTTGCCGTCTACCAGTCACCGGGTTCAAGTTCCTTGGCAGTCTCTAAAGCCGTGAAAGCAAAAATGGTGGAACTGGCCGAGGCATTCCCGCCCGGCGTAGATTACCAGATAGCACTTGACACTACCGATGTGGTGCGCAGTTCAATAGAAGAGGTGTTGTATACATTCCTTGAGACTACTGTGCTTGTGGTGCTTGTCATATTCCTTTTCCTGCAGAACTGGAGAGCCACGCTAATTCCGTGTCTCACCATTCCGGTATCGCTGATAGGTACACTGGCAGTGATGCAGTTGTTGGGATTTTCAATAAACACCCTTACTCTTTTCGGACTCATTCTGGCAATTGCCATTGTGGTTGACGATGCAATTGTAGTAGTAGAGAATGCTACGCGAATAATTGACGATGAGGGACTTTCTCCACGTGAGGCTACGGAAAAGGCCATGGACGAGATTACAAGCCCTATAATAGGAGTTGTGCTGGTGATGCTGGCGGTGTTCATCCCGACAACGATGATTGGCGGAATATCGGGAGAATTGTATAAACAGTTCGCACTTACCATAGCCACAGCGACACTGCTCAGCGGATTCAACTCTTTGACACTGACCCCGGCTCTGAGCGCATTGCTGCTGCGCCCCTCGAAAGGGAGAAAACAAGGTTGGTTCTTCCATTGGTTCAACAAGGGGTACGATGCCATGCAACGCGGATTTGACAGATGCGTGGATTTCCTGCTCAGGCGCGCATGGATTGCTGCAATGACATTCTGCGCAATGGTTGTGCTTGCCATATACATGTTCACCTACTGGCCCACCACTTTTATCCCTGATGAAGATGACGGCTATTTCATCGTGAGTGTACAGTTACCTCCGGCGGCATCGCTGTCGCGTACAGAATCCGTAGCAAAAGAGATTGAACAGATAATCGCGGCATACCCCGAGGTCAAGACATATATAAGCATCAGCGGGTTCAGCATACTGAACAGTGGCAAGCAGAGCAATGCAGCCAGCGTGTTCGTAGTACTGAAGGATTGGAGTCTCAGGAAAGAGAAGAGCGAATCGGCGGCGGCAATTGTAGAGAGGTTCAACAAGGAGGCGTACATCAGGATTGCCGGAGCACAATGCTTTGCTTTCGTTCCACCGGCAATACCCGGAATAGGCAATGTAGGCGGACTGCAGGCACAGCTTGAGGACCGTAAGGCATTGGGACTTACAGAAATGCAGAAAGCATTGGACGCACTGCAGGAAAACATAGGAAAAGAGAGTGCAATAGCCTCAATGAACAGTTCTTTTGAAGCCGACGTGCCGCAGTTCTTCATAAACATTGACCGCGACAAGGCAACATCAATGGGGCTTGACATTGGAGCGGTGCTCTCAACACTCAGTTATTACATGGGTGCCATATATGTAAATGACTTTGTTCTTTTGGGAAGAATCTGGCAGGTAAAGATGGCTGCAAGTGAGAGGAATCAGAAAGTCATCGAAAGCATAATGCAGTTGAGCCTCGCCAACAACAGGGGCGAAATGGTACCGTTCAGCAGTTTTGTCACTACAGAGGAAATTCTTGGCAGCGACCAGCTTGTACGGTACAACATGTACAACAGTGCGACCATAACATGCAATGCAGCCACGGGCTACAGTTCAAGTCAAGTAATGGATGAATTTGCGGCGCTTTTCAGGGCGCAGCTTGGCGAGGAGTTCGGCTACGAGTGGACCGGTGTTGCCTTTCAGGAACAGAAAGCAGGCAAGAACACTGCTGCGATATTCGGTCTCGCATTGCTTGTCGCTTTCCTTGTACTGGCTGCACAGTACGAAAGTTGGGCAAGCCCAGTCGCAGCCATAATGGGCGTACCGATTGCTCTTCTGGGTGCCATTGCCGGATGCTGGCTTGTGGATATTCCTGTGAGCATATACACCGAGATTGGAATAATTCTTTTGATAGCCCTGAGCGCTAAGAACGGCATATTGATTGTGGAGTTCGCACGCGACTACCGCGCCGCAGGCAAGGATATACGCCTGAGCGCTGCCGAGGCCGGGCATGTGCGTCTGCGCCCTATTCTAATGACTTCGCTCTCATTTGTCATCGGCGTAATGCCTTTGCTTTTTGCAGCCGGAGCCGGAGCCGGAGCACGCTTGTCATTAGGAGCTGCCGTTGTGTTCGGGATGTTGCTGAACACGGTAATAGCCACACTGTACATCCCCAACTGGTATGAATGGATGCAGAAACTGGAAGAACGGTGGAGAAAACCACGATAATGAACGGTTATTACAAAAAATACCGGCAAATGCCGGTATTTTTTGTACTGTTTCGTATATTTGCAGTAAAGTGGAGAAAAGGCAAACGAAGACACAGGAACATTGGTGCTGACCTTATGGAACCCGGACGCTTGCCACATTCCAATCAAAAACAACACAAAAACATTATAGAATTATGAGCAAAAAGACTACAATGCCTTGGGAAGAGCGCCCCGAAGGATGCAAGGATGTGATGTGGCGTTACTCTAAGAACCCGGTAATAGACCGCTATGCAATCCCGACTTCAAACAGCATATTCAACAGCGCTGTCGTTCCTTTCAAGGACGGCTATGCCGGTGTATTCCGTTGCGACAACAAGGCTGTACAGATGAATATCTTTGCCGGATTCAGCAAGGACGGTATAAATTGGGAAATCGAGCATGAGCCTATTGTATTCAAGGCCGGAAATACAGAGATGATTGAATCGGAGTATAAATATGACCCGCGTGTGACATGGATTGAGGACCGTTACTGGATTACATGGTGCAACGGTTACCATGGCCCCACAATCGGCATCGGATATACATTTGACTTCAAGGAGTTCTTCCAGTGCGAGAACGCATTTCTGCCGTTCAACCGCAACGGCGTATTGTTCCCCCAGAAGATTGACGGCAAATATGCAATGTTGAGCCGCCCAAGCGACAACGGCCATACACCGTTCGGTGACATATACATAAGCTACAGCCCGGACATGAAATACTGGGGCGAGCACCGTTGTGTAATGAAAGTCACTCCGTTCCCCGAAAGCGCATGGCAATGCACCAAGATTGGTGCCGGCTCTGTACCCATTCTAACCGATGAGGGTTGGTTGCTTTTCTATCACGGTGTAATTACTACATGCAACGGATTCCGTTACTCTATGGGTGCGGCATTGCTTGACAAGAACGACCCATCAAAGGTACTCTGCCGCACAAAGCCCTATCTGCTTGCTCCGGCTGCACCTTACGAACTTGCAGGTGACGTTCCCAACGTCGTGTTCCCATGCGCAGCACTAAACGACGGCGACAAGGTTGCTGTTTACTATGGAGCAGCCGACACTGTTGTAGGAATGGCTTTCGGTTACATAAGCGAAATAATCGAATTCATAAAGAAGAACAGCACAAAACTGTAATGTTCTTACACAAAGAGAGGGGGGGGGCAACCCTAAAGCCCACTTTCTGAACGAGCAAGTGGGTGACCCAAAAGTGAAATGGGTCACCCACGTTTGTAGGGAGGTTTGATAAAAAGAGCTATTTTTAGGCTTGCGAAGCCCGAAAAAACGCAGTTTACTAAGCGTAAATGAGTATTTTTCGGTCAAGCGTAACAACAAAAGAGCCTTTTTAGTCAGCCTCTTTCTTTGTAAAATGCCATCTTCTAAAGAATACCTTACGTTCAAACGCTTTATTCTTTCTCACCGAAACAGAGGTCACCGGCATCGCCAAGACCGGGAACAATATATGCATGCTCGTTGAGTATCGGGTCAATGGCTGCACAATAGAGAATTGTATCATCGGGGAAGTGCGAAATTGCATAATCAACAGCCTGCTGGCTGGCAATTACAGAGGCGAGAATAGTCTTTGTTGGGGTTCCCTTGGTGAGCAATGCCTGATATGAAAGATGTGCGCTGATGCCGGTGGCAAGCATTGGGTCTACAAGTATCAGGGTCTTCCCCTCAAGACGTGGGGATGCAAGATACTCCACTATTACGTCGAACTCATTCTCGGATGTATACTTGCGGTAGGCCGATACGAATGCATTGCCCGCATGGTCAAAGTAGTTGTGGAAACCGGTATGCAGCGGCAAACCGGCGCGCAGGATTGTTCCCAGCACTACATTATCCACGGGCAAGGATTGCACAGCCTCGCTGTTAGGGGTTTGTATTGTAACATTCTCATAGGCAAGTTCCTTGCTTATCTCGTATGCCATTATCTCGCCAATACGTTCTATGTTGCGGCGGAAACGCATGGAATCCTGCTGTACTGTCACATCGCGAATTTCGGCAATGAAACTGTTAAGGATTGAATTATTCTCGGAAAGGTTGACAATCTTCATAGGTATTGTTTTAGTTTATCTATGCGAAGATACTAAATTAATATGTAATTACACCTTGTTAAGTATAATTTGCCGAAAAAAAACAATAATTCCACATTTTTACCAACCTTAAACATTTTATCAGAAAGTTAAAGTTTTACAAAACAAAAGCAAAGGCAAAACACCACATTACATCTCAAATAGAAATAAAAAGCACAAAACAACAAACATAAAGCAATACAAAAACCAGCGTTTTTTTGACCTTTAAACGGTATTTCTTGCCTTTTTTACAGCAATTAAAGAAAAATTTCTTTAATTAACTTGAGTTATTAAATAAAAAAGCATATATTTGCACTTGGAGAATTTCGGCAAGTTCGGGCAACCCAGCTTCGCCGCTGTTCAAAAGTGATAAAAACTATAGAATATTAATTAATAATTTATTTTTTTAATTATGGCAACAATAGATCTTACCAAGTATGGTATCACCGGTGCTGTAGAGGTTCTTCACAACCCCTCTTACGATGTCCTCTTTGCAGAGGAGACAAAGCCCGGTCTTGAGGGTTTTGAGGTTGGTCAGGTTACAGAACTTGGCGCAGTAAATGTAATGACAGGTGTTTACACTGGCCGTTCACCCAAGGACAAGTTCATCGTTAAAGATGCTACATCTGAGAACACTGTATGGTGGACTTCCGAGGAGTACAAGAACGACAACAAGCCTGTAACAACAGAGGCTTGGAACGTTCTCAAGGAGATTGCTACTAAAGAACTTTCAAACAAGAGACTGTTCGTAGTTGACGCATTCTGCGGCGCTAACCCTGCAACACGCCTGAAGGTACGTTTCATCATGGAGGTTGCATGGCAGGCTCACTTTGTTACCAATATGTTCATCCGTCCTACTGCTGAGGAGTTGGCAAACTTCGGTGAACCCGACTTCGTTGTATACAACGCGTCTAAGGCTTCAGTAAAGAACTACAAGGAACTTGGTTTGAATTCAGAGACTGCAGTTGTGTTCAACTTGACATCTAAGGAGCAGATTATCCTCAACACATGGTATGGCGGTGAGATGAAGAAGGGTATGTTCTCAATGATGAACTACTACTTGCCACTCCAGGGTATCGCTTCAATGCACTGTTCAGCAAACACGAACGAGAAGGGCGAGACCGCTATCTTCTTCGGTTTGTCAGGTACAGGAAAGACTACCCTTTCTACCGACCCTAAGCGCATGCTTATCGGTGACGACGAGCACGGTTGGGACGATGATTCAGTATTCAACTTCGAGGGCGGTTGCTACGCAAAGGTTATCAACCTCGACAAGGAGAGCGAGCCAGACATCTTCAACGCAATCAAGCGCGATGCACTTCTTGAAAACGTTACTGTTGATGCAAACGGCAAGATTGACTTTGCAGACAAGAGCGTAACTGAGAATACACGTGTTTCTTACCCAATCAACCACATCAACAACATCAAGCCTGGTTCAATGGCAGCACCTGCCAAGAAGGTTATCTTCCTTTCAGCAGACGCATTCGGTGTATTGCCTCCGGTTTCTATCCTGAACCCAGAGCAGACTCAGTACTACTTCCTCAGCGGCTTCACCGCTAAGTTGGCTGGTACAGAGCGCGGTATCACTGAGCCTACTCCAACATTCTCTGCTTGCTTCGGTGCAGCATTCTTGAGCCTCCACCCAACAAAGTACGGTGAGGAGCTCGTTAAGAAGATGGAGAAGAACGGTGCTAAGGCATACCTTGTAAACACAGGTTGGAACGGTACAGGCAAGCGTATCTCTATCAAGGATACACGCGGTATCATTGATGCTATCCTTGACGGTTCAATTGATACAGCTCCTACAAAGGTTATCCCACACTTCGACTTTGTTGTTCCAACAGCGTTGCCAGGTGTTGACCCTGCAATCCTTGACCCACGCGATACATACGCTGACGCATCTCAGTGGGAAGAGAAAGCTATTGACTTGGCTGGCCGTTTCATCAAGAACTTCACCAAGTACACAGGCAATGAGGCCGGCAAGGCTCTTGTTGCAGCAGGTCCAAAGCTCTAATGAGATACAGAACCTAACAATACGGCGTCTGCTCCTTTCGGGGCAGACGCTTTATTATGTTCCGAAGGATATATTTGAAGGATTCGCAGCACACACCATGAAAAATATCAGACGAACTTGATATTTCCCGCCCGTTTGTGTCTATATTTGCAAAAAACAGAAAAGGATTAAAGAAATGTCACCAATAAGAGTCCTACTTGCCATTATATTCCCACCTTTAGCCGTTATAGACAACGGTTGCGGTTCATTTCTAATTGTGCTGATACTTACCAGTTTCGGTTGGGTTCCGGGAGTTATCGGTGCACTTTTAATACTGAAGAAAGATTAATTTCAAACCATGCATTTAATTGCAGTTGCATCAACAGGCCCGTTTGCTCCATATTCATATAATACAGTACCATGCTCAACCAAGCAACAAAAGAGTTCATAAAAGCACATCGCAATAATGACCCGCGCGAACTCGCTCTCAAAGCGAAACGCTACCCTGATGTTGATATGCGGGAAGCCGTAACCCAAATTGAAGGCTGGCAGACAGCCAGAGAGAAACTCCCGACATGGGCTGCGACAGAAGGAATTATCTACCCCCCACGCATATCAATGGAGCAATGCTCAAGCGAAGCAACAGCACTCTACAAAGCATCAATAACAGCAGGTGAATCATTTGCCGACCTTACAGGAGGATTCGGTATAGATTGCAGTTACATGGCACGCAGATTCAAACAGGCAACTTACATTGAACGTAATACGCTGCTATGCAGCATTGCAAAAGAGAATTTTGCTCTGTTGGGACTTGACCACATAAAGACAATAAACGCAAACAGCGAAGAGATTCTGCCAAACTTGCCACAACAAGGCTGGATATTCATTGACCCGGCACGGCGCGACAGTGCGGGACGCAAAGTCTTTGCCCTGAACGATTGCGAACCGGATATAACTTTGCTTGAAGAAATGCTGATACAAAAGGCCGACAAAGTAATGGTAAAATGCTCACCAATGCTTGACATTACCGCAGCCCGCAGAGAGTTGCACAGCATTGAGGCCATACATATTGTTGCCCTGAACAACGAATGCAAGGAACTTCTTTTTATACTGGGAAAGGAGCATTGCGATGAAATACCTGTTACCTGTGCCAACATACACAAAGGAACAACAGAGATTTTCCGCTTCACGACCGATGAAGAAGAAAACAGCACAACATCATATACCGACAGCATCGGCAAATACCTTTACGAGCCAAACGCAGCAGTACAGAAAAGCGGGTGTACACACACCTTGTCGCAGAGATTCAGTATGAGCAAATTACACCCAAACAGCCAACTATACACAGCAGATGCACTAACCAAGGAGTTCCCAGGCCGCATATTCTGTGTAGAAAAGGTATCAGGTTTCTCTAAAAACGAAATAAAGGAGTTACAGGCAATGGGACAGGCAAATATAACTGTGCGCAATTTCCCCGAAAGCGTACAACAACTGCGAAAAAAACTGAAACTTGCGGACGGAGGCGACAACTACATATTTGCAACGACGACAAATAGCGGAAGATTTCTTATACTATGCAAAAAAGTCAAATAAGGAAACAGATACGGCGTATGTGCCGAAGCAATATATTTGTATGCACGGCAATATACATAGCGATTTGCCTGTGGATTGCATCGGTATACGACAGCAATGGAACAGGAGGAATATATACCTGCCCGTTCCACACAGTTACAGGCATACCCTGCTGGGGGTGCGGAATAACACGGGGCCTGACAATATGCATTAAAGGCGACATCATAGAAGGATTGAAGATGAACCCCAACACAATCATTCCTTTGACGTTCATTGTGATGTATCCTATTGTGCTTGCAGTATGCTGTATCAAAAAGCAGGATTATGTAACAATTATTTACCAAAGAGCAGACAGATACATAAAGGGAAGAAAGTACATTATTACAATTCTGCTATTTTTAGAAATAATCAATTGGATATATCTGATAAAAAAAGGTACTTGACTTACAAGCCAATAAACTTTTTTTCAAAAAAACGCCTGTTGATAGAAAATAATTTAAAAAAATATTAATAAATCAAAAAATAAATAATATATTTGTCCACATACACAAAGTATACATTTTTTATTTATTAATAATTTAAACAATTACAACTATGGACGCACAGAAAGTTGACAACATTTTGATGACTTTGAAGGAGCAGGTACCTGCAGAGTGTATTGAGGATCTTCGCGGAAGACTTTTGCAAGCTGATGACGCAAAGGCTTCAGCAGTAGCAGCAGCAAGCCTCAAGAGCCCTATGACAGCATTGATTCTGTCTTTGTTCCTCGGCAGTTACGGTATTGACCGTTTCTATGCTGGCGACACAATCCCCGGTGTTATCAAATTGTTGACATTGGGATGCTGCGGTATCTGGACAATCGTTGACTGGTTCCTCATCATGAACATCGTAAGAAAGAAGAACTACGAGAAATTGGTAGAGATTCTCTAATCCAAAGAACAGAATAAAGACAAAAGAACACCTGCAATTGCAGGTGTTCTTTTGTCTTTATAGCCCCAACTTCCTCAACAAATCAGTACGCCTCATACCCTTCAGCACACGGATTATCTCTTTCCGTTCTTCGGGCTTGTACCAGAAGAAGAACCTTCTCTGAGCCTCCTTGTCGCGCATTGAACGGGCAACATAAACCTTCTCACCGGTTTCGGGGTTTATTCCGGTATAGTACATTTCTGTAGCCATTGTCATTGGTGTCGGGGTGAAATCCTGTACCTGCTCGAGGTGGAAATTCAACTGACGTGTCTCGGCAGCAAGTTCTGCCATGCTTTCAAGCGTGCTGCCCGGATGACTGCTTATGAAATATGGTATAATCTGTTGCTTGAGATTGTATTTGCTGTTTATGCGGTCAAATATCTGTTTGAACTCATAGAACTGCTTGAACGAAGGTTTGCGCATGAGTTTGAGTACAGCATCACTGGTATGCTCAGGAGCAACCTTTAGCCTGCCACTGACATGGTTACGGATAAGTTCCTCGGTATAACGTGCTGTCACCGCATCACGCTCCTTATCGCCCGTCTTGTGAAGCAGCATATCATACCTTACGCCACTGCCTATGAAACTTTTCTTTATACCGGGCATCGCATCTACCTTCTTATAGAGTTCAAGAAGCGCCGAGTGGTCGACATTCATATTAGGGCATATTTTGGGTTGGATGCACGAAGGACGGGAACATCTGCTGCACAAATCGCTGTTCTTCCCTTTCATCATATACATGTTTGCCGAAGGACCGCCAAGGTCGGACAGATAGCCCTTGAAATCTTCCATTTTTGAAATCGCCTCCACCTCGCGCAAAATACTGCTTTGACTGCGATTGACAATATTTTTCCCTTGATGAGCCGAAATTGTACAAAAGGCACACCCGCCAAAACACCCCCTGTGAATGTTTACGGAATGCTTTATCATATCATAAGCAGGGATGCGCTTTCCTTTGTATTTTGGATGGGGAAGGCGCGTATAGGGAAGGTCGAAACTGTGGTCAAGCTGCTCTGTTGTCATTGTAGGGAACGGGGGATTTATTACAATAAACCCTTCTTCGGTCTCCTGCAACAGCCTCTTGGCATTCACTCTGTTTGACTCCTTCTCTATTGCCAGAAAGTTTGCCGCCTGTTTCTCTTTGCTCTTGAGACAATCCTCATGCGAAGCCAGCAATTTGTCCGTCGCATCATCAATGGCAACCTCATCTTTGCCTGCTATGTAACCGGTTTGTCTTATGTTACAGCCCAACGACCTTGCAACATCTGCCGTCATAAACTGCTCGCCTGATGCTGCAAGACTCTCTTTCATAGCCGATGCTATGGAGATGATTGGTAACTCACCCATTCCGTATACCAGAATGTCGGCCTTGCTGTCGACAAGTATACTTTTACGTAAAGAATCCTGCCAGTAGTCATAATGTGTGAAACGACGCATGGATGCCTCAATGCCTCCAATGACAACAGGCGCATCGGGATACAGTGTCTTTAGTATATTAGAGTATACTATTGTCGCATATTCCGGACGCATGCTGTGCTTTCCGTCAGGCGAGTAGGCATCCTCGCTGCGGAATCTCTTGGCTGCGGTGTATTTGTTTACCATGGAGTCCATGCAACCTGCCGAAATTCCAAAGAAAAGCCTGGGACGGCCCATTTTCTTGAAATCACGAAGGTCATCCTGCCAGTTAGGCTGTGGAACAATAGCCACACGCAAGCCCTCGGCCTCAAGCAGACGACCTATTACCGCTGCCCCGAAAGAGGGATGGTCAACATAGGCATCGCCACTGAAAATGACGACATCCAACTCATCCCACCCCCGCTGTTCAGCCTCTTTGCGGGTTGTAGGCAACCAATCTGTAACCTTTCTATTGACCATTATCCACAGCAGCGGCATTCTCTGCAGCAAGTTGCTGCACAAGCCAATCGTTATAACACTTCAGAAGATTGTTCAAGCCAAAGGCTTTCATGTCCTCGTGATAGAGAACCATACATAGTTCAAGCAAATCCTTTGAACCCATAACCTGAGAGGCTATCAATGAACGGACTGTAAGACGGAGTTTATCAAGCGATTCTTCATTGACAATACCCATACTGTTCGCAACCCTGTCAAGCAGAGAGTATTTCCTGATTATCTGCAACTGAGTCTCAGTGACTTCTATTGTACGTGTACCCGATGCGTTTGCGTTTATCTTCATATATATTATCTGTTTTCTATTTCAAATAGTTTAGGCCGGAAACATTATATTTACCGTTCGCACGCCGTTTGCTTCCTCATTGACCAGAACCTTCACTGTTTCCTCGGGCAAAAGTTCCTCTACAAGTTCGGGCCACTCCATAAAACAGTATGCACCGCTGTAGAAATACTCCTCGTAACCCATATTATAGACCTCTTCCAAAGACTTTATACGATAGAAGTCAAAATGATAGATGATGTTCTGCTCCCTATCCTCATACTCATTCACGATAGCGAATGTCGGCGAGTTTATGCTGTCCTCGACACCCATTTCCTCGCAGATACTCTTGATAAACGTGGTTTTACCGCTGCCCATCTTGCCATAGAATGCGTAGATGCGCTCTTCGCCAAGCAACTCCACGAATTCGCGGGCCGCTTGCGGATAATCCCCTATACTGTTTATTGTTATGGTGTAGTTCCTCATAAATACCTGTTATTGACCCTTTGGGCGCATCTTGATGAGGGGAATGAGCATCTCCTCCATTGATATGCCTCCATGTTGGAATGTATCTTTATAATATTGTACGTAGTAGTTATAGTTGTTGGGATAGGCAAAGAAACTGTTCCCCGTAGCAAAGATGTAACTGGTGCTCAGGTTCGGAGCGGGAAGACAAGCCTTTGCAGGCTCTTTTATTTCAAATACATCCTTGCCGTTATAATTGAGCGCCTTTCCCAGTTTGTAACGCAGATTGGTATTGGTATTCTTGTCACCGATAACCTTTGTAGGTGTATCTACCCGTATGCTTCCGTGGTCAGTAGTTATCACGACCGTATAGCCACTGCCGGCAAGATAACTGAAAAGCCTTTTGATTGCCGAATGACGCAACCAGGAGAGTGTAATGGAGCGGTAGGCCGCCTCATTGGCCGCCAGTTCACGTACCATAAGCGATTCGGTGCGGGCGTGCGACAGCATATCGATAAAATTGATGACAAGCACATTGAGGTCGTTCTTTGCAAGGGCATTGATTGCATCCATGTATTTGTCGGCTGCAACAGATGTCAGGACCTTGTTGTACGAGAAGGTATCCTTTCTTCGGTATCGAGAAATCTGCGTTGCAATAAGTTCTTCTTCATTCAGGTTTTTGCCCTCTTCATCCTCTTCATCGACCCACAAAGAGGGGAACATCTCTTTTATCTGCTTTGGCAAAAGACCTGAAAATATTGCATTGCGGGCATACTGTGTCGCTGTGGGCAAAATACTTGTGTAGAGTTCTTCCTCAATGGAAAAATCACCGCCTATCTCTTCGGCCAACACTCTCCATTGGTCGTAGCGGAAGTTGTCTATTATGATGAGGAACACCTTTTCGCCATTATCAAGCAATGGGAAAATGCGGTCACGGAAAAGGTCATTGCTCATAAGCGGACGTTCCTCGCGCGAGGCTGCAATCCAATCCAAATAATTTTTCTTCACGAAACGCCCGAACATGCTGTTTGCCTCCTCTTTCTGCGATTTAAGCATCTCGCGCATCTGCATATCGGCATTCTCAAGTTCAAGTTCCCAAAAGACAATCTTCTTGTATACATCATGCCAATCCTCAATGTTTCGGGCATCGGCTATCTGCATTGACAGTTTGCCGAAATTCTGCTGATAGGCACTGTTCGCCTTCTCGGCAACAATCTCACGGCTATGGATATTCTTCTTCAGCGTCAAGAGAATCTGATTGGGATTGACAGGCTTTATAAGATAATCGGCAATCTTGGAACCGATAGCCTGTTCCATTATATCCTCCTCTTCACTCTTGGTAACCATTACGACAGGTGTAGCCGGATGCAGTTCCTTTATTCTTGAGAGTGTTTCAAGACCGGTGAGGCCCGGCATGTTCTCATCAAGAAGTATAAGGTCGAATGACTCTCTCCTGCATGCCTCAATGGCATCGGGACCGTTTGTCACCTTTGTAACATCGTACCCTTTACCTTGTAAAAATATTATGTGGGCATTGAGAAGTTCTATCTCATCATCGGCCCATAGCAACTTGTATGTCATAACCTCACTCCACTACTCCATTATCTGTTTCAACATCTTCATTCTTATTATAATCAGGTTCGTCAATGGTATATCCGTCTATCTCAAGTTCGGGTATTCCCATAAAGTTCTCTTCATAGAACCTGATATAATCGCCAAAAGTATAATACTGTAACAACAAATCAAGATTGGTTTTTGATATTATAAAGGCATTTATTCCTTCAAGCAACCTTGCTGTCTCGGCATTGGCATATAACCTTTTGCGGTACACAAAGGCTTCGTCAAAGTTCAAGAACTCCTTGACCTCGAAGAGTGTGATTTCGGCTTGTTTTTCAAAGACCATTTCAAAGTTGCGTACCATATAACGCGAGAAGTTGTAACGTGCCATCTCAAAAAGCAGACGTTTTTCATCGACTGAATCATTAGGGAAGGCAAGCACGAAATAATATGGTTCATTGCGCTCGGCAACAAACGGCGGCACGCTGTCCTGGGCTCCTTTTATTGTTCCGTCTGCCTTCCGGTCCCAAATGGATGTGGATATTCCGCTCTGCAACAGGCGGCCCTCTTTTATTCCGGTAGATATTTCACCGGCCATCTTGCTTATGCTGTCGCCAGGGAAGTACGCGACAATCTCTCCAAGAGCATCAAGAGCCTCCTGCTGTTTCCCGCCATAAAGTTTTGACATTGCATCAATGAACATGAAACGTGCACGATGCTTGCCCTGCGGATACTTTTCAGCAGCATAACTGTTCTCTTCTTCAACAAGCCCGTATTCTTTGTTCCGGTAATGCGAATATGCTTTCACGTACAGGGAGTCCTCCTTACGCCTACGGGTTTCAGCATTGTCAAAGAAATCTGTCCGCTGTATAAGTTTTGTCATTGCACTGTCAGGGAAATGCTCAATAAGGAGTTGTCGGTAATGCTCGGCCTTCTCGGGTTCATTCCACCTCGAGGAAGCAACAAACAGATTAAAATAGGTATCGGCTATCTTTTCATATTCAGGATAGCCTTCGGCAACCTTTTCAAGATACTTCATCGTAAGTTTCTTGTCGTTGACCCTATCCTTGAAGCGTACACCTGATTCAAACAAAGCCTCGCACAATGCTGCGTGTGCGGTTTTCTTCTGTTCATCGGTTACCGGTATCTGCTGCAGATAGAACTCGCGCGTTGTGGGGTCGGTGGACAAAGAGTCCTCGGGCAATGGTTCAGCGGCATCAGCCAAAAGGGAATCGCCAACGGCAAGCAATGTTGAATCCAAGTCTTCAATATTGCCTTCAAGCACAGCACTGTCCGATGGTATTGTATCGTTATTCATAAGAGATGATATCTCATGGCTGAAACGCCAGTAATCCTTCAATTGCCTGTCACCCCATTGCTGTTTGAAAGTTCGTACACCTTGCGCAACAAGTTTATTGTTATAGAAATACCATTGCTGCTTTTCCATTGGGTCGGCTACGGCCATATCGGCAATTGTACCGGCATTGTCAAGTTCGCTGCCGCCGCTCTCGCGCTCCATCTTCTTCTCTTCTTTCTTGCGGAGTTCCTCAAGCCTCTTTGCCTCTTCAATACGCTCGTCTATTATTGGATAAAGTTTTTCGGGCGGAAGGGTTGCCCAAAGAAGAAGTTCACTCTGTTTTTCCACCACATCGGTATACTGCACAAGGTCACCAAGCACCTCACTGCGGAACTTGACCTCATCGTACCCGTTGGTCTCTTCGTTTATCATAGAAAGAGCCTTGGAATAGTTTTCGTTTGCCTTTGAGAAACGCTCCTGCTCCCAATATATCTTCGCCAATGAGAGATGAAGCATGCCTGTACCATAACCGCTTGAGGCACCGTCGGCAACACCGGTCTCATAAGCCTTTATGGCCTCGGTTGTATCTTTACGGCTCATGTAGATATTGCCTATGGCATAGTAAATCTGAGACAGATAGTCTTCATTCTTCGGAGAGCGGGCCATTCTCTTGAGTTTGCGGAGAATTTTCTTGTGGTTTTCGTTTGTCGTCGTCTCTGTCTGACGTATACGCGCATTGAACTCCAGTTCGTATGGCGGGCTCTTGGATATTGTCTTGCCGAAGCTCTTGTAGGCCGATTTATTATCACCTGTCGTTGCATAGAGCTGTCCAAGAAGATAGTACTCGCGCGCTTTGTCGAGCGATGTGATTCCTTTACGGCCGATACCTTTCTTCACATGAGGTATAGCCTCATCCAAGCGACCCTGCTTAATGAGAAGATTACCTTTTGCCTGAGCGAACTCTTCCTGCAGGAAATCGGGTACAGTATCCCGTTGCACACGTTGCAGAATATCTTCGGCCTCATAAAGCCAGTCAAGTTCACTGTAACATTTTGCAAGCCTTATTTGAGCTTGAGCCACTATGTCGCGGTCATTCTCATACAAACGGGATATGTAGATATATGTACTTGCTGCCTCGGTAAATTCGCCTTTCTGCATCTGTGAATTTGCCATGAGGAACCATGCGCGCCAAAGGAAGGGGTTGAATTCTTTCCGGGCATAAAAACGTTTCTGCTTTGGAGAGAGTTTCTTGCCCGAAGGTTTCTTGGGCTTTCTCTTTATTGAATGGTTCTTTATTGCCTTCTGCGCTTTCTCTATAGCCCTGTCATACTTGTCGCCACCCTGTTTGCGTGTTTCTTCACTGCTTATGATGAGCAGAGGCAACTGTTCGAGATAGTTATCCTTGTGCCCCGCAGATTGTGCCTTCAAGGCCTGCTGATAAGCCACATTCCCATTATAGTATGTATTGTAACGTGCCGAGAAAGCATGGTACATACGGGTAACAGCAGTATTCTTCTTGCGGCTTGAACAGCCCGGTAACAAGAACACTGCAACTATAACCAGCATGCAGATAGAAAATTTTCTCACGTTATTCTTCAACATTTGCGGAACATACAAAATAATAACTTTAAAAGTTCCTGTTTATTGTTTGACGACAGCTGCTTTACTTGCGGAGTATCATAAGAACCTCTTCCTTTACATCGGCCGGCAATTCAATGCCACGGAGTTGCAGACAATGTACCCAAGCATCCACCTCATCCTCTTTCATTGTGTACAGAACCTGACGAAACTCTTCAACTTCATCATCAACATACTCTCCAGAACTTTTTCCCTTGAAGCGGTCAAGTTCCTCATCATCAAAATAGAGTTCCTCGCCATTGTTCCCTTTTTCGCAATTGAGATGCTTTCCGCAACACCCCCCATTGCTTTCGGCATGGTCATGATGGTCTTCAACCGCCGGCTTGCCTTTGCTGTTATATCTATAGATATAGAATATCGCAACCATGAGAAGAAGTGCCGTAACTAAAAATATCGTATATTCCATAAGAGTGCTGAATTTTCTTGTGCGAAGATATACAATAATATTGAGTTTACACGCTTTTGGAGAAATACTTTTAATAAAATTATAATTATATAAATAAATAAAGAGATTACCTACCCAATCAAGAGAAATCCGCCTGACAAAATGCCAAAAAGACAAACACCGCATCAGTTTCAATAAAATGACACAATTTCCCTATTTAATCTAAAAAAGTGCCAATTTGTTGCGTGTTATAAATAAATTATTGTATCTTCGCTAAGTTTTAAGACCCAAAATGTCTTTAGAACAAAATATCAAAATGACAGAAAACAAATTTAAAAATCTAACTAAATCATTTAAGAATCATGGATAAATTCAGTTATGGCCTTGGAATGGGAATTGGCCAGAATCTGCTTTCAATGGGTGTTAAAGAGATGAGTATCGAGGATTTCGTGAAAGGCATAAAAGATATCCTCTCGGGCAACAATACCGAAATGACACACGCCGAGGCTCAGAAAGTTGTCAATGAACACTTCAGAAAATTATCGGAAGAAGCGTATGCCGTGAACAAGGCTGCCGGCGAGAAATTCCTTGCCGAAAATGCAAAGAAACAGGGCGTTGTAGCGTTGCCCAGCGGACTGCAGTATGAAGTAATAAAAGAGGGTAACGGCAAAAAGCCATCGGCAACAGACCGCGTACAATGCCACTATGAGGGCACACTTATTGACGGTACAGTCTTTGACAGTTCAATCAAGCGTGGCGAACCGGCCGTTTTTGGGGTGAATCAGGTTATCAGAGGATGGGTCGAGGCATTGCAATTGATGAAGGAAGGCGCAAAATGGCGTCTTTACATCCCATACAATATGGCTTACGGCGAGAATGGCGCAGGAGAGATGATTCCGCCCTACAGCGCACTTATTTTCGATGTAGAACTCATTAAGGTCCTTTAAGCGAATAATGAAAAGGGTCGTTAAGATAATTGTGACGGGTGTGCTCATATACGTCGTTTACTATGCTTTGACAATCGGATTCGGCGGGCACAAAAAAGGAGAAGGAAACAATGTTGTGCTAAATAACGAAGATGACTCGTTATCCTACGCTGTGAGTATGGTCATTGCCGGGGACATGCCGGCAAAAATGGCAGAAAACGGTGTTGACTCCACTACAACAGAGGCCTTTGCAAGAGGACTGCAGGCCGCGTTCCCCACTGATGACACACCCGAGAGCAGGGCATTCTACAACGGAGTACTTGCAGCCATTGAAGCCTACAGAATGCTCGAAGTGGCCGATAAGGCAATATATCCCGATGAAAAGGATAAAAAAGTAAACCGCAAACTATTTCTTGACGCTTTGCACGCAACAGCCTCAGGCAACACCGCTGTAATGTCATACGACCAAGCCGTTGATTATTATAACCGGCAGATATTCCGTTCAAGGAGCGAGAAATTCATTGCCGAGAACAAGAAACGTCCCGGAGTGATAACATTGCCCAGCGGAGTTCAGTACAAGATTGAGAAGGAAGGCAAAGGAGAAACAGCAACTCATGACGGCAGCGCTATATGCATATACAAGGGTACATACCCAAATGGAGCCGTATTTGCATCTTCGCGGGGAGAGGCCGTTGAACTGGAAATTAATAGACAGGTTCCCGGACTTGCCGAGGTCTTGACAACCCTGCCGGCAGGGACACGCTGCAAAGTATACATACCTTGGAATCTTGGCTATGGTGCTAAGAGCAGCAATGGCATGTCGCCATACAGCGCACTCGTCTATGACCTTGAAATTGTCGGCACAAAACAATGATAGACACAAGAACAAAACCAGAACTAAACCATAAGACACAAATGAAAAATATTGAATGTAAAGTCGATGCACTTGACCTAAAAATCTTGAGTATAATCTCCAAAGATGCAAGAATACCGTTCCGCAATGTCGCTGAACTTTGCGGAGTATCAAGAGCAGCCATACACCTTCGTGTACAACATCTCATTGACATGGGCATAATTTCCGGCTCATGCTATGAGATTGATGTCCGCCGTTTGGGTTACAAGACATGTACATACATTGGCATTCGGCTTGAGCGCGGTTCCATGTACAAGGAAGTAGTGGAGCGCTTACGCGAGATTCCCGAGGTTGTAGAGTGCTGCTACACCACCGGCCCGTACTCGATTTTAGCAAAGATGTACTCACACGACAACGAGCATCTGATGCTGTTGCTCAACGGCAGTGTACAGGACATTCCGGGCGTTGTGAGCACCGAGACCATGATTGTGCTCGACAACAGCATCAAGCGCAACATGCCTTTGGAATAAATCGCCTGCATACATCACAAAGTATGAAGGTGACCCAAAAGTCTCCTTCTTTTGTATGAGGCGTGAATAAAAAGTAAAGTTCAAGGCTTGTAAAGGCTTCAAAACCGCAGTTTACTAAGCGTAAATGAGGATTTTGAAGCCAAACGTAACGTAGAAATTTGCTTTTTAGTCACCCTCATATTCAATTTACAACCATTACTCCCAGACGACATGAGCATAGAAGCCTTCAACGTACATGCAGAATTTGACACACTCCATTCAACTTACCCCGCAACACAAAGGCAACCGGTGATTGGCATAACAGCCAATTTCCGCGACGGCAATGCCGCGCTGGCAGAAGCATATTACCAATCGGTTCTTGCCGCCGGAGGCACGCCTCTGATTATACCTCCCTATCCAAACCGCGAGGCCCTGTTTGAGACTCTTGAGCGTGTGGATGCTATTCTGCTCAGCGGAGGTGCTGACATTGACCCGCAGTACATGGGCGAAACACCGGACTATTCCCTGCTGCATACCATAAACCCCAAACGCGACGAACAGGAGATACTGCTTGCCATTCTTGCCGAAAGACGCGGAATACCGATGCTTGGCATTTGTCGCGGAATACAGACATTGGCCGTAGCATTTGGCGGGAAAGTGCATCAGGACCTTTACGCCGGAATCGGAGGCAAACTGCTTGCCCATGACCAGGAACCGGTTGAAAGGCACATTGCGACACATGATGTAAACATTGCAGCAGGAAGCCGGCTTGCAAGAATATTCGGAAGCCATGCACTGGGCGTAAACACATTCCACCACCAATCAGTAAAAAACGTTCCGAGCGGATTCACTGTCAACGCAACGGCAACCGATGGGGTAATAGAGGGCATGGAAGCCACAGACGGGCGCTCAATTATTGGAGTACAATGGCACCCCGAGTCGTTCATCATGAACCACGACAACTGCATGATGCCTCTATTCAATTGGCTCATCAGCGAGGCCGACCTTTACCGTAGAACCAAAGACATTCATCGCAGAATCTTGACAATAGACTCACACTGCGACACCCCTATGCTGTTTGCAGAAGGATACAGACTTGAAGAATATAGCAAAACAGCACTTGTTGACCTGCATAAGATGAAAGAAGGGATGCTTGATGCATCAACAATGGCCGCATATATACCACAAGGCCAGCGCGATGAAGAATCGCATGCAGCCGCAACAGAAATGGCAAACGCTCTTTTGGACGGCATTGATGAACGCGCAGGCAGGAACAGTGCCCATGTGCAACTTTGCAACACCCCCGATGATGCAATCAAGGCGAAGCATGAGGGCAAGAAAGTCATAATGCGGGCAATTGAAAACGGTTACGCCATTGGAAAAGAACTGTCACTGATAAAGCACTTCAGGGAAAGAGGTGTTGTATACATGACCCTGTGTCACAATGGAGATAATGAAATTTGCGATTCGGCACGCGGAAGCGGTGAACATGGCGGGCTGAGCGAGTTCGGGCGAAAAGTTGTAAAGGAGATGAACCGTACAGGAATGATGATAGACCTTTCCCACGCTGCGGAGAGCACCTTCTACGATGTTATTGAACTGAGTACACAACCTGTCGTCTGTTCGCATTCATCATGCAAGACCTTGTGCAACCACCCACGCAACCTTGGCGACGAGCAGATAAAGGCCTTGGCCGCAAAAGGCGGAGTCGTGCAAATAACCATGTACAGCGGTTTCCTGCGCAAAGAAGGCGAAGCCACACTGAATGACTTCATTGAACATCTTGAGCATGCCATTGCAATTGCCGGCATAGACCATGTGGGCATAGGCACCGATTTTGACGGTGACGGCAAGGTAATAGGCTGTTCATCGGCATCGCAACTGCTCAACATCACACGCGAACTTTTACGACGCGGACACAGCGAAGATGAGATTGAAAAAATCTGGAGCAGAAACTGGTTAAGGGTAATGGATATTGTACAGAAGTCGGCAGAACTATAATGAGCAACCGATAGACAACTGTATAAAAAAAACGAAATCCTTTGCCGTTATCATTATATTTTATTTCTTTGCAAATAAATGTTTATCCTTGGATAAAAATATATTGAATTGAGGCAGCAAATTCTTTGATTATGAAAAAATATCTATTTTTCTTACTTCTTACATTGTGTACAATTCCGGGCATGAATGCTCAAGAGTGGAGCAAGGTCTTGACCAATATTGACGGACTGCCCGGCTTTGCAGTGGGTGAGGTTGAATACGAAGGTTTCTATGAGTTCTCTTCGGTCTTGATTGAACCTGGCACAACTACCGACAAGGTGCGTATTACAGTGTTGGAAACTCTCAACAACGAGGCTCCTAATGGGAATAACATTGTCTTTGCCCTCTCTGAGTTCAAGGTGTATGACAAGAACGGGAATGAAATAGCATACACAGCATCTTCTAATGCCGACCACAATTCTATGTCATATATAGATGACGGCGATGGGCTTCCGGCTTTATCTGACGATAACTATAAGACGTATTTCCATTCTATGTGGACAGGGAATGCCCCTGTTGCCGATTACCACTATGTGGAGTTTGCATTGGAGAAGAGTGTCGATTCGTTCTCGATAGAATGGACAACGCGTTTTGGAGAGCCGAAGAATGCTCCGACAAAAGTTGCCGTAACACTTGGCACTGATTACGTTCCGACATCTGTCGGTGATGAATTTGTACTCGGTGCTGCGGTAACGAAAGAAGAGGAACTCGCTGCAGAAAACCAGTTTTTTGTATTGAAGGGCAACGCTGTGAAATCCTTTACAGCCGCCGATGGTATAACCTACACAGGAAGCGGACCATTATATATGCGTTATGCCGAGGAAGGTGACAAGGAAGCAACAGTATCTAATATAATGCAGCTTATACCCTACGATAATGAGCATTATATCATATATTGGCCTGTTTCGGGCAAGTATCTTGCCAACTCCGCAAACTCCTACAACGGCCTTAACGGTTGGCAGTACAGCACATCACACCTGAGCAAGGCTGCTTACATCAAGATTACTGCAACAAGCAATGGCAAATTTGAACTCATGTATGACGGAGTGAACTCAAATGGTGCGGTATCGCTTTATGTAGGTGCGGAGATGCGTGACGGGGTTGATTCCAAAATGAAGACGTTTGACCTTGAGCACAAGACTGCACTTGAAAGCGGCGATTACACAAAAGGCTATGCTTTGCCGATATCATTTGAATGGGATATATACAAGGCTATGCTCGACGATGCTACTGTTGAGTCATTGAAACTCTCATTGTCGTTGCAAGCGCAGGCGATATTGCAGCCGGAGATAGACAAGGCAAATGCAAACTTGAGCGAGTATGGCAATTTTGACGGTGATTGTGCCGGGGAGAATACGGTTTTGCAGTCGGCCATATCAACCGCGACCAACACAATCAGCACGGCAAAGAACTTCTCCGAGATAGAGACAGCCCGTTCGGCACTTATGGTTGCCGTATCACAATATATGGCTGTCGGCCTTAAGAAGTATGAACGCCGAGTTGCAGAACTGGAGTCTACTGCAACATACAGCAGTTACCCTTATGTAACTGGTACATACCCCGAAAGTTCAAAGACAATACTTGAAAGCATCGTATCTACTATTGCTGCAGCAAAGGATGCTGCAGGAATATATACAGCCGACCAATACGAGAATATCTTCATTCAGATTGAAGATGATATAACCCGATTTGAATCGACAAAAATAGAGAACGGAGGCTCTGTAGGTGGCGAAGATAATGAAGAGAACACCGAAAAGACCGAGGCCGTATATGTTTACCTTTCCAATGGCGGTGTACATGCCTATCCTTTGACATCGCTTGACGGCGAATACTATACACAGGAAGGCAAATTATGCTTCCCGATAAAAGACGGCGATGTAATGGAATATGCAAAGGAAGAATACGATAGTTGCTCTAACGTAGAACCTGTGCTGCCGACAATGACTTCATTCAAGTTCAACAATAAGTACAACCCGAACCTGAATGTTGATGCCATTGCCGATAGTATTGGAGAGAACATGTACTTAAGCCTAAACGCTATAGGTAAGTGGCTCACTGCAAGTTTCCAGTTGAGCGACGAGAAAGCTGTCGCATACGTTGATACAGTTTTGCAGGAGAGCAAGGTTACACGCCAGAGTTTTGCCGACAAAGTGACGTACAAGGTAACGTACCCTGATTACAATATCTTTGAACGCACAAAGATTCAGGATGAGGTGTGGACAACACCGGTTGCTAACGGCGATACCATTGAGGTTGCCCTTACAGCAGATATGCTATCGACCAACAAACCTTCGCAGATGACCAATGAAGGGCTGGGAAACCTGCTTGACAATGACCCGTCAACCATTTTCCATTCAACTTGGGGTAGCGCAAATAATGCGACAACTAATGTGAATACACATATCGACATTGCATTACCCCAACCAGTGGAAAATATACAATTATACTACAAATGCAGGCAGCAGTTCAACTATAATCCTCTTGTATTGGAAATATATGTAAGCAATGACGGCAATATGTGGTCACTGGTGCGCACCCTTGATTATACAAAGGACAACATGCCTACAGGAGGTTACGGGCAGGAATATACCTCGCCGACAATATCGCTTGGCGGCAGTTACTCATACCTCAGGATATTGCAGACAAGCGGCGAATATTCAAAGAACCATTTAGTACTTTCGGAGTTGCGTGTGTACAAGGTTCTTGAAGGTTCAACCGAAGAACCTGAAAAAATTCAGGATGCTATTTATGAGAACCGTTTGATACCCTTTGGCAAGGAATATAATATCTACGTGGAGTGGCTTACAGAAAATGCGATTTCAGTGCCCCGCATCGATATTGACATTGAGGGCAGACAGTCGGTAACAAGCAAGGACTATTACTTGAATGCCAACTTCCGTATAACCGGTTATGGTGTGTATGAGAACTTTGAAGATTCCGTACAGATAAAGGGACGTGGCAATTCTTCGTGGAGCCATTCCAAAAAACCCTATCGCCTGAAGTTTGCCGAAAAGGTGAAACCGTTTGGTCTTACCAAGGGCAAGAGTTGGGTTCTGCTTGCAAATGCCCAAAGTGGGTCGCTTATGGCAAATGCAATATCAATGAAGATAGGTCAGATGACCGGAGCACACTACACCAATCATATAATTCCTGTGGACCTATACATCAACGGCCAATATATGGGCAATTACATGTTCACAGAAAAGGTGGGCATGGCTAACAACAGCGTGGACATTGACGAAGAACTTGGATACTTGCTTGAACTTGACACATACGGCAGTTCTGATGAGCCTATTTACAGGACAGGTGTATATAACCTCCCAGTCAAGATAAGCGAACCAGACCTGGGAGATTATACGACTGATGTTGCAACAGCACGTAAAGAGGCCATGATTAAGGATGTGAAGGAGATGTCGGTTGTTGTTTTTGACGGAGGCGACCTTGAGACAGTTCTTGATGTTGATGCACTTGCACGTTTCTATCTTGCAAACGACCTATCTTTGAATCAGGAGATAAACCACCCGAAAAGCACGTTCCTTTACAAGGACGAGAGCGACCCGGAAGGCAAACTTACATTTGGCCCGATATGGGACTTTGACTGGGGTTATGGATATGAAACTGAATACTCATACTGTTACTCCGGTGCAACATCAAGCAACATAAACTACGAAATGAAAGCGTTTAGTTTCTGGGAGGACATAACTAATAACGAGACCTTCAAGAAATACTACTACAAGACATGGAAAGAGTTCCTTGACAATAACAGCATGAAAGAACTCGAAGACTACATTGACAGTTATTACAACTTTGCCAAGAACTCATTCGGAAGCAATGCTGTAATCTGGGGCAGTTCTCACGGTTTCAGTGAGAGTGACAGAGACCGTGCAAAGCAGTGGCTCGAAACCAGAAAAGAATATATATACAACACTCTTACCGAGTACAATATTGATGACCTTATATATTCTATTCCTGGTGATGTAAGTTGCAACAATTACCTTACAGTGCACGATATAGCACTCATTACTGCATACCTCAACAACAATACTCACAAGAATTTCCATGAGAGCAAAGCCGACGTAGACGACAATGGCATTATAGATACCTATGATGCATCCGCCACAGCAGAACTTGTACTTGGCAACGATTTGCCACCGTACATCTACTGGCGTAATACTCCGGCAGCACAAGGGGAAATCATTGTCAACGGCTTTGAAATTGAGATTGACAAGGAAATGAACTTGCCTGTTGCATTAATGAGCTATAACGACGAAGGATACAACGCATTGCAGTTTGACATTACCGTACCCGACGGCATGGATATATATGACATCACTACAGGCGAATCAACACTCACGTATTCACAAGTTGACATGACCAACTACCGCGTAGTTACGTACAACGATGACAATGCGGGCTTCAACAGCGCTGGCAACGTAGTGGCAAATATTGCACTTAGCGCAAGCAGTGTAATTGAAGAGGATGCGCGTAAGATTGTCATCAGTAATGTATATGCAGTAAACAGCAACAACGACGAAGTCCGCATGAATGACATTACTGTGCAATTCAACCAAACCAGCCAGTCAGGCCTTAATGGCACTTATGCAACCATTGGCGTGAGCGGAGGCAAACAGATAACTGTTACTGTTCTTAGAGCACAGGAAGTAAACGTCTATTCTGTTGACGGACGACTGGTGCGCAAACTCAACGTGCCAGAAGGCACAACACGCATAGCCGTACCTGATGGCATGTATATAGTAAACGGCAAGAAAGTATTTGTACACTGATTGCGGCGATAATCCCAATTCAGGAATAAGTATTGCACCAGGCTTTACATCAAACAGAAAGGCGTTCAAGACCGTGGTCTTGAACGCCTTCCTGTTTATCTGACGAGATAGATTACTCCTCCACCTCAAACTCCTCCTTGCCTACACCACAAAGCGGACAAACATAATCTTCGGGCAGGTTCTCGAATGCTACACCCGGCTCAATCCCCTGTTCAGGGTCTCCAATTTCAGGGTCATAGACCCACTGACATACCGTACAAATATACTTTTTCATAACTACATAATTTACATGTTAAACAATATGCTGTGCAGAATGTTCAGACCTTCGTACGTAATCTGCTGCAAACAGAATTGTTCTGCGAAGCACCACATATCACTGCATCAACTTTCACTGCAAATGTAATACAAATTTTCAATATTAAAGCATATTTAATTAAATATTTTCAAATTTGTAATCATTTTATTTTTGAAAGATACTCATCTATCAGGAGACGTACACCTTCTGAGGCACCTTTGCGTATTACGGTAACACCACTGCGGGTAACGTGTACCTCATTCGGGTCAATCAGAAATACAGGAGCATGAGCAGAAACATAATTCAGCAGGCCGGCAGCCGGATATACATTAAGCGAGGTGCCTATTATAACGAAAACATCTATGCCGCGTAACGCCGTAATTGCATCCTCAATCTTTGGCACAGCCTCGCCAAACCAGACTATAAAGGGCCGTTTCTGAGAACCGTCAGGGGCAAGATCGCCAAGCCTTACTTCAATATTTTCTGGGGAGAGAGTCTCAACATAAGCCTCATTATAAGGTTCAAGAGAAGAACAGACTTTCATAAGTTCACCGTGAAGATGGATGACCTTGGAGGAACCTGCACGTTCATGCAGATTATCGACATTCTGAGTAATGACAGTGACATCATATTCTGCCTCTAAGGCCGCTAAAAGTTCGTGTCCTTTGTTTGGAGAGACTTCAAGGAGTTGTCTGCGCCTTTTGTTGTAGAACTCAAGCACAAGAGCGGGATTGGCACTGTAACCTTCAGGGGTTGCGACCTGCTCAACCGGATATTCATCCCATAAGCCGCCTGCTCCACGGAATGTACTGATACCACTCTCGGCACTCATTCCGGCACCTGTAAGTATTGCTATTTTTTTCATGACTGAAAGAGAAAAAAGAGAGCGACTTCACAGAAGTCGCTCTCGATATTTGGAATGACCCAAATTGGATTTTAAGATTAATTGTTAGTATCCTCAGGAGAATCGGTTCCCTCAGAAGAACTGCCTTCTGAAGGTTCCTGGTCATCTGATGGTTCAGAATCCTCGGAAGGATTGAAGTCGTCAGGAGTCTCAACAACTTCACCGGGCTCAACGACCTCATCCTGTGGAAGAGGCAGATACCAATTGGCCTCATTGCTCATCTTTTCACGGATTACCGGGTCGAATTCAAAATCGGGATGACGATGAGAAACTGTATTATGGTATGCACGGCCTGCAACACGCATTGCAAGCACATTGGGGTCACCAAGGGCAGAAGCGACACGCACAAGGTCTCCGAAGCGTGAACCCTCCCATGCAAATTCAAGGGCCATCTCATCAAGAATAAGTTCTGATACATAAAGAACAGAGTCCTCGTATGTAACTGCATTCTCCGGGTCAAGAGACTCAACACCATCGTCGCTCTTCTTTGTCTTGCCAAGATAACGTGCAACATTAATCTCATCAAGCGCATAATACTCATTCAGTCGACTGAAACCTGAACCACGTGAGTGTATACCCTTATTTGCCTCGAAAGTCTCATTTTCAAAGTTGAATACCAGCAAGTCACCACAATTTTCACGGTCAAGATACCTGTCAGTCTTATAATTATAGGTTGTATCACCTGTAACTTCATCAACTACATAACCGGCAATGATTGGTTTTCCATTGGCATTTAGGCGGACAGAATCGGCATATACAGGATCCTTTACTACTTCATAAGATTTCTTGACTCCGACTTTAAGCACCTCCATTGCCAAATTCATGGCACCTTCATATCCTTGACGCTCAAGACCCATCAAAGCCTCGGCAAAACGAAGATATGCATGCTCGGGACGTGACACCATAATATATGATGTAGGAACTGAAGGACTATATGGAGCATTCGCTACGTTGAACTCGAGATTGAACTTTGTAATGAGGTTCTTGTACTCTGTCTTCTGCTCATCAGTACCAATCTGGAAACAGGTTGTAGAAGGAAGCCTCAAGTCACCTTTGGTCTTGAAAGTGAAAGCTGTGCTATACTCATACTCCTCTGCATCTTTAAGCGTTTCAGTCTCCTCAAGTTCGCCCTTTACATAAAGATATACCTGACGCTCAGAAAGCGAGATTATTGAAGGAGAAGCCACAACTTGAGAACCACCGATATTCTGTACTGGCAAGAAGATGTTGGAAAGTTCTGAAATTGTTCCTTTCATTGCATCCTTTGCATAAGGAATCAATGTAAGGATTTTTGGACTGTTGTTTGAGAAATTGGAGATATCAAACAACCGTGCAAAACCGGTATTAAAGACCTCACCGTTCTTATCGGCATGAACAGAGGAACTGGAGTTGTCTACATATTTTGTAACAGTGTTATTAGTCCTTGCACCTGTAATGAGGTCATAATAACATTGTGCAGCATTCCTGTAATCACCTTTCCAAAGATACATATCGCCAAGCAACATGCGGATAGGCACGAAAAGTTTCTTTGTCTCATATTCCACATCTGTGTCACCGAAACCGAACTTGAGAATCTTGCCGTCGTTATCCCAGGCAGGCATTGTATATGTTGCGGGATTTTCATAAGGGAGAATATCGGCTATAAGCTTCTCAAAAACCTCATTGCGAGTAAGTTTCGGAGTATTCATTACTCTCTCAGCATCGGCGTGTGTAAGGATTGGCTCAGTGAAATAAGGTATTTCATTGTGATTAATAGCAAGCTGCATGTATGTCCATGCGCGCACGCTCTTTACAGCCACAAATTCAGGCAACATCAACCTTACATTATCTTTCGTGAGATTTGTATCAACACGAGCAAGATATATGTTGCAGTTATTGATAATTGAATAGTAATCCTTTACATCAAGATACTTGTTCGTTGCCAATTTGAACTCAGACTTGCTCAGTTCCTGAATATCAACAACAGCCTTAGTCTCATTGATAGAAACAAGATCGGCACGCAATTCATTCAAAAGAACATGACGGTCACCAATCTCTTGAACGGCTTTTACGATACCAAGTACAGAATATACAGAGTCGTTAAATGTCCAATCGTCAAACTCATACTCTACACGGTTTGACTCAACATTCAGCATATCTTCGCAGGAACTGAATAAAAGAGTTCCGCAAAGCAGGAATGTCATTGTATAAATAAGATTCTTTTTCATTGTTATATTTTTTTGTCTCGTGGCACGGGACCCCGTGCCACGAGGTGTCATTTCTTAGAGGTTAAGTTTTAGACCGAGATGGAAACTGCGTGTCTGCGGCAACAAACCGGCATCAACACCTTGGTACAACACATGATTGTTTACAGAGAATTCAGGATCACGGCCGTCGTATTTCGTCAAGGTGAGCACATTCTCTGCAGCAACCCAAACCTTGAGTCCTTGTATCCAGTCTGCTGTAACAGGAATATCGTATGACAATTTGATGCTCTTTACCCTGAAGTATGAACCGTCCTCAATCCAACGGTCAGAGAAACGTGAGTTGCCGACCGGGTCACCGTAAGCGACTGCCGGAATATCAGTTTTCTGTCCATCGACACTCCAGCGATTAAGCAATGCAGATGTCTGATTGAAGAAACTTGAACCGCTCTCAAGTTGCTGACGATAATAATTGAACACATCGTTACCTACAGAATAGTTACAGTTTACATCCAACTGGAAATATTTGTATTTGAGACGAGTGAACAGGTTACCGTAGAAATCGGGGTTAGGATTACCGATAACAACCTTATCGTTCTCATCAATGAGACCCGGATTGTCACCTGGGTTGACATCTACAAACTTCATATCACCTGCCTTAAAGTATTGCTTATTGTTGGCTGCATCCATCTGATAAAGGGCAAGTTTATCCGCTTCTTCGCTGGAAGAGATAACACCGTCGGTCTTATATCCCCAGAATGAACCGATTGACTCGCCGACTTTTGTTACCACCTCTCCACCATATACAGTTACAGGGTCAAGATTCTCATCAAGAGCTGTAATCTCGTTCTCATAGTGACCGACTGATGCTCCGAGTTCCCATTGCCAGTTCTTTGTATTTATGAGTTTGGCATTGATAGTTGCCTCGAAACCGGTATTCTTGAGTTCACCACCGTTTGACCAGTACTTACCCATACCTGTAACATACTGGTACTGCTTCTGAACAAGCAGGTCGCTTGTCTTTGATGTATACCAGTCAAATGACAGGGCAAGGCGGTTATCAAAGAGAGAAGCATCTACACCGAGGTTCAAACGCGCAGTCTGCTCCCATTTCACGCCATCATTCTCAACGTTGCCCAATTGGAGTCCCATATACTTGTCATAGAACTTAGATGCCTGCAAGTAACTGCGTGCAGCCAAATAGTCTATGGCATCGTTGCCGGTAATATCATATCCGGCACGCAACTTGAGCATATTGACAGGTCTGATTTTGAACCATGACTCAGATGAGACAAGCCATGCAGCCTGAACAGATGGGAACAATCCCCAAGCGACACCGCACATCTTGATTGCATCATCGGCATTGACACCTACACGTGATGAAGCCTCCATTGATGCAGCAATCTGAAGGAAATACTTTGTCTTGTATGAATAATCGGCAGACATATACCATGCCATGTTTGACCAGACATTCTTTTCGCCGGAACTTTTCTGATTTTCAAGACCCTCAACATTAAACTTGTTGTCACTACCTGAGTTGGATGCAGAAACACTGTTAGAGTCAAGATTGAAGTTTGTGTAACGGAAGCCTCCCATAACATCAAGACTATGCGCACCCAAAACCTTAGCCCATTCAACACGGGTATCACTTGACAATGCTGTCTCTTTACCGAATGAAGAGGCGATATAGTTACCGATTCTGCTATTCAACGATGCCACATAGAAGTGATATCCCGGACGATCGGCCGGAGTTGAATACGGCAGATAATAGTTCTCACTCAAACGGTGCAAAGAATAGTTGAAAGTCTCAGTAATCTTGAAATCTCCCCAAACATACTCTGGAGCAACAGTTATACCCATATTTGTATACTCTGTCTCATTCTTCTGGGAACCGGAAGCTTTTGAAAGGATTGATACCGGGTTATAATATGAGTTGTTAGGATACGGAACACCGCTGGCTGCCACCACATCATAAGCAAATGTGTCACCAACATCAAGTATCGAACTCTTCTCGCCGGTAGTAGCGTAACGGTAAGGGCTGAGGAACGGAGACTTTATGTCAGCAAGAACACCGATAGAACTGATGGGGAATGCTGTAGGATCCTCACGCATACCGTCATCAAGAACCTCGCGACCGATACGCGCATAAGAAATGTCAATGCGTGTAGTGAAATTCTCGGCAAGCAAGATATCTGAATTCAAACGGATGTTCAAACGGTCGAAGTTATTGCTCTTCAGAGGAGAATCGGACATTGTATAACCGAAAGAGAAGTTATACATAGCAACATCGTCACCACCCTCTACATTAATCTTGTAGTTCTGAGTGAATGCCTCGCGATATATATAGTCGCTCCAGTCGGTATTGTTATGGAATTTGTCGTAATAGATAAAACCACTCACCAACTTGCCGTCGGCATTGTAAACAGGTCTATC
The DNA here is from genome assembly GCA_045588345.1 of Bacteroidaceae bacterium. Lineage (GTDB taxonomy): Bacteria > Bacteroidota > Bacteroidia > Bacteroidales > Bacteroidaceae > HGM04593. The sequence continues at coordinate 106,879 of JAZNDZ010000109.1, forward strand.
GGAACGCAAGAAGTCAATATTGCGGTTTGCATTCACATCCATTGTACCTACAAGGTCATTGGCATACAAACGGTAAGACTCTGCACCCAACAAATCAAGGCTAGATGGTGCCATAGCGATATTGGCATAAGCATTTACCGTAATGCGAGTTGCCATGCTCTCGCCACGTTTGGTGTTTATGAGGATAACGCCATTGGCTGCACGCGCGCCGTAAATGGCCGCACCATTCTTGAGAACCTTTACATCGCGGATGTCATCTACATCGATAGCGTTGAGCACATTGTTGTAAAGACCCATATGAGATGTTGTACTGCCCTCTTGTATATCCCATATTACACCATCCACTACCACCAAAGGCTGTGTATTGGCATTCAGAGAGTTAAGACCACGGATAAACATTACAGCACCAATACCGGGCGCTCCGGAACGGGTTATTGTACGGACATCGGCACCGAGTTTGTTCTGAATGTCGGCATCTACCGACAAAGCCCATGAACCTTCTTCAACAAAATCTCGCTCAGCGGAAATGACAATATCTTCGCTGTAGTTCTTGCTGAAGTTCTCGGGATAAAGACGTGCATTAACAACATCTGCATTGCCTACGGCTCTTTGAACAAGCAAGAAACCGTCGGTCGAGAAGTTAAGCAACGTCACGTATGACGGAATGGCCAACTTGTACTTACCGTTGAAGTCGGTCATCGCTGTAACTCTCTTGTGCCCTGTAGCCTGTACACGTACACCGGCCAAGGGTCTGTTGGTTGATGCATCATATACTGTACCTGAAATGGTGCGAACTTCTTTAGACTCCTCATCTTCAGTTTCGACCTTTACAGAATTGTCTACCACAAAACCGTCACGCCCCATGCCGGACGCTGTGGCTGCTGATGGCAACAGCATTAGCAGTGCCATCGAAATTTGCATAAATTGTCGTATATTCATAGTTAAAATCCTTTTTTTCATCTTACAAACTATTCTTCGTCGAAAACTGGTATGAACATAAACTTGTCGAGGCGCAAGGATGTGTCATTATTATTCTTGTCCCTGACAGTCGCTATATTGATAGTAATAGTATAATCATCTTTATTTCCTGTGTTGTAATACTCGCAAACAGGAATATCAACAATAAACGGAGCATCACCTTTTGTCAAGAAGATAGTATCCACGCGAGTATGGTCAACTGTAATATTGTCGGTTGACACAAGAGACGAGGTACCTCTCTTTAGGTTGAATTTGATTTGCTGAGGCTTCAACTCTTCGGCCTTGATATCGCTGTTTGTGATGTTTCTTGGAACAAGAATAGCGGCAACCTTGTATTTTGCAGAAAGCAGATTGGGAACTGCATATGTTGCGTTTACTGCAGATTTCACAGCATCATCACCGACCTGATAGTAAGCACTACCCGACACAGTAGAATTGATGAATGCAGAATCCTTGTTAATGCTATTCTCATACGCTGGCACTACCGCTGTGAAGACCTTGCTTTGAGTTGTAATCATTCCTGTGTTCTCACCCTCGAGGAATACCGTATCATGGAACAACTCAAGAGGAGTGAACGGGAATTCATCGATTATCTTGAAATGACCATTAGAAAGCACTTTCTCAAATATCACATGCTCCTCAAGCTGGGCCTCGGGGAACAAGGCACGACGACCCGAACGGTATGCAGGCATGATGGAATCGGGAGCATCCACGTATCTTTGCTCTTTTTCGCTATAGGTCAAATATTTCAAGAAGTTGAGACGCGGATAATAGTTACGCAACGAGTCGCGGTACTCCTTATCCATTGTACTTGGTCTTGTGGCTGTAGGGTTATACTGGAAGTAAGAATCAAACAGGTTTATCTGTTTCTCCCACACTTCATTTGTAGGGATATACACCGTATACAGCGAATCCTCTGCATCAAGGTTGCCTACACCACCCCAAACAGTCAGCCACTTGTTATTGAAGACAAATACAGAATCAAGATAAATCTGCTGACCATTGAGGATAGGTCCCTTGATACTCAGGTATTCATTGAAATTGTTCTCATTGAACGAGTGCAGATAATTGCCAACAGAATCAATATTGTGCGCAACCCTCAGGAATTCCCAAATATTGTATCTGTACTCCGAAGGTTTGGATATCTTGTGCAAGACACCATTCAATACACGGATATTTCTATCTTTAATCTCCTGGCCGTCGAATGTGTATTCGTTCCCTTCACCTTCGAATACGGCAACTTTACCATTGAGAAGCAATATCTTATTCTCTTCGTCAAGTTTGCCATTGGCTGCACGCAAATGGTTTGCAACATGCGCCATGACGAAATTTTTGAAAACATCATCACGTTTGCCGTCTTGCACTTCCTTTATAAGAGAGTCTTTGTTGAAACCATTTACAGGTGCCCATACAGTATATACTCTTGTCTTGTTGAAAAGAGAATCTGCGCAATGTTTACCGCAACTGTCAACCACCTCCATGAAATCCGATAATTCGGAATCCGAAGTCATCACTTCGTATAGAGTCTTATCAGCATTAGGAACCTCATCGGTTACCTTCAGGCTTTCAGAATCCTCACAAGATGAAGCCATGAGGAGAGTGCTGCACAACATCACTCCAGCAAGAATTTTATGTTTAAAAATTGTATTCATATATATAAGTTTTTTTTCTTTCTATAAACGCATCAACAACATCAACCGGATTTATTGGAAAAGATGCCGCCGACACTATATAAAATCCTTTATCATCTATCAGTTCATCTCGGTTGAGGAGTCTTCTTTTCCGTAAACCGGATTCTGTTCCAATAGTTTGTTGAATCGCAATTCATCTATGTAGATTGGCATGAAAAGACCGTCTATCGTAGAGAGTTTAGTCTTTACAGCATCTGCATCTTTGTCAAGTTTGTCGGCAACAAACCTGATATTGGCTGTTGTTCCCTCACGCAAGGCTTTGCGGACAAGGTCGAACCAACGCTTGCCTTCAAATGTAAGTTCAAGCAGACGCTCGTTGAGGATAAGGTCTGAAATTTGTGTCCTGTCAAAAGGTTTGTAGTCATCAACTTCAATTGGGTTTTCCATTTTTGTTGTGTCTACACGTGAGCGTACATTTATGGCTCTTACAATACCTACAGCCTCAGCATAGTCATCTTCTGTAGCAGCAGAGCGCTCTACCAATGCTTCAGCCATCATCAGCAACACATCGGTCTTACGATATACAATCCAGTTTGCATCATACTCGTCTTTTTTGCGGAAGTCGGTTGCAGGAGAGCTCTTGGCTGAATATTTTGCCACGTAGTAAGACTTGTCATCTTCCGATGCTTCGGGCGCATCAATGTAGGAATAACGGCGCAAATCATCCTCCTCGAATTTTGAGAGAAGGGTTGAAGGAACTACAAGGTTGCAGTTATGGTTATCCTCTGAACCATACATGTTATAAGCACCCATTGCTGGTCCTTTCGCATTCTCGCCTGAAATCTGGAACTCAAATATTGATTCGCGGGAATTCTTTGTTCCAAAGATGTCATCGTATGCAGAACTATAATAATCCTTCTTTGCCTCCTCAGTTCCCATATTCTGAATAAGGTTGTATGGGTAACGCTCGCTGTTGTTCATTCCCTCAAAACTCTGCTCGTACAACTGGTCCATATTGCTGATTACATCGCGACAGTCACTGATGCAATCATCATAATACTTCTGCACGTCAACACCTGCAAGGAGTTCCGCTGTTTCCTCATCCTGCTTAGGCAATTGCTGATAATATGTCGCAAAAGCAGCACGCCAGAGGTTTACATCGGCCTTCATTGCCAATACAGCATTCAAAGTAATGCGTCCATAGTTCTGCTCTGGTGATGAGTAGTTACCCGACTTCATTACAAGTTTCTCGGCCTTTTCAAGGTCGGTCATGATAAAGTCAAGAGCCTCCAACGGATGCACCTGGGGGTACTCAGGCATATTGTTGTCATCGGCAACAACTTCGCGCGCCAACGGTATATCCCGGAAAGCACGTAACAGATAGAAATGTCCAAGCGCACGCAAAGCATACATTTCTCCAAGCACCACATTAAGGTCGCCCTCTGAGAAATCTGGGTCGCGTTCTACAACCTGTGGAGCCCTGTCAATAACAAGGTTTGCTGTCTGTATTGCCTCATAATATATAGCCCAATCACAATACGAATTCTCATCAAGAAGATTCGCCTGCACAATATATCTGATATTATCAGGACCGCTCTCCCTGAATGTCAGGTTATCGGCACGCAATTCGCCCCATACAATGGCCTTCTCCACAGCATCGGTGCTCAACATGTTCAGATATGCTTTCGCAAGGACACCGTTTACATCTTCTTTTGACTGCCAAAAATGCTCTTCGGTAATAACTTCAGGGGGTATGATTGTCAAATAATCGGTACATGAAGTCATGCCGCAGGCCACAAGAGCAGCCGCAAGGAGTTTCTTATATATATTAGATATTCTTTTCATAATCGTCAACTTTTAGAAACCGAGTGAAACTGAAACTGTATATGAACGTGAACGAGGTGTCTTTGAGTTGTCGTATGCTATACCTTCACCTCCATTCGCAACCTCAGGATCAAGACCTGTATACTTGCTCCAGATGAACAAGTTGTCTGCCGAAACAAACAGGTTAAGATTCTTCAGGCCGATTTTCTTTATCCACTCCGGTTCAAATGAATAAGAGAGCTGCACATAAGACAGACGGATATAAGAAGCATCCTCTACGTAACGGTCGCTACCGAGATAGTTGTATGAATTACCGCCACCGTATACGGCACGTGGAATCTCTGTAATGTCACCCTCCTTGCGCCAGCGCCAGTTAACGGCACGGCTCTGGTTGTCAAATGTAGACATATTCTCGAATGACATACGTGAGCTGTTCACAACGTCAACATCCCAACGGTATGTAAAGCTGCTGCGCAAAGTCCATTTCTTGTAACGCAATGTGAAACCGAAACCACCCTGAGCCTTTGGGTTTGAGTTACCCAAATATACAATATCAAGCTGGTTGATTGTACCGTCATGGTTTATATCCTCATATATTGCATCACCACCACGGAACTCATACATATTCTTGTTCTCTTCGGTATCGTAGAAAAGACCTACTCGTTTAGGAGTACCGTCGGCCTTGTAAACCACGTTTCCGTCTTGGTCGCGTACGATAGGACATGTGCCGTTGCGGCCTTCAGCCTCTTCGGCAAGAGCCTTCTCCCAATTCTTGTAACTGTAACGGTATACACCCTTATAACGGAAACCATAGATTGCTCCACATGGATTGCCTATCTGGAAACGAGGAAGATACTTTGTATTTTCAGGAGTTTCGTACTTTCCGTTCTTCTGCTCAAGATAAGCCTCCTCAAGTTCAAGAATCTCATTGTAGTTCTTACCCACATTGAAGTATAATGACAATGAAAGGTCTTTGGCAATCTTAAGGTTATTGAGATTCAAGTTAACCTCCCAACCTGAGTTGCGCATTGAACCGGAGTTCTTGTATGCAAGATTCTTGTAACCCGTTGTTGAAGGAATCTTATAATTAGAAATCAACTGGTCAGATGTAGTACCGCTATAGTAGTTGAATGCACCGGTAACCCTATCGTTGAAGAAACCGAAGTCGGAACCGATGTTCCACTCGCTCTTGCGTGAACAACGGAGGTCGGTCAAACGGATGCCTTCCATCTGGAAAGCAGCCATACCCAGATAACTCAAGTTGTTGTAAGTTTTGTATGTGTTGAATGTCTTGTTATCGCCTGGAGCATGACCGTCCATACCCCAACCCGGACGCAGAGACAACATGCTCAATACAGGACGTGCCCACTCCATCCAAGACTCATCGATAATGTTCCAACGTGCTGACAACGAAGGATAAGCAACCCATTTTCTGTCATCACCCATTGATGTAAGACCCTCGCCACGCAAAGCAAAACGCAAAGAATACTTTGACATATATGAGTAGTGGGCATCGTACACGAAACTGATGTTTCTATTCTCCCACTTACCTGTTGAAGCAGAAGGCAGACCAATTGTAGAACTACTTATGTTACCAGTAGGAAGACCCGTTGATGTTGAGTTCTGGTGACTACCGGTACCTGTCCTCAACTCAAATTGGGCATTCATGGTCATGAAGTGATTCTTGCTGCCCAACCACGGAGTGAAAATGAGCTGGTGACGTGTAGTAAAGTTCAAGCTCTTACTATCCTGTGATTCCGATTTATTCTTCTCGTCAACTGTCCAGTTGTCCTTTGACAATGAAGACGGAGAATAGAGCGTACCCGAAGATGTTGAGGCATTGAGGTTTACCATACCGCGATATTTCAACTGGGTCTCGTTGTCTTCAAGACCGAGCAGATTGTACTCGAATGTAATCTGAGGACTTATACTATAGTTCTCAGTATAATATTCTGCCAAATCACCAACGGCGATAGGATTCTTTCTGCTCTGCAATGAAGACTCAAAGACATTCGGGTCCTTGTATTTCAACATAGAGTAATACTCATCGGTGTTGTTGCCGAACTCATCCTGCTTGTAGATACTCATGTTAGGCATCATCAACAGTGAGTTATAAAGAAGGTCCATTGTATTTCTTCTCTGTTTGGTATATGTAAATGAGAAGTCTGCAATTACCTTGATTCGCTCCGAGACGTAGTAGTCAAGAGCCAAACGCGCTGTAAAACGCTGCAGATACTGACCGATGACCTGACCGGTCTCATCGTTGTAACCACCGGAAATACGGAATGCGGCCTTTTCGCCACCACCGGAAAGGTTGATGTTGTAATCGTTCTTGTAACCGTGCTTTGAAACAGCATCTACCCAATCGGTATTGTTGTTGTAGTTCTCATATTCAGGGAATGTCTTGTCATAGTTCAACTCCGGTATGACAACAGACTGCCTGTTCTGGTTAAAGAGTGCCTGTTTGATGAGCATTGTATAATCATCACCGTTGAGCAACTTCATGCCGCTTGGTGTCCACTTGTCCTGGAACTTGTAAGAGAAACTTACACGGGTAGGACCACGCTTACCGCGCTTTGTCTTGATTTTGATGACACCATTTGCACCACGTGAACCATACACAGCACACGAAGCAGCATCCTTCAACACCTCAATTTCGGCAATATCCTCGGTGTTGACCATAAGGAGTTCTGCGAACTTGTCTTCTGTAGCATCTTCAAAAGAGAAACTTTGTGCATCCACCTCAAAGATATTGTCGTCGACAACGATAAGAGGAGTTGCATCACCTTCAAGTGTTGAATTACCACGAAGACGCATCTGTGTTCCCGAACCAACGTCACCGGAAGTGAATACGACATCAAGACCTGCAATCTGACCCTGAAGAGCCTGGTCAACAGATGAGAACGAAAGTCCCTCCATGTCTTCCATGCTGATTTTCTGGGTAGCGTGCGTCATCTCTCTCTCAAGGATATCAAGACCGCCTGAACGCTGAACCTGCTTTGCAACAATCTGTACCTCCTCGAGCATATTGTCCTCCACCATCTTGATGTTGAAGACTGTACGGCTGCCGATTGGAATACGCTGAGTCTTGTAACCGATGTATGTTACCTCAAGCTCGTTAGCCGTACTCTTGACTGTCATTGAGAAGTTACCCTCAAAGTCGGTTGCGCAATGGTTGATGATACGGTTACTCTTGTCACGCTCGGTGATGTTCACCATAATTAGTGGACCTTCGGCGTCACTGGTTATCGTACCAGAAATTCTCGCACCTTTTTGTGCAAACACAGAACTGCCCAGAGAGCAGAAAAGCACGAGTAGTAATAAATGTTTTATCTTTATCATGGCTAATTATGTTTATTCTACATCACTTATTTCCAGGTCTTTGGAACCCGTTCTGTCACTGTACCGTTGTTATCGACTTTCTGCATGTTGCCGTCTTCATCTAAAATATATTCATATTTCTTACCGTTCTTCTTAATCAAGAAACCTTCATTGGTAATAAAGTACGGATTATTTTCGGCATCAACGACAAACGCTTCACGTGTATACTTGTCCCACTCCGATTCAGGAAGCTGCTTCATGAGATATGCCAGACGCATGACTCTTTCAACGCCAGTCGCATCCTTCATCTTTGCGCTACCGCAATTTCCGACAAGGTAAACATTGGGCGAAGCGGTCTCGCCTTTCACAGTCATGGTATCTACCTTATTTCCCAGTTCAGAGAAACGGCAGAATTCACCATCATAACCATAAAGGCCTTTATTCAGAAGGACATTATCTATCGGCTGTATAACAGCAAATGAAGAACCTTCAATCTTTGTCTTGCTGAATGAAATATCGCGTGCCATAATGTTCCACTCCTTGTTTTCTTCACCGTCGACAATGACTTTTGCACTTCTGCCCAGTTCGTCGGTAACAAGCAAAGTGGTTTCATCTTCGCTGTTTCTTATCTTTATTTCGCGGAAACGGGCTGTCACATCATTGATGAGAGCAGTTGCATAACTTGCGGAATCAACACTGCCACCATCCGGTTTAAGTACTGAGAACGGAACACGGTCCACGAACAGCGAGTTATCCTGGAAGTGATAGCGAATGAAACTGTTCATAAGACTTATTAATGCACAAGCCTTCTTGGGATGTTCGCTTGCCATACTGAAGATTTCATCCCATGTCGGGAATCCCTCTTCCACAAAGCCCTTTATTGCCTCGTTTGAAGGAGCATACACTGTATAGTGGAAGTTGTTGAAGAATGGTACCAGGTTGACCATCTTGCCGTCAGCTGAAGAATAGAATGTTGTATTGAACTTAAGAGTGTCATACATATCCTTATCATTCATTTCAGGATAAGCCGCTGTGAAAAGTTCCTCAAGGTCTGATACTGCAGGTGAACACATATTGAAGAACTCATAGAAAATATCGGATTCTTCTTCGCCATGTTCAAGCATATTATCATAAACAGACTTTGTTGGAGGAGTAGGAAGACCTGAAGCCAATGTACCAGGAGCAGCCTCTTCGAAAGGAACTGTACAGAATGTTGAACCGTTCTTCTGGCCATGGATTCTCTTGGTTGTAATGAATTTTCCATTCTCAAGCTGCTCACCACCCTGTATCCTTATATCACCATCCGGGTTTGTGGCATCAATCTTTATTACGCCATATCCTTTTGTTCTGTAATACTTTCTTGGGTTCATCTTTCCGTCACTCTTTATGACACCATCGCCTTCATCATGTACCACAATCAGGTACTCAAGAAGGTCAAGCATACGGTTCTTCCAGAATGCATCATTATTGAAGTTGCTTGCCGAACTTGCCTTTACATTTGCAAGAGTATCGGTAATCTCATATGTTCCTTCCTTGAACTTGTACACATTTGCCCAAAGGTTTTCGGCCTTATCGTTTGGATACTGGTTATCATAGCGGAATGAATAAACCTTAGGTTGCCCTGCAAAAACAGATACCGGGTCATAATACACGAAGCAACTGTCATCGGGAACTATAAATGTATAATCGGCATCCATAGCAAGCAGATATGAATCGTACCTCATGGTCTCGACAATCTGATTCATTATCTTCATATTGTCGAAAACGAGAATTGGAGCAGATACCGCCTGATAGGAAGCTGGACCAAATACATTATTTAATATATAAATAACACCGTTGTTTGCAATAACGCACTCGTCAACATGCTCTTCCTTCAAGCCCATAGGGTCGTGGGCATCATCTGTAATCAACTCGAACTTGCTGAGGACGGTATTCGAGAAACTGGGTCTCATAAGATTCTCCAAGAACTTGGCTATAATGTGCTGTGGAACACGATCCAAGGCCGTCATCAGTTCCTCATAGGTATCTATTCCATTAAGAAGGTCATTAGCAAACTGTTCGAGCAAGAACCGTCCGTTACCATCTTTGAAGTACTCCATAAGAGACTCGTCATTTGGAACGAACATTGCAGCCATATCATTCTCGGCCGCACTACCTGCGCCTACTGAGAACTGGTTCCAACCCGGGTCAAAAGGCAAAAGTTCTTTCAAAGGATCCGGATCGTACTGGGCATCAAGCCAAGGATGTTCCGTAAAGTTCTTCGTGTTATAATAACGCAGACGGAAGATACTGTCATTGTTCTTGTGATAAGCCTGATACTGTGTAGACAATGAAGCGTTGTATTCCGGAACACAGAAACGGTCCAACAAATGGCTGAACACATTTGTGTTTTCATGCAGACGCAACTCCTCTGCCATATTGGATGGCGGAATAAGCACATCGTCAAGACGGTATATATATCCGTTCTTACAAGTAATGGTCATTGAGTCATCAGAAAAACCATTTGTAGGAATATCGCTGGCAACCAGTTTCTTGTCAAAAATGAATGCCTCGTTATTGGAGTAAGTCTTTAACTGTTCGCCATTCTTGCGGAAAAGGAACTGAATATCGGAAACCTGGATACCTCTTGTTCTCAGATAATCGGGCAAGAAGTGCACCATCATCGGTTCTGTACCATCCTTGGCCAGGCGGAGACTATCCAGACTCCTCTCTGTACCACGGAGTGCATCCCAATACTTGTTGTATTTGGGAAGGTCATCGCCTTTCACAAAAGGAATGGAATCAATAATTGAGTAAGATGTCAAACGGCGCAAGCAATTGCCGTCAGACTCCTCATTAGAACTGGTACTTGAGAGCATCTCGAGCAACATGGCATTATCAAGCATTGAACTGAAGAAAAGAATCTTCATCTGCGCCTTAGTCATTTGACTGATACTCGTGACGTGCCAAGGATTCTTCTCAAAGAATCTCGCAAATGCTTCATCATCTGCTACAAAAAGGGTCTTGCTACCAGTGTGATCAAGAGTTTCTTTCTCACCCAAACTGTCAATAAGTTCAACATAATTCTTGTAAGTGTGAACTGAAGAATTCGACTGCAAGAATTTGTAGATACTTTCGCCCAACCATGTCGGTTTCTTGTCCGGATAGTAATAGTCATCTTCACACGACTGGAGCGAACCGCCGGCAATAAGCATGCACGCAGCAAAAAGTGATGCCTTGCCAATTTTACTTAAACGGTGCTTAAACATAAGTACGAAATTTATGAATTATTATTTTGTTTTTTTTAGCATTTCACGCCAGGGCATAGAATACCCTTTGGTAACGTGCAAAAATAAGACTTTTAAATAAATATTCGCACAAATCACCTTTTTTTTTCGCTCATTGAGCACTTTTTTCACATTTTAACACAATAAAAATCTCTTTCGTGCCCGCTAATGGCCACGAAAGAGATTTTTATTGGTTTTTGCTTATTTAACGTTACAGTGTTAATTTTTACTTTATTTTTGGCGAATATTTAACATTGACAGACTTACCCGTTACAACTTCAACAAAATCCTGAGGGGTGAACCGAACAGGCTCAACCATAAACTCCGGAACATTATATGAGCGGTCAAAAAAGTCATAATGCCCCGGCGCAGCCTGAGGCAAAGCAAAGGCCTTGTCGCTGGTTCCGTCTTCATTTATGTGAGCAATGTAAAGGCGGCTGTAGTTGTTGTCCATGCGACGACTGGCAAAAAGAATCCACTTTCCGTTGCTGCTCCATGAATGATAGCTCTCGGCAAATGGCGAATTTGCTTTCTCAAGCGGCCAGTACGAACCATCTTCAATATCAAGCAGATAGAGGTCGGCATCCTTGTGCCAAATATGGAAGCAACCGTACTCACCCAAAGCAAAAAGCAGAAATTTTCCGTTGGGAGACACACGAGGGAACGTTGCACTCTTTCCCAACGCTGTTGCCATGAACACCGTATCAGCACTGCCGAACAAGCCGGTCTCGGGATTCCAAGAACGGCGTACCACATTATATTTTATATCCTTGTAACCCTCGACAAGTTGGTGAACACGTGTCTTTGAAGGGTCCTCGCACTTGACATCGGCAACACAATAATAGAGCATCTTGCCATCGGGCGACCAATTGGGGAAAACCTCCAAAGCATTAGGGTCATTTGCAACGTTTGTAACCGTCTCATTTACAGGATTGTAAACTATAATATCACTCAAGGTATCCTGGACTTCAACTTTGTTTGGATGTTTTGTATGGAACACCTGACCTGTTGTATTGACTGAATATGCCACAAGGTCGTATTTAGGATTGAACGAGGGATATACACCAGCCGAAATCGTTGAGTCGCTCTTCAGGTTGACCTTCTTCATTACCCCGTCCCTTACAAATATAGTTCCACCCAATGTCTGGCGCACATGGAACTGCATGTTGTCGGTCTTGTAATTCTTGTAGGCATGGCAATTGATACACTGCCCTTTGGGTTCCGCATCAATCATCATGTTGCTGTATACTACATCCTCGTCATAATTGGTCAGATTGCGCTGGTTTATCGTCAATTTCTCGTACGCCACGTATGATGGGGGAATAAGACGATAGGAGATATACGGGTCTATCTCATCATCGGAGACCACAAAGGAGAAAGTCTTGAACTTTTCCCATATGCCATTTGTCTGAGCAAAGACATCAACCTTTATACTATCACCCTTTGCGGCAGCAATCAGGCCGTTCCATTCATCGGAGGATACAGCCACCTCGTTGCCACTCACGATTAATTCGAGGCCATTGGCTGCGAACCGCGTTACATAATCATCTGCTTCTTCATCAATCCTGAACGTCAACGGCGCAATATTGCATGGTATTGTAACATTTGTATATTCCGGAAAAATCTCGGGCAATTCGTCATTCACGGTATACTGCTCAGGCAATGATGCCGAACAGGCAACCATAGCCGCAACGGGCAGAAGCAATATGTATCGGATTATTCTTTTCATAATAATTATCGCTTAATATGTTTTTATCTTTTTCACAAAGAAATAGTAATAGTAATATGTATCACCGAATTTATCTTTAAGCAAAGCTGCGAGCATGTTGTTAATACGCGTCTCGCTTACGTCGGGATATTGTTTTCTTATAGCATCCCTGTTTGTTGCCACACTCCTTTGGAATGCATTGAAGTTATCCTCAACCCCGCCCGGTGTCCTTGAAACAAGCACATTCAGAAAGTCATTGCCAATCTGCACATTCTTGCCCTTGTCGAGAGTCAAGAACAGCAGCACGGCCTCCTGAAAATGGATAGGAAGAGGATTGCGCACATTCTTTGATTGTGGGTCTATCCCTTTCATGTGGTTGGCCAAGAACAGATTAAAGGTATTCCAAAAACGCTTTGAATCCTTTTTAACAAGGGCCATAAGCAGCGATGCCTCAAGGAAGACCGGAGAGACTTCGCGTTTACTGTCAAAAGTGGTGTTCAGTGCATCAATATCACCATTTGCAAAAGCGTCGCCAAGCAAAGAGAAGAAGTTGAAGTCATTGTCACCTTGCACATTAACAGCATCCACTGTCGATGTCATGTGCATTTCCACACCGTCATCAACCCCAAGGACATCGCTGAAACATGCAAACTGCAACGGCATGCTGAATGACGGTTCCTTTGCAACAAGTTCGGGATTCTTGACAAACCTTTCCATTTCATTTGCCCAACCGGAGTGGAACATTGTGCTCTTTAGTATTCTGATATACCTTTCAGCAAGCCTGTACTCCCCGGCAAGCAGCATTGAACGTGCAGCATTCTTCAGGTATTCAGGTTTCCAGCCATACTCAACAGAATTCTCGATGCACCAGCGGTATGAGTAGTTGAACTTGCCGATATTATAATAAACAGAACTGCCATCGGTGTGGGTCATGTGGACAGATAGCGGAGAAACAGGCAATACACCTCCATCGGGATAAGCGAAAGCCTCATCGCCAGCCCTACCCAAGTTATACAAGGCTATATTCTTGTTAAGCACAATCTGCCGGGTGGGTTCCTCTGTATCCTTTGCATAATCAGCCACAGCCCTCCAATCCTCATTCCACATGGCAACCATCTGTTTATTCTCTATACGGAAGTTCTTGTCGCCGAACCAGAAGAAACAGATGAAAGAGATTGAAAAAACAAGAGCAATGACATTCAACGCCGCTGTATACTTGGGGCGCAAAGAGAAACGCCCCCGCAATGCAACGGAAAAGACATACAGCAACATTGAAAGAAGCAACATTGATAGCGGAACCCAATAGAGCCAGATATTATGCCACACCGACTCGCTATCGTAAACCACACCGGCTACAACAGCATCTTTCCATTGAGTCGCCGGCACTCCTGCCACATATATCAAATCCAAAGCCACAAGACTGTAGTAATTGTAGTATAACCTTGGAACAAGATATATAAGAAGAAGTGCAAATACAAATATTACGACAGATACGGGCAAGCCTTTCTTGTCACGCACAGCCAATACAACCCCAAGCAGAGCCATAAGCAGTGCCGCCGCGAGGGCATATACTCCCATTGCCGGATAACCGACAGCAATCCAAGACAACAGCAAAGGGAAACGCCATGCATTACTCAAACCCTTATAAGCCCACATAGCCAACAGTGAGAACAATGTTGCCAAGAGAGCCATATAATAGTAACCGGGCATTTTAAGATAGAACATCCAATATCCCAACTGCGTGTTGGATGCGACAATCGCGACAACCGGAAGAAGTGCCAGTAAAGCATATCGTGAAGGAATGTCGAACACCTTGCGCACAAGACAATATACCGCAAGAAGCAACAGCACATATATTGCAGCACCTACAGCAGGATAATGAAAGAACTGTATGAGGAAACAGCCAATATAGGATAACAAACCGGCCGGAAGCAACATCATGTTATCGAAATATGTAGCGTCAAAAAGGAATAGGGAGAACGATTCTGTTCTTTGCAGTAAAGCCGACTCGTAAAAAGCCAACACAGCCCATAGCGCGACAAAGAATACCGGCACAACAAACTTTTGCATCTGCGATAATATGCCTACGAGGTGCGAATCCTTTCTTGACACCGTGGCTGATTCTTGTTTAGGGGCCGTACCCCTATTGTTTCTAGTGGTTTTGTCCATATTTGTGTTTTGTGTTTATGCCATTTTGTATTACACGAACATTCTGTCCTTTGCCTTGGCAAGCATGTAATGGTCAAGGATTACAAGCGCAGCCATGGCCTCGACAACAGGTACAGCCCGCGGAACCACACAAGGGTCATGCCGTCCATGTGCAAGCAGCGTGGTTTCATCACCATTCCTTTTGACGGTATCCTGCGGCATGAGCAAGGTTGCTACCGGCTTGAACGCAACACGGAAATATATGTCATTGCCGTTGGATATTCCACCTTGAATGCCGCCGCTATTATTTGTTCTTGTGGCGATGTTGCCATTGTCATTATAAAAGACATCATTCTGTTGCGACCCCCGCCCGGCAGCCGCAGCGAATCCGTTGCCATACTCAAAGCCCTTGGCCGCATTTATCGAAAGCATCGCATGTGCAAGCGATGATGTGAGTTTGCCGTACAACGGCTCACCCAAACCAACAGGAACTCCTTTTGCAACACATGTCACCACCCCGCCAATAGTATCGCCATCGCGTTTTACCTCCATTATCAACTGCTCCATTTCAGCCGCCTTGCCTGCATGCGGACAGCGCACGGCATTCGTTTCGGCCAACGGCAAGTCATAGGCTGTATAATCGCCATCAATTGCAATATCGCCTACTTGCGAAGTAAAGGCATTTACAGAGATTCCCAACTGCTTGAGCGCCAGTTTAGCCAAAGCACCGGCACAGACGCGCACAGCAGTCTCTCTTGCAGAAGAACGACCGCCCCCGCGATGGTCACGGATACCATATTTGCAATCATATACATAATCGGCATGCGAAGGACGGAACACCTCACGCATATTCTCATAATCGCCACTACGGTTGTTGCTGTTTGCTATTACGAAAGCAATGGGAGTGCCGGTAGAACGCCCTTCAAATATGCCGGAGAGAAATTGCACCTCATCCTGTTCCTTGCGCTGGGTTGTTATCACACTCTGCCCCGGCCGCCGCCGCTGCATCTCACTGCGTATAAAACTCTCATCAATGACCACCCCTGCGGGGAAGCCATCGACAACACCTCCAATAGCTGCACCATGCGACTCGCCGAAGGTTGTCAGGCGAAGCAGTTGACCAAAACTGTTCATGCTATGCTTTTTTCTTTAAAATCAATTGCCACAGCCACCCTCGCAGCCGCCTTCACCGCAACCGCCGCTGCAACCGCTGCAACCACCGCCACAACTGCATGAAGCCTTCAAGGAATCGTAGAATTTCTTGAGTTCCGATTCCTTGGCAAGACGTGCTTCGACAACACTGCCAACGAACTGAAGGTCGCAACCGGCAAGAGGATGATTGAAATCCATCACCACCTTCACAGGAGACACCTCCTTCACGGTACCCAGAATGGGCGAACCGTCGGCACGCATCATCTCTACCACATTGCCGGCATATATGTGGGCCGAGTCGAACTTACCGTCAATGGTAAACACCTCGCGGTCAAAATCCTGAACATGGTCCGGGTCATACTCTCCGTATGCATCGGCAAAAGGAATTGTAAAATCAAATGTATCACCCTTTTTGAGGTCTTTGAGATTTTCCTCAAAGGCATCAAGCGTGTAGCCCACCCCTGTCAGGAACGCAAAAGGCTGTTCGCGGGTTGTCCTTTCAACCTCTTCACACTCTTCGCCACGATGCGAATAAAGCGTGTATTCTACACGCAGATATTTGTTTGTAATTTCCATTGTTATTATTTGTATTGTGTTAGTAATTCCATAGTAAAACTTTCAACATAGGCAGCATGACCAGCCACGACAGCCTCGGCAAGCGCCACGAAACGATGCAGCGATGAAGCAAAAAGTTCCTCATCGGCAACAGCATCGGCAAGCAGAAGCGATGTCATAATAGGATATGCCGCCGACTCATACACCCTGCGCGAGAGGAAATCAAGCGCTTCTTGGCTCTCAAGAGACTGCACCTTTTCAAGAATTGCATTGTAACGGGCCGCCAACGCCACTATGCGCTCTTTAAGCGGAGCCAATGAAGCCGGAACCTCCAACGCCAGATACTCATCGAGCAGTTGACCATAATAACCGCTTGTTGCATAACGTATTGCCGCAACAACCTGCAACTGTGTGGTACCCTCATATATTGAGGTGATTCGTGCATCGCGATAGAGACGTTCACACAAATAGTCGCGCATATAGCCCGAACCGCCATGCACCTGCACCGAATCGTATGCATTCATATTGGCAATCTCGCTGCCCATTCCCTTAACAAGCGGAGTGAGCGCATCGGCCTTCTTTGAGAAGATTTTCGATTCGGCGCGCTCGTCGGGCGTAAGGGTTCTCTCGCGGGCAAGGTCGGCGAACTGATAGTTCATATCCACATTGCGTGCCGTCTCATAGAGCAGACTGCGCGCAGCATCAAGGCGCGCCTTCATTGTACCAACCATTTCGTACACCGGAGGCATATTGATTATCTCCTTGCCGAACTGTTTGCGTGTGTTGGCATAGGAGAGAGCCTCGCTGTAGGAAGCCTGGGCCAAAGCCACGCTCTGCGTAGCGATGCCAAGACGTGCGCCGTTCATCAGCGACATCACGTACTTGATAAGTCCCATACGGCGGTTGCCGCACAATTCGGCCGGGGCATGCTCAAAGACAATCTCGCATGTAGGCGAACCATGAATACCCATTTTATCTTCAATGCGACGCGTCTTCACTTTGCCGCAGCTTTTCTCACATATAAACAGCGAAAGGCCGCGACCGTCGACACTCCCCTCTTCGCTGCGCGCAAGCACCAGATGGATATCGCTATCACCGTTGGTGATAAAACGTTTTACACCGTCAAGATACCAGCACCCGTCTTCCTCGCTGTACGTTGCCCGCAGGCGCGCACTCTGAAGGTCGCTGCCGGCATCGGGCTCGGTGAGGTCCATAGACATTGTCGCACCGGCACATACCTGAGGCAGATAGCGGTTGCGCTGTCTGTCATCGCCAAAATTATCTATAGTAGCGGCACAATCCTGCAAGCCCCAAAGATTACCGAAGCCGGCATCGGCGCGACACACAAGTTCCTGTATCATAGTGAACACGGCTACCGGGAAGTTAAGCCCGCCATATTCACGTCCTATGGATACACCCATAAGTCCGGCCTTGCGGAAGATGTCCAGGTTTTCTTCAGTAGCTGGAGCATATATAACCCTGCCGTTGTCCAGAAGCGGCCCTTCCTGCTCTATTCTGACAGCATTCGGGGCAATAACCTCGGCACATAATTCGCCAACAAGATACAAAGCCTGCCCATAACCCTCAATAGCCTCGGAAAAGTCAATAGGAGCATAATTGTATGTTGCGGCCTGTGAATAACCCCGCTCCTTCATCTCGACAATACGTTTGAGAAGAGGGTGTTTCAGATAGTGCTGCAGTTCTTTGTTCTCGCTATAATAGTTCATTGTTTCTGCTGATAAAAGGTTATAAACTTGGGGAGCACATCCTCGACTCTGCCGGTGATTACATAATCGGCTATGGCGTTTATCGGGGCATCCGGGTCACTGTTCACGGATATTACGATTCCGCTGTCGAGCATACCCGAGACATGCTGTATCTGCCCCGATATTCCGAATGCAAAATAGACCTTAGGGCGTACCGTTAGACCGGTACTGCCAATCTGACGGTCATGCGTGGTATAACCGGCATCTATGGCAGCGCGGGTAGCACCGACTTCACCATGCAAAAGATGCGCAAATTCAAATAGCCTGTCAAAATTCTCCTTGCTGCCAACTCCATAGCCGCCTGCAATCACTATAGAAGCATTCTTGAGATTATTGCCGGCAGGTTTGACCTCACGTTCTATGATTTCAATTACAAAATCTGCATCGCTCACATAATCGCCGACATTGTGGTTCACGACCTCGCCGGCATAATCTGCCGGGCGCGTGACCGCAAGCGACATGACACCCTCACGGACCGTCGCCATCTGCGGACGGTTATAAGGATTGACAATGGTTGCCACTATGTTTCCACCGAATGCCGGACGCATCTGATAAAGCAGATTCTCTTTCGTAACACCGCTCTTCTTGTCCTCATAGGGCCCAATCTCCAACGATGTGCAGTCGGCAGTGAGACCGCAGTGCAGTTCAGCAGTGAGACGCGGTGCAAGGTCGCGGCCTATGACAGTTGCTCCAATAAGGAATATCTGATAACCGTTCTCTTTCACCAATTTGCCAAGGGCGGAAGCCTGCGGCAATGTAGTGTAGAGTTCAAGGCGTTTGTCGTCAAAGAGATGAAGTGTGTCTACACCATATTTGAACACTTGTTGCGGCACCGAAGAGAGATTATACCCCACAGCAACAGCCTCGAGCGACACTCCAAGCCTGTCGGCCAGGCGGCGGCCCTCGCTGAGCAGTTCAAGGCTCACACCGGCAACCTTTGTACCATCAAGTTCGCAATATACCAGAATGTTGTCCATAAGATTATCCTATTGTATGATTTTCAAGCAGTTCAGCGACAAGTGACTTTATATCATCATCTGAAGCCGTATACCTTTTACTCTCTTTTGCCTTAAAGACAATGTTGTCGACTTTCTTAACCTTAGTAGGAGAGCCGGCAAGGCCGCACAGCGATGCATCACCGCCGACATATTCAAGATTCCACTCCTTTATACGCAGAGCCTCATCGGCTTCAAGCTGCATTGCGTATCTGAAACCATCGGCCGAAGCCTCTTGCGGCGTAGCCGCCCGATGAAAGCGAAGCATGCGGTATATGTTACGCGGACGGCATGGTGCTGCCGAACCGTCAACCGTAACAAGCAAGGGCAATGGAGCCTTTACCTTTTCGGTACCGTTCTCTATTGAACGCTCAATAATCACACCGCCATTATCGGCAGCCACAATTCTACGGGCATAAGTCACTTGAGGCAGGCCGAGCATGTGTGCAACCTGGGGACCGACCTGAGCCGTATCGCCGTCAATTGCCTGACGGCCGCAAAGGATTATATCGTACCTTCCAATCTTGCGCACAGCCATTGAAAGGGCATACGAAGTAGCCAAGGTATCTGCACCGGCAAATGCGCGGTCCGAGAGAAGCACTCCTTCATCGGCACCGCGGTAAAGAGCCTCACGCAATATCTCTGCCGCACGTGCCGGTCCCATTGTCAACACTGTTATCTTGCTCCCTGGATTGTTCTCTTTGAGGGAGAGAGCCTGTTCAAGCGCATTCAGGTCCTCAGGGTTGAAGATTGCAGGGAGCACGGAACGGTTTATTGTTCCGTCGGCATTCATTGCCTGACTGCCCGCATTGCGCGTATCAGGCACCTGTTTGGCCAGCACTATTATATTCAATTCCATTTTTCTTTCATCTATGGACAGCAACCCGTGAGACTGCCGCCCGCTGTTCTGTTTGCAAAGATATAAATTGTTGCCAAAAAACATTACCGGCAAGGTGAAAAAATAAAAGGTTTCACATTATAGATAGATATTTTTAACTGAGAACGGAAAAAAATATATAAAAGTTCGTTTCTTTCCCACAAATTGCTAACTTCGCGGAATCAACATCTAACACAAAGAAATGAGAGCACTCGGATTACTCATACCAGCAATTGCAATCATGTTGTTTGCATCATGCAACAGCAACAACGCCGGTAGAAAACACACTGCAGAGGAAACAGACAACAAAAACTGTTTTATAACCGCTGACGGAACCCGTTTCATCAACAAAGGCCAACCATACCGCTACATCGGAACAAACATGTGGTATGCCAGCATTCTCGCTTCTGTTGGAGAGGGAGGCGACAGGGAACGTTTCTGCAAGGAACTTGACAATCTCAAGGAAATCGGTGTCACCAACTTGAGAATTCTCACTGGCCCCGACGCAGGCAGCGACCTTGCCAACCCGGCAAAGCCCTATCTGCAGAGCGCACCGGGCATACTCAACGACACAATTCTCCAAGGACTTGACTTTGCCATTGCCGAACTTGAAAAGCGCGGCATGCACGCAGTAATTTATCTCAACAATGCATGGGATTGGAGCGGCGGCTTCGGGTTTTACCTGAAGGAGTGTGGATATGGTGACTCGCCCAACACCAACGAAGATGGCGGCTACAACCGCTACGTTGATTATTGCGCAGACTTCGCACGCGAGCCAAAAGCCCTTGCGATGTATTACAACTACATAAAAAGCATTGTTACGCGCACAAACAGCATTACAGGACGAGCCTACAAGGACGAACCTGCAATTATGTCATGGCAACTATGCAATGAACCCCGTCCATTCTCAAAAGAGAACAAAGAGAGTTTTGCAAAATGGATAGCCGACGCTGCTGCTTTAATAAAAAGTATTGACAGCAACCACCTTGTATCAACCGGTAGCGAGGGAAAATTCGGTTGCGAATGGGATATTGAACTTTACGAAAAGATACACGCAGACAAGAACATTGATTACCTGACAATACACATTTGGCCTGTAAACTGGGGCTGGGCAAAGCGCACCGACCCCGACAGTGACATAGAATATGCCTGCGAAGAGAGCGGGGCATATATCCAAGAGCATCAGGCAATTGCGAAAAAGATAAACAAACCGTTAGTTATTGAGGAATTCGGATTCTCACGTAAAGGCAATGTATCGGGTACAGACATACCGACTGACAGCCGTGACAAATTCTACTCATTCATATTTTCAAACGTTGAAAAAAACAGACATCTCGTAAAGGATAGCAAAACCGGGGAAACACACACCGAGGAAGGCGCACTTGCCGGATGCAACTTCTGGGGGTGGGCAGGCAGCGGAAGACCGCGCGGTCTTGTATGGCAAGCCGGCGATGATTACCTGTGCGACCCGCCTCATGAACCGCAGGGCTGGTACTCGGTGTTCGATTGTGACACAACCACTATTGACATCATAAAGAAGTATGCAAAAGAGATAAACAGATAAAAAAACTTATAACATTTATGTACAAGAAAGATAACCGCATTGTTGCCACACTCGATGCAGGTGGCACAAACTTTGTTTTCGGCGCGATGAAAGCCGGAGAGTTCATAATTGACCCGGTTTCTGTTCCGGCACAGTCACATGACCTTGACCTTTGCCTTCAGAACATGGTCAACGGATTCCGCCAGGTATTTGACCAACTTGAAGAAAAGCCTGTGGCAATCAGTTTCGCTTTCCCCGGCCCGGCCGACTACCCTAACGGCATTATCGGCGGTTACCTACCCAACTTCCCCTCTTTCCGCGAAGGCGTGGCACTGGGAGCATTCCTTGAGAAACAGTTCGGTGTTCCGGTATTCATTAATAACGACGGTGACCTATTCGCATACGGCGAGGCGTTGTGCGGTGCACTTCCCGAGATAAACAACCGCCTGAAGGAACTTGGTTCAACAAAACAGTACAAGAACCTTATAGGCTACACCCTTGGAACCGGATTCGGCATTGGAGTAGTCATTGACAACCGCTTGAACCGCGGCGACAACTCATGCGTGGAGACATTCTGCCTGCGCCACAAGGAGATGCCCGAAATAATTGTTGAAGACGGTGTTGCAATACGTGCTGTCAAAAGAGTCTATGGCGAGAAGAGCGGCAACCCCAACCACGGACTCACGCCAAAGGACATCTGCGAGATTGCTGACGGAACACGCGAGGGCGACAGCGAAGCAGCAAAGGAGGCTTTTGCCTCATTGGGCAGAATTGCCGGAGCAGCAATTTCAACAGCAGTGACAATCATTGACGGCCTTGTCGTGATTGGCGGCGGCGTATCGGCTGCAAGCCACTGGATTATGCCTGCGCTGCTCGAAGAAATGCGCTCCAAACTGCACACATTGGGTGGTGACGAGGTAAACCTTGTACAGATGAAAGTATATGACCTTGAGAACCCAGAAGAGTTCAAGCAGTTTGCAAAGGGCGAGGTAAAGAAAGTCAAAGTCTATGGTGAAGATAGGTATGTTGACTATGACAGCCAGAAACGCATAGGCATTGCAATATCAAAACTTGGAGCAAGCAAAGCCGTTTCGGTCGGCGCATACGCATTCGCTTTGAGCGAACTTGACAAAAGGTAAACCGCCATGAAGAAGATGACATTTCTACTGGCACTGCTGCTCACAGCAGCAGTTGCAAGCGCACAGCAGCCGGCCGAACTTGTAAACCCGTTTATCGGCACAACAAATTTCGGCACGACCAACCCCGGCGCGGTAACTCCCAACGGAATGATGTCTGTAGTTCCGTTCAATGTAATGGGCTCCGACCTTAATGTCTTTGACAAGGACAGCCGTTGGTGGTCGGCACCATACGAATACAACAACAAATTCTTCACCGGCTATGCACATGTGGCGCTGAGCGGTGTCGGATGCCCCGAGGCTTCATCGTTGCTGGTAATGCCCACTGCGGGCGAACTTGATGTAGACTATTTTGCATACGGCACAGAGTACACCGATGAGATTGCATCACCGGGATACTACAGTAACAGGCTTTCAAAATACGGCATAAAGACCGAGGTTACAGCAACCACACGCAGTGCATGCGAACGCTACACCTTCCCCGGCGGCAAAGGCAACATCATACTGAACCTGGGACAGGGACTCACCAATGAATGCGGTGCAATGGTACGCCGCGTGAGCAGCACCGAAATAGAGGGTTTCAAGGTATTGGGCACATTCTGCTATACTACACAGGCCGTGTTCCCAATCTACTTTGCCATGCGTGTTTCCAAGGCCCCAACGTGCGAAGGTCCCTGGAAATTCCAGCCAGCACTGAGCGGTGTCGAGGCCGAATGGACCCCTGATGACGGAACATACAAACTCTACGAGAACTACTATAAGGAGATTGCCGGCGACAACATAGGTTACCGGTTCTGTTACGATGACCTTGCCGAAGGCGAGCAGATAACCGTACAGATTGGCGTGTCGTTCGTTTCGGTAGAGAATGCATGGGAGAACCTCAAAGCAGAACAGGAAGGAAAGGATTTTGACCAGATTCATGCTCAGGCTGTCGAGCGTTGGAACAGCGACCTTAGCCGCATTCGGGTAGAAGGCGGCACAAAGGACCAGCAGACAATATTCTACACAGCGCTCTACCACGCGCTCATTCACCCAAGTACCCTAAGCGACGTAAACGGCGAATACCCCAAAATGGAGAGCGCCGGTGTGGGCAAGAGCGACTATACGCGCTACACGGTATTCTCACTTTGGGACACATACCGCAACCTGCATCAGTTGCTGACACTTGTTTACCCCGAGCGTCAGACCGACATGCTGCGCACAATGGTGGGCATGTACGAAGATTGGGGCTGGTTGCCGCGTTGGGAACTTTTCGGACGCGAGACATACACCATGGAGGGTGACCCTGCCGCAATTGTAATTGCCGACAGTTGGATTAAAGGACTGCGCGATTTTGATATCGGCAAAGCATACGAGGGTATGCTCAAGTCGGCCACCACTGAGGGTGCAAAGAACCCCATACGCCGCGATATTGACCCATACATCAAGGACGGATTCATTCCATTGTGGTTCTTCTCGAGCGACCTTTCGGGCGACAATTCCGTATCACATGCCCTTGAGTACTGTTCGGCCGACTATGCCATTGCGCAACTTGCCGACTCGCTTGGCGACAAGAAGCGTGTCAAGGAGTTCCTGAAACGCTCACAAAGTTACCGCCGTTATTTCTGCAAGGAGCATGGCACGCTGCGCCCGCTTACAAAAGAGGGTGAGTTCCTTGGCGATTTTGACCCCTCTACAGGAAAGAACTTCGAGAATGTGCCAGGTTTCCACGAAGCATCGGCATGGTGTTACACCTTTGCTGTTCCGCATGATATTAAGGGACTCACAAAGCTCATGGGCGGCAAACGAGGATTCATAAACAGTTTGCAGGGCGTGTTCGACAATGACCTTTACGACCCGGCGAATGAACCCGACATTGTATATGCATACCTTTTCAGCCGTTTCAAAGGCGAAGAGTGGCGCACCCAAAAAGAGGTAAACAAAATCCTTGACAGCCATTACAAGAACGCACCTGACGGTATTCCCGGCAACGACGATACAGGAACGATGTCGGCCTGGGCTGTATTCTCAATGATGGGGTTCTACCCCGACTGCCCCGGTGAGCCATACTACACACTCACAACCCCGGTATTCGACAGGATAAGCATCACTACCCCGCGGGGCGATATTACAATCAGTTGCGACCGCCCTGCAGATGACTGCAGATACATAGAGAGCATAAGCCTCAACGGCAAGAAGAGCGGCTACCGCCTTACACACAAGCAGTTGCTTGACAACGCAAACATAAAACTCAAACTAAAGAAAAACCCAAAATGAAAGCAATAAACAGTATATTGGTATTGTCGCTACTCTTTGCGGCATCATGCTCCACTGCTCCTGACAATGAAGAACAGACACCGCAGGAACCGCTCACGCAGTATGTAAACCCGCTTATAGGCAGTGGCGGACACGGACATGTATTTGTTGGAGCAAGCGTACCGTTCGGAATGGTGCAGTTAGGGCCTACAAGCATCAACCAGACATGGGACTGGTGCTCGGGCTACCACCAGGATGAGGCAACTGTAATAGGTTTCTCGCATACCCATCTTAGCGGGACCGGCATAGGTGACCTTTTTGACGTTACAGTAATGCCTGTAACAGGCGATGTAACATACGCCCGCGGAATGGTTGAAGACCAGAACAGCGGCATGTGGTCTCCTGCCGACCGCACACAAGAGATTGCGAAAGCCGGTTACTATTCCGTACCGCTCACACGCTACGGTATAAAGGCCGAGATGACAGCCACCGCACGCGTGGGATTGCACCGCTATACCTTCCCCGAGGCACAGGATGCAGCGCTTATCATTGACTTGCAGAACGGAGGATGCTGGGACGAGACTACTGAGGCCTTCATGCAAGCCGAAGGCAACAACCGCATCGTAGGTTACCGTTATTCCAAAGGCTGGGCAAAGAACCAGCGCATATATTTTGTCGCAGAATTCGCAAAGCCTTTCGAAAAATTTGAACTGAAAGGTTACAAGGATATGTACGGCCGCGCATCGTTCAGCACCGCAGCAGGCGAAGAGGTGTTGCTCAAGGTTGCCATTTCGCCCGTGAGCATAGAAGGAGCAAAACTTGCTATGGAGAAAGAACTCCCGGGTTGGGATTTTGCGGCAGTACAGGCGGCTGCAGCAGATGCCTGGGAGAAAGAACTCGCGCGCATAAGGATTGAGAGCAAGAGCAAGGAGCAGAAAGAAATCTTCTACACAGCAATGTATCACGCAATGATTGCTCCAATGCTGTTCAGCGACGTGAACGGAGACTACCGTGGAGCCGATGATAAAATATACAACAGCGACAAACCGCGTTACACATGTTTCTCGTTATGGGACACATACCGCGCGAAGCAACCGCTGATGACAATAATCCAGCCTGAAAAGGCCGGCGAGTTTGTAGCCACAATGGTTGACATTTGCGACAAGCAGGGCGACCTGCCCGTATGGCACCTGTGGGGCAACGAGACTGACTGTATGGTAGGCGACCCCGGCATACCGGTTGTTGCAGATGCCATTGTCAAGGGCATTGAGGGTTTTGACCGCGAAGCTGCCTTTGCAGCAATAAAAAAGACCGCAGCTACAGAGGAGCGCGGCAAGGAGTTCCGCCACAAGCACGGTTACATACCTTGCGACCTCTTTACCGAGGCCGTAGCATTTGATATGGAGTATGCGCTTGCCGACGGTGCAGCAGCAAACGCAGCCAAGGCGCTTGGCAAGCAGGAAGATTATGAGCACTTTACAAAGATGAGCCACAGTTACCGCACATTCTTCGACAAGGAGAGCGGATTCATACGCGGCGTTGATGAAAAAGGCAACTTCCGCACACCGTTCAACCCCTACTTCTCGGCACACCGCGCCGATGACTACTGCGAAGGCAACGCATGGCAATACACATGGCTTGTACCGCACGACCTCGACGGTTACATCGACCTCTTCGGCAGCAAGGAAGCATGCATTGCACGTCTTGACTCGTTGTTCCTTGCACCGTCAACAGTGGAAGGCGACCCTTCACCCGACATTTCTGGCATGATAGGACAATTCGCACACGGCAACGAACCAAGCCACCACATCCTTTATCTTTACACAATGATGGGACAACCCGAAAAGACAGCCAAATGGGTGCGCGAAGTAATGACGACACAATACCGCAATGACTTCAACGGACTTTCCGGCAACGAGGATATGGGCCAGATGTCGGGGTGGTACATAATGTCAGCAATGGGATTCTATGAGGTTGAGCCCGCCAGTGCACGCTACTGGTTCGGTTCGCCACTCTTCGACCGCGCCGAACTCACCGTAAAAGGCGGCAAATTCGTGATTGAGACAGTGAACAACAGCGACACCAACATCTACATAAAGAGCATAAAACTCAATGGAAAACCCTACAACCTGCCATACATAACCCACAGCGACATTGCCAAAGGCGGCATGCTCACAGTAGAGATGAGCGACACGCCGACAAAGTGGTGGTAATTATACAGTAGTAAGAGATGGCCGCGGCCATCTCTTATACTGTATAGCAGATTACAGGATTGCAACACAAGAATCCATTAACCCGTAAGCGACACGCCCGGACTGTCTTATGTTACTATTTTTAACAATAATTTGCATATTAGGTTTTATCAATGTATTTTTGTAAAATGGAGGAGTAGGGATAACAGTGAGATTTTGCCCTATGGTTTAAAGGCAATCCAACCACGAGAAACAATAATCTAAAATATAACGTATGAAAAAATTTTTATCCACTTTCTTTCTTGTCATTGCCTCTGTGACCGCAATGTCAAGGAGTTACACAGACACGTATGTGGTGACCATGAATGGAGAAGTCGTACAGGAAGCTACGGAAACCGTATATATGACAGAGACGGCTCCCAACACTTACACTCTGGAGATATACAATCTTGTCCTTGGCACAACACAGATCGGCAACATTGTCGTTCCGGGAATAAAGACAGTAAATGTATCATACGACTATGAAGAGTTCAGCCTGGACACCACGGTAACAATCAATAAAGGTGATTTGGGAGGCATGTGGGTAGGCCCGATGCTTGGCCAGGTTCCTATCAGTGTATATGGCAAAATCAATGAGGAGAGGCTCTATGTCAACATAGATATGATGGTTATGTCAAAAGATGTCAACGTGAGATTCGGAACCGATGACTTCAATGTGATTGGCCCCGGTCATTATTTTGAAATATGGCTAAAGAAAGACCGTTTCACGTACACAGGCGAACCTATTTATCCTGAATGGGAGTTTATGGACTATGGCAACATAGACACCACAAATTATGAAGTCTCTTATTCCGACAACATATACCCCGGCACCGGTACTGTTCACGTATCGTCGGACGGGTACACCTGTTCAAAGAATTTCACGATTGAGAAAGCATCTTTGAGCAGCAGCGATTGTTTTCTACACTATGTTCCCGAGGGCGAATATGTTGTAGGTGAGCATATACCTTCGCCCGAAGTCTATTTTAGAATGGAAGGTGTAGGAAACAGTTATTTCCACTATGTGCGCAAAGACACCCAAAGTTCCGACAGCATCTCTTATGAAATGCCACAGGATGAAGGTATCTATGATGTACACCTTTACATTACCGAGGGTAAATATTATTTTGAGAATCACTTCTATTTGGGTTCGTTCAGCATAAGCCTGTTGACCTCCAGCGAATGGAACCTGCTCAACGCCCTGCATACAGAACTTGTTGGACAAGGATGGGAAACCCCCTGGGATATCTCAAAAGGCAAGACTTCTGTTTCTACGTTCCACGGTATCAAGACCAAGAATGGCGCTGTAGCAGAAATAGACCTGTCGTCACAGGGACTTACCGGCATATTCCCCAAAGCCCTGCTCTCGTTCCCCAAAATCACCTCCATCAATCTGTCGGACAACAAACTGTCTGGCGACGTTGCAACAGAGATTTATGAATACCTTGAACAGAACAGAGACGCATGCAACAGTATAAGTTCGCTTAATATCTCGAACAACTCATACTGCGGCAACGTGGGCTTTTTGGCCGAATGCTTCCCCAACCTGACAGCGCTTGACGCTTCGGGCAACAGTTTCAGTTCGGTATCTCCAATAATCCCGGCCAATGTCAGCGAGTTGAACCTCGCATCGCAGAAACTCACCGGAGTTCTTGATTTTGGACAGATGACCGATGCGGCACAGATACCCGACATCCTGCTGTATGACCACGCAAACCAGACATTCAGCAGCGAAATGCCTTTGATATTGACCACTGCAACCCCCCAAGGCTTTGATGCAGCAACAACAGGCGAGTGGTATGCGAATCTGCTCTATTCGGATAACGGTTTTAAGGCAAACGGCGATTCAAGGAACAACGTCTACCGTGGCGGCAACGGAGATATGGTATACGCTATTCTTGACTGCGAAGGCAGTGTTGCCAACGGCAGCAGCATCGGCATGACCTTCACTTTTGAAAACGGTGATGCCAATATCATAAGCGGAATTGATGTTACCGACTTGCAGACAATGATTCTATACATGTTCAACAGTTTGGAAGGGGCCGCATTCAACTTCACAGCAGCCGACATCTATGCCGACGGTGTCATAACAGTACAGGATATCGTCTGCACCGTGAACAAGATATTGGCGCAGTCAGCAACTCTTGACGGGGGCATGATGAAGGCATCAAGACACTTCAAGGAAGATGCCGAAGCCTATGTGTACATAAAAGACGGCAAGGTGATACTGAACACAGAAGTTCCAGTGGCGGCATTGAGCATAAAATCGAACGGCGGCATAGAGTGGAACCTTCAGCAACTTGGTATGGAACAGGCTGTGCTTGGCGGCAATGTTGTGGGATACTCACTGTCGGGCACAACACTTCCTGTAGGAGAGACTGTAATAGGAACATGTGTTTCAAACACTGCACTGAATGGAGTAATGCTTGCCGACAAAAGCGCAACAGCCATCTGCACCTCTTTGGGCATTGGAGGCGACACGACCTCAATTGAGTACACTACAGCCGATGAGGACGTAGAGTGTGAGTTCTACAATGCAGCAGGAGTGCGACATGACGGGTTGTCACGTGGCATCAACCTGATTAAGTCAAATGGTAAAGTCAAGAAGGTGTTGAACAATAAATAAATTACATAACTATGATAAAGAGATTATTTACGGCTCTGACCCTGTTGCTGTTCTGTAGTTTTGCACTTTTTGCGCAAAACACATTGACAATCCCAAGTGTCACAATTGCAAAAGGCAAGAGTATGAACTTACCGGTAAGAATGAACAACACAGCAGACATCGTGGCTGTGCAATTTACTCTTACCCTACCCGATGGAATTGTCCCGAATACTGAAAACAGCGCTCTTGCCGAGCGTGCAGCCGGGCACTCGCTCACAATGCGCTCAATTGGCGAGAACCAATATATGGCAGTTATCTTCTCAAGCACCAATGCAACCATTGACGGCAGTGCAGGCAAATTGCTTTCGTTGAACCTGACGGCCTCACAGACTGTGGAAGAAGGCATTGAGTTGCCTATGCAACTCTCCGATGTCATAATGAGCAGCTCGGATGGTGCGAATCTTGTGACAGATTATACAGCCGGCAACATAACAGTTGCACTTTCGCCAGATTTTGAGGTATCTGCATTGACGGTTGAGGCAAAAGAGGCCAACCCGGGAGACAACGTCCTCTTGAAATGGCAAGTGGCAAACGTTGGAGGCCTTGGCACTGAGGCCGGATGGAGCGAAGCAATATACCTCAATTCGCACGACGGCACACAAAAGCATCTTACGACAATCTACTGCGAAGAACTCCTTGCAAGTGGCGCAACACTCACACGTTCCACAGAGATAAAACTGCCCGAACTGTTGGGCATTGATGGTGAGGCGACATTCAGCATCAAACTCTCGGCAAACAAGGGTTCTGGCGAGCAGGCCGGTGCCGATGGCAACAACTCAACAACTGCCGCATCGGCAATACTTATAGGTAAAAAAATTGGACTCACTCCAACCTTGAACGAAACAGATGAGGCTTCGGGCGAAAAGGTACGCTATTACCTGACACGTAGCGGTAACACAAACACTGCCGAGACCTTTGCCGTGACAGCGACACACGACAGCCGTGTTTCCCTACCCTCCTCGGTAACTGTTGAGAAAGGGGAGATGGGCGCATATTTCTATGCAGAAATAACTCCGAACAAGATTCTGGACGAGAACCCCACAATAGACATAGAGATTAATGGAAACGGCTATCCGGCAACATCAGCACAATTGGTTATTAAAGATGATACAAAGCCCAAGATGAGTGTAACGGCAAGCACCGCAGAGATAACCGAAGGTGAAGCGTTAGGTTTTGCAATCGGCATAGAACGCCCTTTACAGTCCGACCTGGCAGTTGAGTTTACAGCCGACAACAAGTCGCGTTTCAAGATTCCGGCCTCAATAGTAATCCCGGCCGGTAAAACAACAGTAGACGTGCAGATACAGTCGGTAGACGATTCCACACCGGACATTGAGCAAGAAGTGACATTCACCGTATATGCAGCAGACCATCAGCCTGCATCAACGGGTGTTATCCTTAAGGACAATGATGTTCCAAACCTGCATATAGAACTGACACCGGACAAGGTTTCTGAATCTGACGGTCCATTGTCGGTAGTTGCAAGAATAAAGAGAACCAGCAACATTGACAAGAACGTCAGAATAAAGTTGTCGGACAACTCAGAAGACAATATATATTACGGAAAGAACGACTTTGAGATGCCTGCGGGCGTAGAAGAGGTTACACTGAACCTTGGTCCTATTGACAACGCTCTGAATGACGGCGAACGCACATATTTCATCAATGCCGCAGTATATATCGCATCGTGCAACTGTAGCGCGGGAGAAGGAACTACCGATGGAATAGCATCGGCTCAACTGACTGTTTTTGACAATGACGGCCCCACTCTCTCACTGAAAACAGACAAGAGCGTACTTGTTGAAGGCGGTCAGATTGAGGCTACCGTCACACGCAATACATCTACAACAGATGCATTGACAGTCTCGCTGAGCTGTGACAATGCGTCCGGAATAGAACTCCCGTCATCGGTTACAATACCGGTCGGAAAAACCTCGGCAACATTCAACATTGTCTCACTCAAGAACGACAACACCAACGACGGATACAATGCCACAATCACGGCATCAGCAGCCGGATACGCAAAAGGCGTAACCTGGTTTACCGTATCGGACCAGACACTGCCCGATGCGCAGATAACATCGATTGAAGCATCAGCAACGGAAGCCGTAGTTAGCGAAACAGTAACCATAAGTACAGTTGTCGCAAATACCGGTAATTACACCCTCCCCAAGGGCACCTCAATAAAATTCTACCTGAACTCAAGTTCATCTGCTGCAGATACTGCATTCTTGCCAAAGGACCTTGCTGTCGGCGAATCGGCAACAGTGAATGCAAAGATTACATTGCCATCATACATTGGTACATATAATATATATTCTGTAGTAAACGAGGACAAATCGGTCAAGGAACTGTCTTACGCAAACAACTCTTCAAAACTCACTTCAATCAAAACCGTATCTCCTTTCGCCATTTCGGTAAATGCCGACAAAGCAATATACAATATTGGAGAAAATGTGGTTATTTCGGGCGTTGTCGAGGGAAAAGATGTAGCGGAGAAAGAGATTGAAGTCTATACCATCAACTCAAACTACCGACATACCATAAAAGCCATTACAGGGCAAGACGGACAATTCACTGTCAATTACACCCCTTATAACGGACAGATAGGTTACTTTGTCCTTGGTGCTTGCTATCCGGGAGAGAACCTACGCACAGAAATGGCCTCTTTCAGTTTCTATGGTATCAAACGTACATCTAATGCAGCCATTGAGTGTGAAGCATTGCTGGGTGATGTCTACAGCGGAAGTATCACTTTCTCAAACCCCGGCATACTTGATTTGTCAGACATAAAAGCTACCGTCATTTCAAAACCGGAGATTTGCGAGGTAACACTCAACTGCCCCACAAGCGTCAAAGCCGGCAATGAGTTCATGCTGAACTACGATATAACTCCAAACGCCGTTTCCACTATAAATGCTTGGGAAGAGATTCTGATAAAGATAGAGACAAAGGAGGGCGTTTCGCTCACAACTACATTGTACTATCATTGTCGCTTAAAGACCGGTATGCTCAAGGCCTCCGTATCAAGTATCAACACAACCATGACAAAGGGAATGTCCCGCGAGTATGTCTTTGACATTACCAATACAGGCAAAGGTGCGACAGGTACAATTTCCATTGATGTACCATCTTGGATGAGCACTGTCACGCCAAAGGATATGCCTTCACTCGCAAGCGGCGAAACCACATCAGTTGTACTGCGCCTTACACCGAATGATGCAATGCAACTGAATGTTCCCGTATCCGGAACAATTGGATTGAACTGCTCAAACGGTAAAGGTTTGTCATTACCATACAATATTGAGCCAGTATCGGAAGAGACCGGCACCCTGTCTATCGATGTTTGTGACGAGAACACTTATTACACCGCTGAAGCCCCACACCTGGCAGGAGCAAATGTGACCATCATGCACCCCAAAACAAGCAAGGTGCTCTCAAGCGGTGTGACCAATGACAAAGGTATCTACTCTGTGGAACTGCCTGAGGGCTACTATACGATCAAGGTTACAGCAGACCAGCACTCCTCATACAGCAACAATATCCTTGTTGACCCGGGTAAGGAGACATACAAGGTCGTGAATTTGAGTTACGAAGCAATAACAATCGACTGGAAAGTTGAAGAGACAGAGGTCAAGGATGAATACTCGGTGGTGACAACAGTCAAATTCGAGACCAATGTCCCTGTACCTGTAGTTGAACTCATTGTTCCTAAAAGTATTGATGCTGACGGTCTGCAGCCTGGCGAGTCCCTCATATTCAATGCAGTTCTGACGAACAAAGGTCTCATCAGCGCCAATGATGTACAACTACAATTACCTGACGGTTTTAATAGATTAAAATTTGAAGCGCTTGACCACGCCGAGCCATTCACTTTGGCACCGCAGCAAAGTGTTGTAATTCCAGTAAAGGTAATAAAACTTGCTGCTACAGGTGAAGACCCATGCGTTGCCCAGTTCAAAACACTCTACTACTGGAACTGCGGTTCTGACAAGAAATGGCATCTTTATAGCGTTGTCATGCAGGTAGGTTCCTGCAAAAGCGACAACACACAAACCTGGAGTCCATCCAACAACGGCGGAGGTGGATACTACGGTGGCGGCAGTTACTCAGGCCCAGGCGGCATTGGCGGTGGCGGCGGTGGCGGCTACTATGGCAGTTCGTCAAGCCAAACACCTGTAACTTCGCACAAAGATGTAGAATGTAACCCTAACGGTTCGGGCGAATCAGGTGGAACAGACGGGTCTCAATCAACTGTCTGCTCATCTATCACCCTCCAGTTCTCCCAGTCTATGGTAATGACACGTCAAGCCTTCCTTGGAACCCTCACGGTGTTCAACGGAAACGACGACAAAGCCATGAAAGATGTAAAGATGGCTCTTTCCATCACCGACCAAGAGGGCAAGGTGGCAACATCACACGAGTTCCAGATTAACCCAGAAACGTTGGACGGCTTCAACGGCGCACTGAGCCTTGATGCAGGATGGACTCTGAATGCCAAGTCAACAGGTGTTGCAACAATAATGTTCATTCCAACAAGATATGCTGCACCAGAAAACAACAAGGTGTACAATATTGGCGGAACATTGTCATACATAGACCCATTCACCGGCCTTGAGGTGACACGCACACTCACACCGGTTGCAATCACCGTCAAGCCCTCACCGGTAATGAACCTCACCTACTTTATGCAGCGTGACATCAAGGGCGATGACCCATTGACCGAGGAAATTGAACCTTGTGAAGAGGCCGAATTCTCCCTCCTTATACACAATATCGGCTATGGCGATGCCACAAACGTAAGAATGGTGACAAACCAGCCTGAGATTGTGGAGAACGAGAAAGGCCTGCTCATTGACTTTGAATTGATGAGCAGCCAACTCAACGGAGAGGAAAAGACCCTTGCACTTGGAGGCAGTGTTGCAACAGACTTTGGCACAATACCAGCCAAGGGTACATCGTACGCCCAGTGGTGGATAAAGAGTTCTCTGCTTGGTCACTTCACCGACTATGATGTACAGGCTACCCACATTACAAGCTATGACAACCCCGACCTGACACTGCTCAATGATGTTACAATCCACGAGCTTATCCGGTCAATTGAGATTGTGGACGGTGACAAGAACCTTGTCGGTTTCATGACCAATGACATTGCAGATGCAAAGGACACACCCGATATGCTATACCTCTCCAACGGAAATATAGAGCCAGTAGGTAAAGCAACAGCATCCATTTCAAGGATTTCAGATACCGAGTATAGACTGACCGTTACTCCAGCATCTACAGGATGGGTTTATGGCAACATATCCGACCCCACATACGGAGTATCTGCCATCAACAGCATAGTACGTCAAAGCGACAACAAGGAGATAAGCCTGAGGAACATCTGGCAGACAGACCGCACTATGCGTGACGGAAAAGAGCCTTTGTATGAGAACATGTTGCATTTCGCCGACGAATTCGAGTCTTTGGCACCCGAAACATACATCCTGACCTTCAGCCCCACCCCCAAACTGCAGCTTGAAGTCATTGCATTTGAAGGATTGCCGGCCGAAGGAGAAGTTGCAAAGAAACATGTTGAGACTATCAATGTTGTGTTCAACAAACAGATAGACCCACAGACATTCACCTATGAGGATATCTCGCTTGCAGTCCAAGGTATAAATCAGGATGCATCACTGATAAAGATAACAAGCGATGACAACAAGACATTCAAGATTGACCTCTCGGCATACAACGGAATAACCGGCAACGGCTACTACGTTCTGCAGGTGCAGACCGCAGAAATTACCGACAAAGAAGGCTTTAACGGAAAGACTGGCAAGTCGGCCGGATGGATTATGTTCCGTGACGGTTATACATCCTTGACCAAGTCTGTTTATCCCGAGCAGGCCGGCAGTCTCTCACTGACAGCAAAGAACGAGAACGGTTCTACTGCCGGAGATACTGGAAACAAGACCGTGAACCTTACATACGGAGAGACATATATCCTCACAGCAACAGCAAACGAAGGATACAATTTCTTGAATTGGAGCATTGACGGAGTTGTAGTTTCCGAGCAGCCACAAATTGAGTATCTCGCCTTGAATGATGTGGAGATTGTTGCCAATTTCGCATTCAAGACCTACTCTGTTGAGGTTGAAGCAACAGGAGACGGAGGTTCTATAATTGGAACTTCAACCGGTGTTTACAATCATGGAACAGAACTCAGTTTCACAGCTATCCCTGATAAGGATTATGCATTTGAGCATTGGTGTGTGAACGGTGAAGAGGCAGGAAGCCAACCAACGCTTACCTTGACCGTTGACAAACCATTTACCGTTTCGGCCGTATTCAAGAAAGAATACTACAATCAGGAACTCGCCTTCTCTAAGGGTTGGAACTGGATTTCATCTTATCTTAGCGAGCCTGTCAGCGTTGCTGAACTGGCAAACAATTCAGAACGCATAATCGGACAGTTTGACGAGGTTGTAAAGGAGGCCGACAAACTGGTTGGCGGCTTCGATTACCTTGACAAGGGTTGTGGCTACAAGGTACTGGCTTCCAAGGCCTTCACTAAGGAGTTGAGAGGCCACCTTAATGACAGTTCTTTAAGCCTGAAGAGCGGATGGAACTGGATTGCTTATCCATATTATGAAAGCAAACCCCTGTCGGCCACTGTAACAAATGCCGAAAATGGAGACTTGCTCATCTCGCAGAAAGGTTTTGCAGAATATGCCGACGGGAATTGGGAAGGAACGTTGACCGAACTGGTTCCGGGATGTGGCTATATCTACAAATCGGTTTCTGACAAAACTCTGCAATTGCAGTTTGACAGCCAGACAGCAACAGATGAGAGACCAGCCGTGGCACCGTCGCTCAATTTGGGCAGAGTGGATTACGAATACCCCAACACGATGAATATCATCGCAAGAATTTATCAGGACGAGCAGTTTGCCGACGATGATACATGCGAGATATATGCCATGATTGGAGACGACTACAGAGGATATGGGCAGAAGGTCGGAGAGAACTATTATATCACCGTTTACGGCGATGAAAGCGTTGACATCTCCTTTATAATCCTGAACAGTTCAACGGGAGCGACATTCAAGGCATATAATACAATGCCATTTACAAACGATGTCATAGGAAGCCGCATTTCCCCCTACGAACTGGCCTTTGAGAACACACCTTCCGGTATCGGAACAATCTTCAACCAGGATGACAGGTTCAAGGTCTACTCTATTGAAGGCATTCTCATCAACAACAATGCAAGCATTGAAGAACTGCATAAATTGCCAAAGGGCATTTATATTGTCAACGGCAGCAAATATATTGCGAAATAATGTAAATTCGCTTTAGTATCGTAAAGATAAGTGACACAACTATCGCGTGCTATGCGAATGTAATAAGATAAAGAAACGCAATATCAAATTTAACGTGGTTCACCGCGCGGTGAACCACGTTAAATTTATTATCTTCGCAGACGATAAACAGACTTTTATGGCAATTGACCTTCAGATAGAGAATATATCAAAGAGTTTCGGTGACCTGGTGCTTTTCAATGACATCTCGTTCACTGTTGAAGAGCGCCAACGCATTGGACTTATAGCATGCAACGGCAAGGGCAAGAGCACCTTGCTAAAGGTCATTGCGGGCGAGGAACCGCACGAGGGCGGCAAGATTACCATGCGCAACGGCATACGCATTGGCTACCTTGAGCAAGAACCTGATTTTGAGAGTGAAATGACCGTTATTGAAGCCTGTCTGCAACGTAACAGCGAAAAGGCCGATGTAATTGCCCGCTATGAGGCGGCCATTGAAAGCGGCGACCATTCGCAGCTGCAACACCTGATGGAGGAAATGGACCGTCTGCAGGCTTGGGACTACGAGAACAGTGCAAAACAGATTCTCACAAAACTCAAGATAAAGAATTTCAACCAGCCTATAAAGGAACTCTCGGGCGGACAAAAGAAGCGCGTGGCACTGGCAGCAGTGCTCATTGAACAACCCGACCTCATGATTCTTGACGAGCCGACGAACCACCTTGACCTTGAGATGGTGGAGTGGCTTGAAGAATATCTGTCGCGCATGAGCGCAAGCCTGCTAATGGTCACCCACGACCGCTACTTCCTTGACAATGTGTGCAACGAAATCATAGAGATTGACGACCGCCGCGTGTATCGCTACAAAGGCAACTACAGTTACTTCCTGCAGAAACGTGAGGAAAGGCTGCAGAACCTTGCTGCCGAGACAGCCCGTGCACGCAACCTGATGCGCAAGGAACTTGATTGGATGCGCCGTCAGCCTCAAGCACGTGCACACAAGGCAAAGTACCGCATTGACGCATTCTACAAACTGGAGGAGAAAGCGGCCGCAATGCGCGATGACAGCAAGGTGTCACTCGATGTAAAGTCGCAATACATAGGCAACAAGATATTTGTACTCAAGGCTCTGTCAAAGGCCTTTGGCAGCAAGATAATAACAAAGGACTTCTACTACACATTTGCACGATACGAGAAATTAGGCATTGTAGGCAACAACGGCACAGGCAAGTCAACATTCATAAAGATGCTGCTGGGGCGCGTTGCACCCGACAGTGGTACCATTGAGGTGGGCGAGACTGTAAAGTGGGGATACTACAGCCAGGACGGGCTTTCGTTCAACGAGCAGATGAAAGTAATAGATGTGGTAAAAAATATTGCCGAGGTAATTCCTGTTGCAGGCAAGATGCTCACAGCCTCACAGTTCCTGCAGCACTTCCTTTTTTCACCCGAAAAACAGCACAACTATGTGTACAAACTCAGCGGTGGCGAAAAGCGCCGTCTTTACCTTTGCACAGTACTAATGGCAAACCCCAATTTCCTTGTCCTCGACGAGCCCACCAACGACCTTGATATTGAGACGCTGCAGATACTTGAAGAGTACCTGTGCGATTTCAAGGGGTGCGTGATTGTGGTTAGCCACGACCGTTATTTCATGGACAAGGTTGTTGACCATATTTTCGTATTCAACGGCGAGGGTGACATAAAGGACTTCCCGGGCAACTACAGCGACTGGCGCGGCTGGCGCGAAGAAGAAAAGTCTATTACTGCCAAACAAACAGCAGAAAAGAGTGCAAAGAATGCTGCACCAAAACAGAGTTACCGCACCGAGACAAAGCGTAAACTCACCTTCAAAGAGCGCAAGGAGTATGAGAACCTTGAAGATGAGATAATGGTTCTTGAAGAAGAGAAGAGTGCTCTTGAGCAGGAGATGAGTAGCGGAACGCTTGACAATAGAACTCTGCTGGAAAAAGCAGCACGTATTGAGGTTGTAATTGGACTTATTGACCAAAAGACAAACCGCTGGATTGAACTCAGCGAATTTGCATGAGACGGCCCAAACCCTCCCCATTAAGGAGAAAGCAGGTTGGTCCAAAAATTCTAAATATCGGCCTATGTGTCATATTGAGCGAACGCGAAATATCTCAATTCTAGTTTATCAAGAGATTCTTCACTTTGTTCAGAATGACAAAACAACGTTTTGTTATCGGCGAGTTTTGCAGCAATAGGTCAAACGCAGCATAGCCGTAGGTCATGCCGTTTGGGTTGCGAAAAGCAAAACGAGTCAATGACAGTACAAATATAGAATGACAAGACATAGCATATATATTATACCCGAAATTATGGATAACAAGAATATTGACAGTTTCCCTTTCTATGCCGAGACATTCCTTGCCGACAGCAGAGGACGCATGCGCCCGTCGAACATTTGCAGCAGCATGCTGAATTTTGCCTACCGACACGCCGATACCCGCGGGTTCGGAGCCACTTCGTCGCTCGGATGGGTAATTGCACGCATGGGCGTGCACATTGAACGTGTGCCGCTCGAACGTGAAAAACTGCGCATTGACACATGGATTAGAAACCTTTATCATGGTTTCACCGACCGCTGTGTGCGCATGGTGGACGAGAGCGATAAAGAGGTTGTCTCAATGATTACCACATTTGCCATGATTGACCTTGAAACACGCTCGGCTGTTGACCTGAACGGTGACATAGGCATTGCCATGAACGGTTGCCTTGTGCCCGACGAGCCGCTGGCTCTGCACCGCATACCATCAATCAACCGCACGCCGGTAGACGAGGTCACCTTCAAGCGCCGT
Source organism: Bacteroidaceae bacterium (assembly GCA_045588345.1). GTDB lineage: Bacteria > Bacteroidota > Bacteroidia > Bacteroidales > Bacteroidaceae > HGM04593. The sequence continues at coordinate 147,039 of JAZNDZ010000109.1, forward strand.
CCGCATTACAGCGACATTGACATCAACGGACACATGAACAGCATACGCTACATTGACCACATTCTTGATGCCATGCCCATAGAATACTTGAACACCCATGACATCACTGATATTACCGTTGCATATATGCAGGAAGGCAGTGCCACGGAAGAACTCTCTTATGGAATCAAGGAATTGGAACAGAACCACTACATAGCGCAGGTGACAAAAGAGAACGGCGTTTCCGCATCAAGGTTCGAACTGAGGTTCAAGGAAAGAGATTGAAACGTTTAAGGTTTCACGAAATTACTCTGTACGCATTGAATTAAACAAGAAGAGGATGACCGGTCATCCTCTTCTTGTTTAATGATTTATTAATAATTTTCGGGCTTCAGTTGGAAGTATGCCTTTGGATGTGAACAAACGGGGCACATCTCGGGAGCCATCTTGCCTCTGTGCAAATGACCGCAGTTGCGGCACTGCCATACACACTCCTCATTACGGCTGAATACCATGCCGTTCTGTACATTCTCAAGGAACTTCTTGTAACGTTCCTCGTGTACCTTCTCCACTCTTGCAACAGCCTCGAACATTGCTGCAATCTCTACAAAGCCCTCTTCACGGGCCTCTTTTGCCATAGTAGGATACATATCGGTCCACTCATAGTTCTCACCGGCTGCGGCGTCTACAAGATTCTCGGCTGTATCGCCGATACCGTGTGCCAGTTTGTACCACATTTTTGCGTGCTCTTTCTCCTGGTCGGCAGTCTCCTGGAAAATAGCTGCAATCTGTTCAAAACCCTCCTTCTTTGCCTTGCTGGCATAATATGTATATTTGTTACGCGCCTGGCTCTCACCGGCAAATGCAGCCCAAAGATTCGCTTCGGTCTTTGTTCCTTTCAATGACTTATCCATAGTTGTATTGTTTAAAAAGTTTATGTTTAATCTTATGCGAAAATGGCACATTTATTTGATATAACAAAACAACGGGAAAAGTTTTTTATTAAAAAAGCAAAAAGATGTTTTCTCTGCAGAGTCAACAGGAATATTATTAACCATATTTTTTACCCCTCAACTTTTTACGTTGAGCCGATAGTTTGGCCGCGTATGGAGTTTATGGATGGGAGAAGCACAATGACACATACTCATTTGACACGATGTGGGGTAATGACCTCCATGCCCCTGAAGGCGAGAACGAAGAAGAAGATATGATTTTCTCGCTATCTGTAGAAAAAGGGAGCAGAACAATTACCGTCTCTTTTGGAGCGTGGTAATTTGATTCAAGCCGCAACATCTGTCAAATGTAGAGAAGAATCAACAGCAATGCAATGTGCAGCATCAGCATTAACGGCACCGACACTGTGAATATATTTTTCTGCGTCTTGTGGTGAAACAATTTCATAGCACAGAATGCACCGGCTGCACCGCCAAGGAATGATAGCCACAGTAATGCCGCCTCTGGGATACGACGGGAACCCATTTTGGCAAATAGTTTGTCAAGACCGAAAAGGACAAATGCCAATGATGAGGATATGGCAATTACATAGATAAGTATATTCATGCATCTTTTTATTATCTCCAACAACAAGAGGATGACTTGCTCATCCTCTTGTTGTTGGGGGTGAATAAAAAGCAAAGTTCAAGGCTATTGCAGGCTTAAAAACCGCAGTTTACTTGCAACTGCCCGGACAGCGTGGCTTTATCTGCTTGAAGAAGTCGTTGCCCTTGTCATCGACAAGGATGAATGCGGGGAAGTCCTCTACTTCAATCTTCCATATTGCCTCCATGCCGAGTTCGGGGTACTCTACACACTCGATGCTCTTGATGTTGTTCTGGGCAAGGATTGCTGCCGGACCACCGATAGAGCCCAGATAGAAACCGCCGTGTTTCTGGCAAGCATCGGTTACCTGCTGGCTGCGGTTGCCCTTAGCAAGCATAATCATTGAACCGCCGTTCTCCTGGAAGAGGTCGACGTATGAATCCATGCGTCCTGCTGTTGTGGGGCCCATTGAGCCGCAAGGCATGCCTGCAGGAGTCTTTGCAGGGCCGGCATAGTAGATTGGGTGGTCTTTGATATATTGCGGAAGACCCTCGCCACGGTCAATGCGCTCTTTCAGTTTTGCATGGGCAATGTCGCGACCAACTATGATTGTGCCGTTGAGTGAAAGGCGTGTAGCGATAGGATATTGCGACAACTGCGCACAAACCTCTTTCATAGGACGGTTGAGGTCAACGCGTACAATCTCGCCCTCGCCGGCATTGCGCAGTTCCTCGGGGATGAGTGTTGCAGGCTGGTCATCGAGTTTCTCAATCCATATACCGTCCTTATTGATTTTTGCCTTGATGTTGCGGTCGGCAGAACAGCTCACGCCCATACCTACCGGGCAACTTGCGCCGTGGCGCGGAAGACGTACAACGCGAATGTCGTGTGCAAGGTACTTGCCGCCGAACTGTGCGCCAAGGCCAATGCGATGTGCCTCATCGAGCAACTGCTTTTCGAGTTCGATGTCGCGGAATGCACGGCCTGTTTCGTCACCTGTTGTAGGCAGGTCGTCGTAGTAGTGTGTCGAAGCGAGTTTCACTGTCAAGAGGTTCTTCTCGGCCGATGTGCCGCCTATCACGAATGCAATGTGATAAGGAGGACATGCTGCTGTACCAAGGCTCTTCATCTTCTCAACGAGGAAAGGAACAAGTGTCGCAGGGTTGAGAAGAGCCTTTGTCTCCTGGTAGAGATATGTCTTGTTGGCAGAACCGCCGCCCTTGGTTACCATGAGGAACTTGTACTCCATGCCTTCGGTTGCCTCGATGTCAATCTGTGCGGGGAGGTTGCACTTGGTGTTTACCTCGTCGTACATGTTGAGCGGAGCATTCTGGCTGTAACGCAGGTTCTCTTGTGTATAAGTGTCGAACACGCCGCGTGAGAGAGCCTCCTCATCACAAAAACCTGTCCATACCTGCTGGCCCTTCTCGCCGTGGATGATTGCGGTACCGGTATCCTGACACAGCGGAAGCTGTCCCTTGCATGCGACCTCGGCATTACGCAGGAAAGTGAGCGCTACATACTTGTCGTTGTCGCTCGCCTCGGGGTCGGTAAGAATCTTTGCCACCTGTTCGTTGTGGGCGCGGCGCAGCATAAACGATACGTCGCGGAACGCTGTACGTGACAAGAGTGTCAGGGCCTCGGGAGTTACCTTGAGCATTGGTTTCCCCTCGAACTCGCCTACTGATACCCCCTCTTTGGTCAAGAGATAATACTCGGTTGTATCCTCGCCATGCTGGAACATGTGGGCATACTTGAATTCAGGAATTGCTGCCATAGTTTTCTATGTTTTAGTTTATATGGTTAATTGTTCTGTTTTATCTGTTTTGTCATTTTGAACGGAGTGAAAAATCCCGATTGCATTCAAGAGATTCTTCGCTTACGCTCAGGATGACAGGTCCTCATTTTCTGTTTTCAGTTTTCACATTTCAGTTTCCTCGTAGGTCTGGTACAGGAAATCATTATACGGGTACTTCTGCACGTGCAGTTCACACACCTTCTTGTATATTATATCCTTGAGGTTGTCAATATTCTGCTTCTCGCGTGCCGAAATAAACAGGCAGTTGTCGGCAAGCCTGCTCATCCATGTCTCCTTGAGTTCGTCAAGGGTTATGTTCTCGCGTGTCTTTGGTGTGAGGTCATCCTCTTCCTTCTGCACGTATGTAAAGGCATCAATCTTGTTGAAAATCACCATCATAGGCTTGTTGCCGCAGTCAAGGTCGGCAAGCGTCTTCTCAACAACCTCTATCTGTTCCTCAAACTCGGGATGCGACACATCAACGACATGCAGCAGAAGGTCGGCTTCGCGCACCTCGTCAAGGGTCGATTTGAACGACTCTACAAGGTCTGTAGGGAGTTTGCGTATGAAACCTACGGTATCGGAAAGCAGAAATGGCAGGTTCTCGATAATCACCTTACGCACTGTTGTATCAAGTGTCGCAAACAGTTTGTTCTCGGCGAACACTTCGCTCTTTGCAAGAAGGTTCATAAGGGTTGATTTACCCACGTTGGTATATCCTACCAATGCCACACGTATAAGGCGGCCACGGTTCTTGCGCTGTATGCTCTTCTGACGGTCTATCTGTGCCAACTGCTCCTTGAGTAAAGACATGCGCCCAAGGATTATACGGCGGTCCATCTCAAGCTGCGTCTCACCGGGACCGCGAAGTCCCACACTGCCTCCTTTGCCACCGCCGGCTCCGCCCGAACCGCCACCTTGGCGTTCAAGGTGAGTCCACAGACGCTGCAGGCGCGGGAGCATATATTTGTACTGCGCAAGTTCAACCTGCACCTTGGCATGGGCTGTCTGCGCACGCATAGCAAATATGTCAAGAATGAGCGATGTGCGGTCGAGTATCTTTATTTTCAGTTCCTTTTCGATGTTACGCAACTGCTTTGCCGACAGTTCGTCGTCAAAGATAACCATACCAATCTCATCGTCGCTGTCCTTGAGCATCTCCACATACTCGGCAATCTCCTGGAGTTTTCCCGTTCCGACGTATGTCACAGGGTGCGGATGGTCTATGCGCTGAGTAAACCGCTTCACCACCTCGGCACCTGCTGTTTGTGCAAGGAATTCGAGTTCGTCGAGATACTCGTTGGTCTTGCGTTCGTTCTGTGTCGAGGTTATCAATCCCACCAGAATTGCTGTCTCTTTCTTAGTTGTCGATATAACAAATTCTTTCATCAAGTTATACGGTTATCAAATTTATGCGAAGATAATGATTTTTTTATGGTTGCTAAATGAAAGAGGTGTAAAATGTTGCAACGCTTAGTTTTTAATGAGAAAATATCTATCATTGCAAATATTGCTCCAGGTAAGGACACCGATGCTGCAATCCTTAAATTGAATATGGTGAAGTTAAAAGATAATGTAGTCTTACATTATTATTGCTCTGTAGCAGCCGCCGGCAACAGCCTTTATATATCCCTTCATCTCCATTTCAAAGAGTAGCGGAAGCAGTTTGTTTATGGGAATATTGAGCAGCACTACCATCTGATTCACCTGTAGGCCATCGCTGTTTTTACGCAACAGTGTTATTACAGACGTTTCATCTTGAGTCAGTTCGGGAAAGAGTTCCGCTTGAGTCTTTGATGCACTTTTTTTCTTTGCAGCGACTTCCCAATTCATCGCTTCCACAAAATCCCATGCACTTGTAATGAGCGCAGCTTTGTTGCGGCTTACGAGTTCATTGCAACCGCATGAGTACTGGTCGTTCACTCTGCCGGGAAATGCAAAGCAATCGCGTGCGTAACTGTTGGCCAGCGATGCCGTGATTAAAGAACCGCCTTTTGATGCAGATTCTACCACAATTGTCGCATCGGCCATGCCGGCAACAATTCTGTTACGTTGTACGAAGAATTGTGGCAAAGGGTTTGTGCCACTCATGAATTCTGTCAGCAATCCTCCGTTTTCAAGCATGCTCTTTGCAGTAGAACGGTGTGAATTCGGGTAAATCTGGTCAAGGCCGTGGGCAAGCACTCCTATTGTGGGAAGCCCCTCCTTCAATGCAGCACGGTGTGCACAGACATCAATGCCATAGGCCAGGCCGCTTACGATAAGGGTACCCGGTACAAACCTTGCAAGGTCGGCAACAAAGTTGGCACATAATTCCTTGCCATACTCGCTTGCATGGCGTGTGCCGACAATTGATACAACATGCTTGGCGTTAAGGTCGGCATTGCCCATTGAGTGCAACACCAACGGAGCATCAGCGCATTCGGCAAGACGACAAGGATAGGCCTCATCTCCCAAACATATTAGCCTTATGCCATTCTTCTCAATGAACTCCATTTCGCGTTCGGCCAGTTCAATGAGCGAACCGTCGGTGAGCAAGGATACAAGTTTTGGGGTAGCATCGGGCACTATGTCCTGTATGTGCGAGGCATTCTCAAGCAGTTCCTTGGCGCTGCCTGCCTCATCTACAAGTTGACGTAAAAAAGCAAGTTGCGGTACTTGCGCGCGTGAAAGCGCAAGCATCGCAACCTGTTCATTTATCATCAGTTTCGCCACTATGTGAGGGAAGCTTACTTTACAATGGACTGGAATGTCGCATCCTGCATGTACTTGGTGAACTCAAGGTCACCGGCAGCCTTCTTGGCCATTGAAGGATCCAATTTGATAGCCTGCTTCAGGCCGTCGTAGACAAAGGCTATGTTAGATGTTCTTGCACCAAGGAGAGCCTTGATATAGTATGTGGTTGCATCAGGGTTCTCGATTTTGTCAAGAGTCTGACGCGCTGTGCTGTAATCCTTGTTCAAGAGCTGTGCAAGGGCTGCGCTATTGGTCTTCCCATCTTCAAGAAGCGCCGATGCGCGGCCGTACTGACCCTGAGCAATGTAAAGATTACCAAGAGCCTCGTTTGCAGCCTTGGCATCCACACCTAAGGCAATCAAGGACTCGGCCTCGGACACATTACCCTGGAGGAGTTCAAGATAACCGCGGTTCAATTGTACCTCAGGTGCAACAGCATTGGCACCAAGGGCTTTCTCAAAGTAATTGGCAGCAGTGCTGTAGTCTCCGGCGTTGTATGCTATTACACCAAGGTTATTATATGCACGGTAATCTGCCGGATGAAGTTTTATTGCTGTATTGAAAATCTCCTTCTGTTTCTCGGTATCATCAGTGAGAATTGAAGAATAGAGGATTTCTTCAAGAGAAAGTACCGTGGGGTCTGCAGCATACTGCTCAAGAATCTGCTCGTCAGAACGGCCTATAAGTTGATAATTGAGGGTAATGCGCGCTCTGCGGAGTTTAGGCAACACCTCATTGGCAATTTCGCTGTAGATTGAAGAGATATTCTTTATCTGCATTTCGCGCTCCTCAGGGTCATCATACATTGACAGGACTTTAAGGATAAGTTCCTTATCGGGGAGTTCCGACTTTGAAACAAGTTCCTGGAAACCATCCCAGTCCTCGGCAGTGTACTTGCTGTCTACATAAGCGTCAAGTTTTGCCTTTTTCATCTCTTTCTTCACAAATTTGGCTGTGTTTGCCTCACGACCGGTTGCGATATTGTCATTGAGTGACACGCCACCGTCCGGTGATGCATAAGCCGACACCTCAATCTCATCAATTACTTTGTTCTCAAAATCCTTTGCAATATCGGCCATGGTTGCCTTGAGTTCATCCATTTCGGCAGTAGAGAGCTGCGAAGCACGGAGATTTGTCTGCTGGATAAGGAACATGATGTTTGCCTCTTTGGCCTGCTTGATTACACGCTGGAAAGCATCCTCGCCAAGAGCGATGTTTGCAGTTGCAGCTGTCTGGCGATAGAGTTGTGATGTAGCAATACAACCATCGGCAATCTTCACATCGGGAAGTGAATAGGTCTTGTTGCCCTTGTTTACCACAAAGCGCAGATAAAGTTCGGCATCCTCCATTTCCGGAATATAGTCAAACGACATTTTTGTCTTGAACGAACCGCCATTGTCATAAGAAATGACACGGTCGTTACCACGTACCTTGACACCCTGGAATGTTACAGGTTCGGCCAACGCCTCACCACCCTCATACTTGAGAACCGGAGTTACAGTCAACACTGATTTCTTGTTGAACACCTTTGCCGGGAACTTTCCGTCAACAACTACAGGCACTTCACTGCCGACAACTTCAAGCACACCCGGAGTTACGGTAAAATACTCGGACTTCATTGCGCCCATCTTTGAACTGCAGGAGCCCAACAACACAATTGCAACACATGCAAGCAATAGCGATAATTTCTTTAACATTGATTCTTTTTTTATAGTTATTTTGTCGTATTTTTATTTGCACTCTTCTCAATTATTATGCAAAGGTAATTCTACTCTCGCAATTGTCAAAATCAAAAGCGATACAATACAAAATATTTTGTTTTTTTCACATCCTGCGGTTGCGTGGGTGATGCTCTATTATCTCCTCGCGCAGGCGAATGCGGTCTATATGCGCATATATTTCCGTTGTAGCAATGCTTTCATGCCCTAACATTGCCTGAATGGCACGAAGGTTGGCACCGCCCTCGAGCAGATGAGTGGCAAATGAGTGACGGAAAGTATGAGGACTCACCTGTTTCTTTATCCCCACAGCAAGGACCTGCTGCTTTATGAAATGGAATACCATAATACGTGACAGCGGTTTCTTCAGTCTTTCGCTTATAAAGACAAAATCCTCGTAACCGGGTTTTATGGATATTCTGTTTCTGTCGGCAAAATATTCCTCAAGTTCGGCAATGGCCCTAGAGGATATCGGAACAAGACGCTGTTTGTCGCCCTTGCCGGTAACACGTATGAACTGTTCGCGGAGATATAGGTCGGAGATGCGCAGAGAGCAGAGTTCCGAGACACGCAGACCGCAACTATAAAGAATCTCTATCATTGCACGGTTGCGCTGCCCTTCTTTCTTTGACAGGTCAATGGAATTTATAATGTCATCAATCTCCTGCAAAGTGAGTACATCGGGAAGATGCATGCCGATTTTGGGCGACTTGAGCAATTCTGTCGGGTCGTTCTCTATAAAGCCGTCAAGTTTGAGAAAACCGTAGAACGAACGCAATGATGACAGTATGCGGGCACGCGAACGGGCATTTATACCCACATCGGTGAGCAATGTAAAGAACGAGCGCAGTTCCTCAAGAGTTACAGCAAGCAGTTCCACACCTTTATCTTCAAGAAAGATGCGGAGTTTGCCAATGTCGCTAAGGTACGCCTCTACCGTTTTTGGCTGCAGAGACTTCTCCAATTTCAGATACACCCTGTAGCGCATCATGGGTGACTTGGAATCTATATCTACGTCTTTAGCCATGTGTGCCGATTAAAGGTGCGAAAATAACAAAAAAAGGTGAATTGCATAACAGCACACAGGCACAACATTTTTGCTCACTCGACAAAATGTTGTATCTTCGCAGACTGAAAGGTTATAACTCCGTTATAAATTACACCCGAATGAGCCTGACCACACCACTCGACCAATACATTGCCGACCACAGCAGCCCTGAGGGAGATTATCTCTACAGGCTGTTCCGCGCCACGCACGTGGAGATTCTTGCTCCTCAAATGGCTTCGGGGCACATACAAGGCCGCCTGCTCAAGTTCCTGGTAAAGATGATTCGCCCAAAAAGAATACTTGAGATAGGAACATTCACAGGATATTCGGCACTATGCATGGCCGAAGGACTTGACAAAGACGGCAAACTGTTCACTTTTGAGGTTGAGGACGAACTGGAGGACTTCACACGCAGGTGGATTGACGGGTCGGAATATGCCGATAGGATTGAGTTCATCATAGGAAATGCTCTTGAGATAGTACCAACGCTTGGCGAGAAGTTCGACATGGTTTTCATGGACGGAAACAAGCGCGAGTATCTTGATTATTACGAACTGGCAATGAAGCACCTGAATGAAGGAGGATGGATTCTTGCCGACAATACACTTTGGGACGGACACGTGATAGAACCTGAAAGGCAAGATGCGCAGACCAATGGAGTGAGGGCATTCAACGACTTCATAAGAAATGACAAAAGGGTTGAGGTGGTGATACTTCCCTTGCGCGACGGACTTACAATAATAAGAAAGAAATAATAAAAACATTCATATATGGACAGTACAAGACAGAACAAAATCTCACGTTTGATACAGAAGGAGTTGAGTGACATCCTTTTGCGCCTGGCAAAAGAGAGCCGCGGGATAATGGTATCCGTGAGCATTGTACGTGTGAGCCCTGACTTGGGCATTGCAAAGGCCTACCTCAGTGTTTTTCCCTCCGGCAAGGCCGATGAAGTTGTAAACCACTTGAACGAGAATGTGAAGGCTATACGCTTTGAACTTGGCAACAGAGTGCGTCACCAGTTGCGCATTATACCCGAGATACGCTTCTACATAGACGATTCACTCGATTATATCGAGAATATCGACAAGTTGCTGAAAGAGTAACACCAAGCGCACGTCATGAACCTGTCGTTATACATCGCCCGACGCTATCTCTTTTCAAAGAAGAGCCATCAGGTGATAAACATCATATCCGGAGTGGCCATTGCAGGCATAGCACTTGCGACGGCAGCCATGGTATGCACCCTGTCGGTATTCAACGGCTTTCAACAACTGGTTGCCGGCCAGTTCACGGCATTTGACCCCGACATAAAAATTACTGCAGCCAAGGGAAAGAGTTTCAGCATGGATAACCGGGAGATAGAGATTATTACCGGACTTGAAGAGGTAGAGACCGTCTCGTTCAGCATTGAGGACAGGGCCCTGGTGGAACATGGCGGCAAACAGGCAATGACAACCATAAAAGGTGTTGACGATAACTTTAAAGCACTTACCGATATTGAGGAAGCATTGTACGGCAACGGGGATTTTGTTCTGCAGGACAGCATGAACAGTTACGCTGTTATAGGTGCAGAACTGATGAACAAACTGGGTTGCGGCATATATTTCACAGACCCTTTGAAGGTCTATGCCCCCAACAGAGGACACAAGGTGAACCTGACCGTGCCCGCGCGTAACTTCAAGAAAGATGCCTTGCTTTCATCAGGGCTAATCTTTGTTGTAAACCAGCCGAAATACGATGCCGGTTACATCATTACGTCAAAGGATTTTGCCCGCAGGCTGTTTCGCCGCAGCGACAACGAGGTCACCTCTATGGAGATAAAGATAAAAGAGGGAAAGGACGTTGACAAGACAAAGGAGTTGATTATATCAACACTTGGCGACAACTACATTGTACAGGACAGATTTGAGCAGCAGAACGACGTGTACAAGGTTATGCAGATTGAGAAACTTATTTCATACATTTTCCTCACATTCATTCTGCTTGTGGCATGCTTCAACATAGTAGGTTCACTCTCTATGCTCATAATAGAGAAACGGGACAACATGAGTACCTTGCGCAGCATGGGAGCCAACAGCAACATCATCTCAAACATATTTGTCTACGAGGGTGTCATCATATCGGCTATCGGAGCCTTGACCGGTATCATTACAGGCATGGCATTATGCCTTGCACAACAGCATTTCGGAATTCTGTCAATGGGAGGTGCCGGCAACTTTGTAGTTGACAGTTATCCGGTAGAACTGCAGACCGGTGATATTGCCACCACATTCTTCACTGTGCTCATAGTGGGTATTACAGCAGTGTGGCTACCCGTCAAGATACTCACAAAGAGATTCGTATAAAAGCCTCTGTTTATACCAGAGTAACAGTCTTTACATCTATCTGATGATTCAGGAACAATGATGCCTGGTCACCAAACTTGCCGTCGGCTTCCGTTGTACAGAACAATGTATTTCCACCTTTGGTGCAGAGAGCCTCCATTTGCGGGTGGTTGGCAAGATAACTTTTCAATGATGATGCCACGGCTGTTCCCTGAGTTATAAGTTTTACGTTATCTGGAGTATATTTCCTTATTTTTTCCAGCAGTATCGGATAATGTGTACAGCCAAGGATTATGGCATCAATTTCGGGGTCACGCTCAAGCAGTCTATTGACATGGCGTTTCACGAAATAATCGGCTCCCTCACTCTTGTATTCGTTTGTTTCTACAAGCGGTACCCATATTGGGCAGGCCTCGCCTGTCACTTCTATGTCGGGGAACAGTTTGCGTATCTCCAATGGATATGAATGTGATTTTATTGTCCCTTCTGTTGCCAGTACACCTACATGACGGCTTTCGGTAGCATCGCCGATACATTCCACCGTGGGGCGTATTATGCCGAGCACACGCCTGTTAGGGTCAAGTGAAGGTATATCAACCTGCTGTATTGTGCGGAGTGCCTTTGCTGAAGCCGTATTGCAGGCAAGGATAACAAGTTGGCATCCTTGCTGGAAGAGATAGCGTACTGCCTGGCGCGTAAACTCGTAGACTACGTCAAAGGAACGTGTACCGTAGGGTGTACGCGCATTGTCACCAAGATAGATATAATCGTACTGCGGCAACAGTTTCTGAATTTCCTCATAAATGGTGAGACCCCCATAGCCCGAATCGAAGATACCGATTGGGCCTGCCTCTCTTGACAACTGGATAAAATCGTTCATGGCACATTGATTTACTCTGCCGTTGCGGCTGCACCCTTGATTGTGTCGTTCAACTCAGTAACCACTGCTGTACCGATTGTATCGCTGGCTACGGCATCAACAGTATCGGTAATTGCATTGACAATAATGTCTGTCGCTACCGGTGTTGTAGCCTCATTATCCTCTTCGGCACACTCAGTAACCGGCTGTTCAGTTGCGACATAGGGGTTCAGTATTTCCTCGACTATTGCTTCGGTGATATCCTCACCGATAGCCGGATTGATATAACGGTATCTTGTCTCGTCGCAGTTTATTGCATACGCCAATCCTCTTCTTACACAGACCTTCTCAAGAGCAATATTGACTTTGCTGTCAGAAGGGGCTGTGAGGGAATCCTTGGCATGGAGCAGCCAATCCTTTAAACGGTCACGGAACAAGGCGCTGTTATCCACCATTTGTTGCAGTTCTTTCTGACGCTTGCGCAAGATAGGTTCGGGAAAATCCTGTTGACCGTCAAGAAAGGCCACATACATACGTGTCAGTTCCTTCTCGTTATGTTCAATCTCGGCCTCGCAACGTGCTTTCAAGGAGTTGAACTCGTCTATGGCCTGCGCATATTCAGGCAAAGCCGAAAGTACTGCCTCGTGACTATAATAACCGAACTTGCTCTGGGCAGAAGCAATCAAAGGCACAAAAACAAAAAACAACAATATTTTACGCATGGCAATAAAAGATACCGTTTGACAAAAGGAGCATTTGACTCCTGTTATAAAAAATAGAGGGGGAATATCAACTCCCCCACTATTGTTACTTTAAACAATTACTTTGCAGGGACTGCATTAGCAGGAATACCCAACTTCGCACGTACCTTCATGGTCACATCTTCGCATAGGGTCTTGCTCACGTAAGGCATGCCGCCTGCAAGGTCAAAAATGCATACATAAGCACCGTCACGGCCGACAGCCTCAAGTGCCTCACGCAACTTCGACTGTATTGCAAGCATCTCTTCCTGCTCTGCCTTAGCAAGGTTTGCCTGTACCTCCTGGCCGAACTGCTGAAGACGCTGCTCCATCTGAAGCAACTCCTCATAACGGCGCTTGAGGATATTCTCGGGTACAGAATCTTTCTGGAGTTTCTCAAACTCAGTACCCTTCTTCTCGAGTTCTGTACGCAATGCATTAAACTCATCGGTGTACATTTTCTCAAGGTCCTGAACCTTCTTCTGAGCCTTTGAGAATTCAGGCATCACCTGAACAATCTCTGTAGCATTCACATAACCGAATTTCTGTGCCAACAAGCTCATTGGAGCAAGAAGCATAACAATAATCAAAAGTTTTTTCATTTTCTTTAATTTTATATTAAACATCAATTATTCCAACACGATATATTATTCCGAGTAACCTAATTTTGTCAGCACCTCGCCACTTATATCAATGGAAGGGGATGCATATATTATGCTCACAGCCGACGCACGGTCAATCACCATTGTATATCTCTTTGATTCACATATCTCCTTTACCGCATTATATATCTCCTCCTGAATAGGTGCCATGAGGCTCTCTCTCTTCTTGTAAAATTCGCCCTGAGGACCGAAATACTGGCGTTTGAGTTCACTCGCCTCTTTTTCCTTTGTGAGAATCTCTTCTTCACGCTGGACACGCTGCTCATCGGAAAGGAATGCCGATTCACTCTGATACTTCTTATACAAGGTCTCTGCCTCAAGCACAACCTCATCAATCTCGCCTTGCCAGCGCTTTGACTGCTGATTCAGTTGCTCATTGGCACGTTCATAGGCAGGTATATTCTTGAGTATATATTCCATGTCGACAAGAGCATATTTCTGCGCCTGCACACCTGCTACTGCAAAACAAAACAGCAATGTAGTCAAAAACAGTTTTTTCATAACATTTAATTTATAATTAGAACTCCTGACCCAAAATAAAGTGGAAATGACTGCCGCTATATTGCGATGAACCGAACACATTGTCGAAACCGTATGCCCAGTCAAGACCGATAAGACCAATCATCTGCAGGAATATTCGCACTCCGACTCCGGCACTGCGCTTGAGGTCAAAGATATTGAACTTGGAAGCATCGCTCCATGCGTTACCGCCCTCGACAAACGCAAGGCCATATATTGTTGTTGAACTCTGCAACATGAACGGGAAGCGCAATTCAAGTCCCAGACGTGTATATGCGTAACCCTCACGGCCATACGGAGTGAGACTGCCGTTCTCGTAACCGCGCAATGCTATCATATCGGTAGCATAATTGTATGAGTAACCGCTCATACCGTCACCACCCACATAGAATGTCTCGAACGGAGACTTCTTGTTCCTGTCGTAACTGCCTAAGATTCCGAAATCGGCACGTGTCATAAGCACAAGATTGTGTTTGCCTTCGGTTAGCGATGTATATGTCTTGCTACGGAACTTTATCTTGTAGTATTCAATCCATTTATGTTTCTCACGCAATTCGCTCTTGTATGACGGAGAACCCGGGTTCTTTGCCAAGTTTGCATAGTCCTTACCGTCCCACAATGAGTATGGAGGTGTTGCCGAAGCCACAATAGAGAAATCCGAACCCTCGCGCGGGAAGAACGGATTGACAACAGTGCTGCGGCCAAGTGAAAGCGTGAGATTGATGTTGTTGCAGTTACCGTCCGAAATAAGGAAGTACTGCCAGTCCTTCAATGAGTACAACTGATAGTTCAGTTCTGCCTGCAGTGTGAAGTTGTCATCGGGCCATTGCAGACGACGACCCCAACCTACCGACACACCATACATCCTTATATACTTGTCGGGGTCATAGTATGACGACATGTTGTTGTATCCGTAACCGCCATTGTAATTTCCGTAGCCGTAAAGGTAATTGGAATAGTTGTTATAGAATGCTGAATTGTAATAACTGTCGGCCACATCGGTCTGTATTGACATGAATGCAGACAAAGAGAAAGAATTTGGACGCTTGCGACCGAACCATGGGTCAAAGAATGACACACTGTACGACTGGTAGTAACGGCCATTTGACTGCGCACTGATTGTAAGTGTCTGACCGTCGCCCTGTGGTATAAAACCACGGCGAAGCGCCTTCTTCTTGAACATGTTGCGTATAGAGAAGTTTGTGAATTTCAGCGACAGTTTACCGATGACACCCGTATGACCCCAACCTGCCGAGACTTCTATCTGGTCACTGCTCTTTGTTTGAAGTTTCCAGTTCATGTCAACAGTTCCGTTCTCCGGGTTTGGCACTACACCAGGGTCGATAGTCTCAGGGTCGAAATGTCCCATAGTGGCAATCTGGCGGAAAGAGCGCTCAAGGGCATCCATTGAAAACATGCTTCCAGGCAGTGTATACAGTTCACGACGCACAACCTCCTCGTATAGACGGTCGTTACCGGAGATTGTCACACGGCCTATGCTTGCCTGCACACCCTCGACCATACGCAATTCAAGGTCTACCGAGTCATTTTCTATACGTGCCTCAGTAGGTATCACATTAAAGAATACGTATCCTTCATTATAATACAGGTTCTTTACCGCATCCTCATCAAAAAGCAGGCGGTTCTCCAATTCCTTCTGGTTATACACATCACCGGGTTTCAGGCGAAGCACATAATCAAGATATGCTGTTGAGAACACACTGTTGCCCACCCATTTAATGCTGCGTATGTGATATTTGTTGCCTTCATCAATACCGATATATATGTCGACACTCTTGTCATCATACATTACAACACTGTCCTTGACAATGCGGGCATCGCGATAGCCGTATTCATTGTAACGCTCGATGATTTTCTCCTTATCACCGGCATAACGCTCCTCGGTAAACTTCTTTGAGCGGAACAATGCATGCCAAAAATTGTCAAGGCGTGTTTTCTCACGGGTCTTCTTCATTGCATAACGCACTTTCTTGTCGGGCAGTTCTTTCACGCCATCCAGGTATATGCGATGCACCTTTATCTTGTCCTTCCTATCTATATCAATATCTACAATCACACGGTTATCGCCTGTAACATCGGGACGTTGCACCACATTCACTTCAGCATTCTTGTAACCTTTGTCATCGTAGTAGTTCTTGATAATCTTTGTCGCACGGTCAACGATATCAGGAGTAATCTGATTACCCTTTATGATTCCAATTTTCATCTGGATATCTTCCCTTTCGGACTTCTTGACACCCAAGATATTCAACTGCGACACACGCGGGCGCTGCTTGAGGCTTATACCTATATATATATTGTTTCCGACTATACTGTCTGCTGTTATTATCACATCCTCGAAAAGGCCGTGTTTCCAGAAACGCTTGATGGCTGCAGTCACAGCATCACCCGGAACAGCAATCTCATCACCCACAGAGAGACCCGAGATTCCTATCACCACAGCCGGTTCAAGATTATCGACACCCGACAGGTTTATTCCGCCTATTCTGTATTTTGGAGGATTGTTGGTATATAATATCGTAGGTTTTTCTATTTTCTCCTGCGCTGTGCCTGCTATTGCAGCCAACAAAAGCATAACAGACAATAGTGCCTTTGAATAGAAAATGGGTCTCATATTACTTTGTTTTATCATCATTATCTTCGTTTGTAACTTGCTCGCCCGTCAGGCCGTAACGGCGCTGGCGGTGCTGATATTCATATACAGCCTTGTAAAGTTCTTCTTTTCCGAAATCGGGCCAAAGGACATCGGTAAAGTAGAGTTCCGAATAAGCGACCTGCCACAAGAGGAAATTACTCAGGCGGAGTTCCTTACCTGTACGTATGAGAAGATCCGGGTCAGGCATAAAATTCGTCGTAAGTTCTTTCTCCAGGCTCTCTTCGGTTATATCTTCCGGCTGTATTTCCCCGGCCTTTACCTTCTTTGCCAAAGAACGGACAGCCTCAGTTATCTCCCATCTTGAAGAATAACTCAATGCAAGTACCATTGCCATGCTGTCATTGCCCGATGTACGTTCAATGCATGCTTCAAGACGCTCACGTACATTTGCCGGCAACTTGCTCATATCGCCGACGATTTTAAAACTCACATTATTCTTTACAAAAATCTCCTCCTCAACAGATTCCAGCAACAACGCCATCAATGCAGCAACCTCTTCGACCGGACGGTTCCAGTTTTCGGTAGAAAATGTATAAAGGGTAAGGTACCTCACACCTAATTTCAACGCATGTTCAACAAGAGCACGCACTGTATCGACCCCGGCCTTATGTCCGAATGAACGATCTAACCCCCTTGACTGAGCCCACCTACCATTGCCATCCATTATAACCGCAATATGTTGCGGAATATTATTCAAATCTATTTTTTCCAAGTAATTCATAGTCATAAATTCTAATTATTGCACTCCCTGTATTTGGGCGAGAGGTCATACGTTACAGATATTGACAAGAATGAATAACTGTCCTTATTCTTGAAACCGCTACTCTTTATACCATAGGGGTCATTGAGTATCGGAGCAGTTCCATTAGTGACATCAAGGTCATCGCTCAATGTAAAACGGAACGACAACTCACATCCAAGGTTTATTCTTGGCGCAATCTTATATTTCACTCCCAGCCCAACGGGCAGGTTCATAGTAAACACATTATCGGCAGGCTCAGGCGCAAATGTCATGCCCACGCCTGCAAACACATAGGGTGTCAGTCTATGCGTATGTTTATACCCGGTCCCATCGCCATAGGCAAAGAAATGGCATTCAAACTGCGCACCTAAATCATATATAGTACGCGAGAAGTCCACATCCCCGCCAGGAAAACGGTTATCAAAATCGGCAGTGCTGCCCGAGATTCCTGCAACAGCAAGTGTTCCCTTGACTGCCATCCTCGGGTTAATATTGTAGCGGCCTACAATACCACCCATAACATTGAGGTTCTTCATCAGCGAACTATAATTCGCATCGCCGTAATAACTGCTGCCGCCGACCATCGCACCCACCTCGTAACGGTACTCAAGGTTATCGGCGCGAGAAACACCTGTAAGGCACAATATCATTGCGCCCACAAGCAACGCTACACGTACAAACAGTTTCTTTATCATATTTTATTTCTGGAAACCCAAACGGTTTATAATACCTTTACGTACACCGCCATTGGTCCCCGAGTTCATTATCCACATATAGTTCCTTGAATCAACCGCCACCGCAAACGGGGCATTGTCACCCTTGAGTTCTTTGGGCAAACGCTGATAGAAACTCTGGTACTCCTTCCACACAATTCCGTTATCTTTTGATACATAGAATGAGTTGAATGCTTCAACCTCTTTGCCACATACAGTTCCCGCACCCCCTAAAGCGAAAAGATGCCCGTCATAATGGAGCACTGCAATCCCTTTTAGGGCCGGGCATACAAATTCATTGCCCGTATTGTTATAGCATGTCCACTTCTCTTCAGTAGAAAGCCTGTTCCATACATACACTTCTCCATCTTTTGCCTCAGTCGCATAGCCGACAAGCACATAGCGAATAATGCTGTTGTTGTGATTGAGCGGGTACGACATGATGGAAACGCCATAAAGCGGGAAATTGGCAGGCAAGTCACCGGCCGCATCAAATGTTACACCGTCGGTCGAACAGAAAAGCCCCTGCTCGCCTGCAATCCACAGTTTGCCTTCTTCATCTGAAGCACCGACAATCGCAACTGCGTCACTTCCTGATGCAGCAAGACTCCATGCCACAGCATCGGTCGAAGAGTAAATACAGCCCTCGGCCACAGCATAGAACATACCCTTGAACAGATGTATGGTGGTGAGGTCCGCAGTTGCCGGCAAACCCGTAAGATGAGCAATGCTCCAAACAGGCTCCCCTTCTATAGAAGTATTTGCAACTACAGCAGCCCCTTCGCTGTCTTTACCAAAAAGATACATTGCCGAATTTGCCTCAAGAGCACGTTCCGGAGCAACACCTTCCACAGCCTGGGATAGTGTCCATTCCATCTTTTCGGGTTCAACACGATGAACATTTACCGCCACTGTGTAATCTTTGTAGGATTCTCCCCCCAAAGAATATACACGTAATTTCCTTGGAGATGTAAAATCTATGGAATCGGTTGACGAATAAGCCTCATACACATCGGCACTGTCAACATATATCGAGATTATTCCCTCACAAGAAATATTGGCAACGACTTTAGAGACATTAGTGCAGAATGGCAGGGAATCGCTGTTATATATCTGGCCCGAAAGTTGGTCAATGGTGAAAGAGAATGACTCCATCGACATAGTCCTCACTACAGTTGTATCCCTCCCGTCCGAAGTAAAGGCCGGATAGGAAGACCTTATGTTGCCTATTCTGAAAGATTTTACAAACGCATAAGGTGAAAGTTCAACCGCATCTTCATCTTCCATGTCACACGAAACAAAAGAAAAAGCCGCAAGAAGAATTACAAAATATATTGGCAAATACTTTTTCATAGATTCACATTTTACATTCAACTTGCAAAATTAGCAACATTTTTCGGTTTACACACCTTTCCGCGCGTTATTTATAATATTTTAAACTTTAAAGAGGGGTTTTTAATGTCATTTCGCAAAAAAACGATGCGCAAAGCAAAGAGAATGGCGGGAAAGCGATGTTTGAGTTCCGATACAAGAAACGATAAAAAAACAACTACATCAGATGGACTTCTTGAAAAATGAGACAATATTGCTGCCGCAATTCTCTTCGGCAATCTTCACAGCATTCTCAAGACGAGGCGCAGCAATGCCGTCACCTACCACAAGTTTTGGATTGACCTCGACACGAACTGAATCCCAGATGCCCGAATCCAGGAACGACTGCAACAGGAGCGCACCGCCCTCAACCAACAGGCTGTTTATTTTCCTGTCGTGAAGACATTCCATTATCTGCGGTATTATATCAACCGAGAAATCCAACAGCACATGTTCGATATTTTTACCAACGCCACAACTCTTGTTCTCAGTAAATACAACTGTCGGAACAGAACCGTCAAAAAGACGTAGGTTCATAGGCAGCACTCCTTGCCTGTCGACAACCAGACGTAAAGGAGAACGACCACTCCAATGGCGTACATTCAGTGAAGGATTATCAAGGAGTGCCGTACGGGTGCCGACCAGTATTGCATCATGTTCTGCACGCAACTTATGCACAAAGACACTGGACACACTATCCGATATCCGCAAAGGTTCTCCCGCGCTACGCAGACGGTCGATGTATCCGTCTGAACTTTGAGCCCATTTGAGTGTAACATAAGGACGTTTCTTCTGATGAAAAGTAAAAAAAGCACCATTCAATCGGCGACTTTCCTCTTCAAGCAACCCCACCGTAACATCAATTCCGGCAGCACGCATTCTATCGATTCCTGCGCCATTAACCTGGGCATTAGAATCGGTTGCTGCAATGACCACACGCGCAATGCCGCGCGAAATTATAAGGTCACAACAAGGAGGGGTCTTGCCATAATGCGAACATGGTTCGAGCGTGACATACATCGTAGAACGGGGCAGAAGCCCACGGTCACACTCCTTGACAGAGTTCACTGCATTCACCTCGGCATGCGGCTGACCTGCCCGTATGTGGTAACCCTCGCCAATGATTCTGCCATCGCACACGATTACAGCACCCACCATCGGATTGGGCGATGTACTGCCTGCCCCACAACGAGCAAGTTGCAGGGCACGTTTTACATACGTCACATCATCAAGGCAATAGCGCACCATATTTGTAATACATTTTTACCAACTTCACTAAACTAATGACTGCTCCGGCACGAAGATACAAAAAAGAAACACGATAACAAAACTGCAGGTCAATGAACAATTATACTCTTGAGTGTTATGACAACAATCTCGCTCGGTACACAAAAACGCACCTTCTTGCGGGATGTTCCCACTCCATTGGTAGTTATAACGGTTGTACCCAAAGTTGTCTGGTTGCGCCCACGCAGAAAACGGGTACCATAGGCCGTATTCTTGACAGGGGTATAAAGACCGAACAGGCTTACTTGGCCGCCATGAGTGTGCCCGGAAAGGACAAGGTCTGCAGTGGATAATGAGCGCTCGGCATAATCGGGAGTATGCACTATAAGTATCACGAATGCGCTATCACTTGCCTCATTTACCAAACGAGGTGCTATCGTGTCGACTGCAAACCCGTCACGGACACCGACAAGGAATATCGCGCTACTATCCTTGCACAGTTGTACCCTTTCATCTGTAAGCAATTCTATACCATACTTGTTCATTGAGCGTTCAATGAGTGCGGCATTCTTCCTTTCGTGGTTGCCAAGCACAGCATACGCACCGTGTGAGGGTTCTACCACAGACAACGTCGAGAACAGGGCATCAATTGAATCATTGTCAGTTACGTAATCACCTCCCATAAGGAGTATGTCGGGGGCTATATTCTTGAGACTTCTCACCAGTTTGGGCAGTCTCTTTTTGCCAAAAACACTGGGATAATGAATATCCGAAATAAAAGCGACTTTGTAGCCATCGAAACATGGCGGAAGTTTTTCACTCTCAACAGTATACTCCTTGATGCGCCCCACGCCGACCGAAGAGAGAGATGCACACGAAGAAATAAGCAGCATTGCCACTGCCAATAACATTAAAGATAAACGAGAACTCTGCCGTACTCTCGCCGTCATTGTTTTTCGATGAGCACCGTCGCGTATGCAGTAATACCCTCCTTCCGGCCCTCAAAACCCAACTTCTCAGTTGTAGTAGCCTTAATGGAAAGGCTATCCGGGTCAATTCCAAGCACAGCAGCCATTGTTTCTTGCATAGCAGGGATATGAGGGTTGAGTTTTGGTGCCTGAGCAGCCACAGTGGAGTCGATATTGCCTATCCTGTAGCCTTTCTCCTTAAGAAGTTCACCGGTACGGCGCAACAGGATTTTGCTGTCAATATTAAGGAATTCAGCCGATGTATCCGGGAACTGATAGCCGATATCACGCAAATTGGCCGCACCTAAAAGAGCATCACATATTGCGTGTATAAGCACGTCTGCATCAGAATGCCCGGCAAGCCCGAATTCGTAAGGGATTTTCACACCACCAATCCACAAATCACGATTCTCTACAAAACGGTGGACATCTATTCCAAAACCTACTCTTATCATATAAATACAGTTCTGATTAACGTCTGAAAAGGTCTCTCAAGCCGTCCATGTCAAACGACAACGAGAAGCGCAGTGTCTGGTCAAGCGGATTGCTCTGCGCTGTAGAGATGAGGTAAGCAGCATCGAGCGAGAAAACGCTCATGCGGAAACCGGCACCCAAAGTAAAATATTTGCGGTTGCCTTTATACTCGTTTTCGTAGTGATATCCGCCACGTACAGAAAACTGCTGGTTGTAGCAATACTCGACACCTATACCACCATATATTTCCTTAAGTTCTTCACTGAAACCGCCTGGTGCATCGCTGAACGATTTAAATATACCGGATATGGGCGAAATATCGTTGTACCCGGTACTCTCCAACCATGTCTGATATTCAGAGTAATATGAATTGTCGCCCTCTTCATAGCCATTATCCTCAAGGAACTGCCTGTATGTGGGACGTGTGGGAACCAGGAGTTTGTTTAGGTCGGCACTCACTGAGATTGTATTGTACTCGTCAATAGGGATAAGCAGAGATGCTCCAAGACGAAGATTGGTAGGAATGAATTCGTTTGTAGCACCGTCATCATACGAAATTTTTGTACCGATATTAGAAATGTTGAGTCCCAGGCCCAGCAGACACTCGCGGTTGCCCATCATCATATACCTGTTGTAATAGAGCGCAATGTCCGCAGCAAAGGCACTGCCGGGCGACATATCCTCAGCATAGTTGTATTGCAGGTCACTATGTATGTAGCGCAACGCAATAGCCGCAGAGAATGTTTCGGACAGCATGCGCGAATATGCAATATCAACTGCCATTTCGTATGGCTTAATGGTCATCTCGTCCTCAACGAACACCTCGCCAAGCGAGAAATATGTCAACGAAGCACTCACAGCAGAGTAATCGCCTATACGGTAATATCCGGCAAGATTAATGAGGTCAATATCGCTCACCAACTGCCTCAGCCAAGGGGTGTATGACATTGAAGCACCTGCACGAGCAATGGTAAAAGGATACTTGGCCGGATTCCAATATTGCGAATTGACATCAGGTTCAGTTGCCACACCCACATCACCAAGGGCACCGGCACGTGCATCGGGTGCAATTGACAATGAGGTAACACCGGTATATATAGGATTAAACTGTTCTTTTTGGGCAAACAGGTTCAAAGAAAGCATTGCCACAGACAGTATAACCAAGACTCTTGATTTTGTCATCTTATAAAAGTTTTGTCGTTATTTTTTAAACCGTTATATATATAAACTGCGAAACAGGTCAATTATTGCCTACAACCACGAATTTAATTGTACGCGTAGAGGATTCGGCACCATCCGACACAATATAAGCGCGGGCGAGATACACACCTGTGGGAAGCGGCTGACCGCCCTGGGCTGCACCGTTCCACTCACATTTGAGAACAAGGCCATCTGACACGCCTGCAACCGTTTTACTCCACAACACCTGACCTTGGAAGTTGAAAACATCTATCCTGGCCTCCATTCCGCTCTGCGGCCTGTCATGCGTAAGTTCAAACACAGCGGAAGTACCTTGCACAACAGGAGCCGGATTAAGTCTTAACTGCACAAAATCGGGAGCCAACGAAGCGTTGACCGTAAAATTGAGTTTTACTGTAGAAGAATTATTGTAGAGGTCCCATGCACGGAAAATAAGCGAGTGTTCACCCTCTTCCAAAGCATCCAACGGCAACATCACTGTGCCTCTCTTGTAATCGCCCACAGCCGGCACAAACAGGTTGTTGAGGTTATATGTATAATGAGGGTTGTTATCTACAATTGCAATCATGTCGTGCCCCACTCCATTTCCTATAGTATTTATTCCGTTCTCATCGAATATTTCTGCACACAGGCAAGGCGTTGGATTAACCTCATCGCCGTCCACGAATGACGGAGTATTGAGATAGAGTTTTATCTCGGGGCCTTTGCCGTCATTGACCATATCCTGCGCAGTTCCGCCAACTACAAAACCGTCATATTTGCCTTGAGCCATACGCACTTTAAGAGAATCCACAGCAAACAGGTTCAGAGCACCTTGTTCATTACTGTAACTTATATCCATGGGAACAGGAAGTGTTATGGAAAAGCGCCCGTCCACAATGGAATCACTACCCGAAAAAAGAGACCTGTTGAATGCCGTATAAGAATGACTTCCAAGCCCGGTATTGTCACGGGTATACACCTCTTCGGCACTGTCGAACAGAGTTGAATATAGAGTTCCGGTAAAATCGTCCATCAACTGCCCGTCTGCATCCACGACACGGCCATTCACTTTAAGGAGCGCACCGGCAGAAGCATTGGTCCCAGTATCTGCCGCAACACCGTTGAATTCATCGACAACAACACGGTACTCAGGTGTTTTCAGCCGCAAGGCCGGGTCGCCCAGCAGCACAAACTGCAATTTGTTGACACTATAATCGCTGCCCGCCGTTACTACATTGCATTTAGCACGCCTTACAGCATCGCCCACAGACATCTTTTCCCCACTATTCACAGAAGATAGAATCTCTGTCATGAAGGCTTTGTTTATAACCGAATTATAACTCTGCAATACCGTTCGCGTGGTAGTAAGCAGACCTATAGCTGCGCCATTCGGGTTCAATATCGCAGTCTCAGCAACAGAATTGTCGCCTATGTCAAACGGACCGATATCACACGATGCAGTTACCCAGAAAGGCACACGTGGGGAATTTACAGCCGCCATGTCCGATGCTTTCCACACCATTTCATGCGACAGGAGATTTGCACTGCCATGACCTGAATAGTTCATTATGAGCGCTCCTTTGTCCATGCGGTCACGAATAGCCTTGGTAACTGCAGGGTAACGAACACCGGTCGCTGTTGGCTCACAGGGATAATCATCCCAATAAATCCTTTCCACGACATATTGCGGGAAGTATTGTTCCATTACAGCCGCCACCACATCAGCATCCTTCATGTGCTGGTTAGGCATATTGTCATCACCGTCATCGGCAAGCAAAGAAACCACATTCTGCCATGAGCCGGCATTGCCGTTCTCCATATATGATATAAGTTTGTCAACAACGGCATTAGCGTCTTTGGCGCTTTGTACCGGCAAGCGGCCTATGCCTATATCCACCTTGTCGCGTGAATGATTGCCGCCTTCGTCATCATCAAGAAAGCCCATATAATCCTCAAGCACATAGGATTGGATTGCATCGACGGAGTTCAAGGATTCGTAGCACAACAGATAATCCTCCTGAGTACGTTTAGGGAATGTTATGAGACGGTTATCGAAGCAGGCATCGCCCATAAGAAGAAGATATTTGGGAGCATCGTCTGCCGTTTCTGCGCGGTCATAGAGCATCTTCATCAAACGGCGATAGGCTGTTACGTCAGGCGTACCTGATGAGAACTCGTTATAGACCTGCTGAGCCGTGACAACTTGTACGGTCAGCCCGTCATGCACACGGTGCGCCTCGGCAAGACGTTCAGCCGCAACCGTATACTTTCCGTTTGAGGGCACAATTATCACCATATCGGTCTTGCCCATCGCATGCAAGTTCTGATTAGGGACATCACCCATAACCGACACGGAGGGAAAACTGCCCTTGACATTCAGTGCAACAAGGTTGGCATTATAACTTGCTGGACCGGACACAGAATACACATCGCCGTCAAGAGTTCCGGCAAGTTGCCTGATTGACGAGGCATCAGAAACATCCCAAACTCTTGTATCGGCATTACAACCCGAAATCTTGAAGACCGCATCGCTCTTGGACGCAGAACCGCGAAACAGTGTTTGGGAACCGTAAAGAGCCAGATTACGGACAAAAGTCAGACTTATATAGTCAAGTGCACCGGTGACAACGTTATTCGTGACAGACTGGGTGAGTTGAACTACCGGGTTGTCGCCAAGACCCTCATTGACAGCGAACTTGGACGATGCAAATTTACCGAGTTCACCCGATACGGTAGTTCCCACTGCAAGTGTTCCCACATTGCTCTCGCCTATTTTTACAGATACTGTAGAACGTTCGATGCCATTTGTGGCAAATGAAACCTCAAGTATCCCTTCCTGTTGCACGACACCGGTAACAGGCAGTTTGTATCTCATTGTACGGCCATACGAATAATCATAGTCATCGACCAGTTCGCGCCCATAAGAACAAAGGCTCTTTGCATCGTTCTCGTATAGGACATAATCCTTGAATGTTGTGTACTCACGCTCCGAAGTTGATGACATTGTTTCGACAGGGAACTCCATTGGAGTTTCCACCTCGGTGAGAAAATAGCAGCCATACTCGGAGTAGACATTCTGTGAACGCAAATAACGGCCTGCGGTGTAGTTCCAGTTCAACACGCCATTGGCATAAAAGAGCACATACCCATTTTCACGCCACAAAGGCACCTCGCAAAGGTCATCTGTAAGGCCGGCAATGTCCGTTTCGGGCAGGATGTGGCCTCCATAACCATAAAGGGCGACTTTTGAGGGGTTCCGGAAGCCCATCTCCTTTAGTTCCTTGTCGGTTATCTTGTGTACTCCATTCTCTTTGACCGATATTCTCACCCACTTGCCTGATGCAAGAACGGAGTTGGGGGCATAGCGCTCAACTGCAGTGCGGACCACATTACGGGCCTTAGCCGGAGCAGGCACTCTGCTTATCGCCAATTTATACGAACCGATGCGATAGTAGACACCGTCACGCATTATCACAGGCAAGAAACTCACATCCAGTTGCGGCTGCTTTGCCTGGATACCGACATGACATTCAGCAACCGGATGTTCGGGCAAAGAAGGGTATTTTTCCTTAAGGGAATAGCGGGCAATCTCCTCCGATGTCATTCTGAAATATTCCGGATACTCTACTTGGGCAGAATAACTGTACGACGCATAATCGGCCGGCAACTCCACTACAGAACTGCACACGGGCAACAGTGAGTCGCCTTTGGACGACGACCAGTCTATATCCACAAACTGCGCCTGCAAGGCAAACGGCAGCAACATATATAGTGCAAAAAATATCCTTCTCATTCTCATATCATTACCTTACATGAAAGTCTAAAACCTTTTCACCTTCCAAAAAGCCTTTAAGGTGTGTCCCGATGGAAACAGGGCCACTGCCGGCCGGTGTACCTGTAAAAACAAGATCGCCCGTCTTCAATGTACAGAAACGGCTTATATATGCAATTATCTCATCCACCTTGAACAGCATTTGCGCAGTAGTGGCACTCTGCACAACATTGTCATCTATGGACAGGCTGAACTGCACATTATCAATGTCATATTTCTCCACCGGACGGAACTCGCCAAGCACAGCAGAACCGTCAAACCCCTTGCTCAGTTCCCAGGGAGCACCGGCTGCAATAAAATTGCGTTGCATGTCCCGGGCCGTAAAGTCAATGCCGACTGTTATTGCATCGTAATAACGGTGAGCAAAACGGGCAGGAATACTCTTGCCCAGCCTGTTTATACGAACCACAACCTCGGCCTCATAATCCACGCGCCCAAGAAAATCGGGCACATAGAAATGCTTGCCGTTCTTGATTATGGCAGAGTCCGGTTTCATGAATATCATAGGCGCTGAAGGTTTTTCAACAGTCCCGTCAAATTCAAGAGCGTGTTCCGCATAGTTCTTTCCTACTGCTATTATCTTCATTTCAACAGAATATCATTTTTGTCATGAGTATCTTCCAACTCTTCAAGACGGTTGAACATCAACGAAAGGTGCGCATACAGCGACGTATTCTGCACCACAATATTCTCGGGGACACGAATGCGCAAAGGGGTAAAGTTCCAAATGGCCTTTATTCCCCACACCACCATTTTGTCAGCAACCTCCTGGGCACGGTCAATGGGCACTGTGAGAACTCCGATTTTTACATTATAGCGTTTTATTTTGGCTTCAAGGTCATTTATGTGATAGACAGGAATACCGCCCACGCTGTGACCCACCACACGGGGGCTTGTATCGAATGCAGCCACAACCTCAAGACCAAACTGCTTCAGGCCGGCATCATTCAGCAACGCACTTCCCAGACGGCCTGCTCCGAAAAGAAAAGCCTTGTGCATACGTGTGAAACCAAGGAAATCTTCAAGAACGTCGAGCAGATTGTCAATCTCATAGCCCACACGTGTACGTCCCACAATGTTCACACATGACAGGTCTTTGGCAATCTGCGATGCCACGATGTTCGTCTCCTTTGAAAGACGTGTGGACGAGACATACTGCTCGCCACGCTGCTTCAGCAAACGACACACCGAAAGATACCAGGGCAGACGGCGCAAGGTGGGTTCGGGAACTTTATCTACTTTTGTTATCATGACCATTATATTCGCGCGCGAAATATTTTGTATCTATATTAACGTAACAAAAATACTGTTATTTTGTGAAGGTGTGAAATTTGTCACAAAAATATTGTACCTTAGCACTCGACAAAAGAAAAAGAAAACACTATGGCAACAAAGAAAAACGATTGGAAAGAGAGGCTGAACATAGTATACTCCACCAACCCCAATTTCCAATATTCCACCGATGAAATGGAGGAAAATGAGACCATACCCAAGCAACAGCAGAAACTGAGGGTGAGCATTGAGAAGAACCACAGAGGAGGAAAAACCGTAACACTTGTAAAGAATTTCACCGGCACCGCAGAAGACATGAAGGAACTTGGCAAGATATTGAAGACAAAATGCGGTGTAGGCGGCAGTGTCAAGGACGGTGAAATCATTGTACAGGGCGACTTTAAGGAGAAAGTCATTGATATACTTAAAAAAGAGGGATATACACAGACAAAATAACCTTATTTTTATTATCTTCGCATTCAGAACACAAAAAACATAAATAATATGGCAAACAAATCAGAATTGCTGCTTGCAGCAGAACTCCTAAAGATTAAGGCTGTAAAGTTGCAGCCAGAACAGCCTTTTACATGGGCATCAGGTTGGAAATCACCATTCTATTGCGACAACCGCAAGACATTGTCATTCCCGGGTCTGCGCACCCGCGTGAAGTTAGGACTTGCAAATCTTATTCTTGAAGAGTTCCCCGAAGCCGACACCGTAGCAGGCGTTGCAACAGGTGCCATTGCACAAGGCGCACTCGTTGCCGAGGAACTTGGCAAGCCTTTCGTCTATGTACGTCCAAAGGCAAAGGACCATGGACTGGGCAACCAGATTGAGGGCGATGTGCAACCCGGCGCAAAAGTTGTTGTCATTGAGGACCTTGTATCTACAGGCTTGAGCAGTCTGAAGGCTGTTGACGCATTGCGTGCAGCAGGCGTAGAAGTTGTCGGCATGGTCGCATCGTTCACATACGGATTCAACGTAGCAACCGAGGCTTTTGCAAAAG
Source organism: Bacteroidaceae bacterium (assembly GCA_045588345.1). Taxonomy (GTDB): domain Bacteria; phylum Bacteroidota; class Bacteroidia; order Bacteroidales; family Bacteroidaceae; genus HGM04593. The sequence goes on from JAZNDZ010000109.1 coordinate 176,428, forward strand.
CAGGCGTAAAACTCATCACACTCACCAACTACGAGGCTGTGCTTGAAGCAGCAAAGGAGACCGGATACATTACCGAAGATGTAATGCCCACACTCAAAGAGTGGCGCGCGAACCCGTCGGAGTGGAGAAACGACTTGAAATGATATCATGGAACAATACGAAAGCAGCGTAAAGTGCATACCATTTCCACAGGAAAGGGTGTATGCGAAACTTGAAGACCTCAATAACCTTGAGACTGTAAAAGGAAGGGTTCCCGAAGACAAAGTAAAGAAATTTGAATACAGCCGTGACGAGGCAACCGTTGACATCCCGCCTATTGGCAATGTCACCATAAGGGTCATTGAACGCGAAGAACCAAAGTGCATAAAATTCGAGGTTGTAGGCTCGCCGTTCCCCACAAACATGTGGATACAGATAATCCCCGACGGCGACGAAGCCTCAAAAATGCGCGTTGTAGTGAAGACTGAAATAAATTTCATGTTCCGTTCAATGGTAGAAAAGCCGCTGAAGGACGGTATTGAAAAGGTTGCCGAAGCACTCTCTAAAATCGAGTACTGACAAAATGGCCAAGAAACTTTGGGAAAAGGCAACAACCGTCAACCCCGAAATTGAACGTTTTACAGTAGGAAGAGACAGAGAACTCGACCTGCTGTTGGCGCGTTATGACGTATTGGGTTCCATTGCACACAGCACCATGCTTGAGAGTATAGGCCTGCTCACGCACGATGAGAAACAGAGCCTTTGCCAAGAATTGCGCAACATTTACCGCACAATAGAATGTGGCGAATTTGCAATTGAAGACGGTGTTGAGGATGTCCACTCCCAAGTAGAACTCATGCTCACCCGCCGCCTGGGCGACATCGGCAAGAAGATACACAGCGGACGTTCGCGCAACGACCAGGTACTGGTCGACCTGAAACTTTTCACACGCCACGAACTGCAGGAAGTATGCGAAAGCGTAAAAGAACTGTTCGATGCCCTCATTGAGCAGAGCGAAAAGCACAAAGAGGTGCTGATGCCCGGCTACACGCATCTTCAGGTAGCCATGCCTTCATCGTTCGGACTATGGTTCGGAGCGTATGCCGAGAGCCTTACCGACGACATGCTCTTTCTGCAAGCCGCCTACAAGATGTGCAACCGCAATCCGTTGGGGTCGGCAGCCGGTTATGGTTCGTCGTTCCCCTTGGACAGGACAATGACCACAGCACTGCTCGGGTTCGACAGCATGAACTACAATGTGGTGTATGCACAGATGGGACGCGGAAAATGCGAGAAGAACATAGCTTTCGCACTTGCAACCGTTGCCGGCACACTGGCAAAACTCGCATTCGACGCATGCATGTTCAACTCACAAAACTTCGGATTCGTGAAACTGCCCGCCGAGTGCACCACAGGCAGCAGCATAATGCCACACAAGAAAAACCCCGACGTATTCGAACTATTACGCGCCAAATGCAACCGTCTGCAAGCGCTCCCCAACGACATACTGCTCATAATGAACAACTTGCCCACAGGCTACTTCCGCGACCTACAAATCATTAAGGAACTCTTCCTGCCGGCATTCGCAAGCATCAAGGAGTGCCTGGAAATGGCAACATACATAATAAGACGAATAGAGGTAAACAAGGAGATTCTTGACGACAGCAGATACGATGCGATGTTCAGCGTCGAAGAGGTAAACCGCCTTGCTTCCGAAGGCATGCCTTTCCGCGACGCTTACAAAAAAGTAGGCCTTGATATTGAAGCAGGGAATTTTGTTCCACACAAGGAGATACACCACACCCACGAAGGAAGCATCGGCAACTTGTGCAACACACAGATTCGCACCATAATGGAAAACACCCTTGCCGGCATGGATTTTGAAAAGGCCGACAAAGCTATACAAGCACTCCTTGACCGATAAGGAAACAACCAATACAAAAGAAAAGCATTAACGCAGCAGGCCAAAGCAATAAAGCAAAGCCCGCTGCGTTTTTATACAGAACGATACAGGAAAACAAAGATGAAAAGAGCATTATACATACTACTGTTGGCATTGACAGCATTCACGTTCACTGCATGCGAAGAAGAGAGTCCATATTCAGGCTACCGTGTCAATTTCTTTTTCGATGCCACAATACACCCATACAACCAGGCAAAAAGCCCCGGACAATTCATCTGCGTGCGCAGAGGCAACAATCCGGGACAGTACCGCCTGACCGATGCACTTGGAAACACACAAAACATCAACATACCACAGATTCAGTTACAGCAAAACCCGTTCCACTATGGACTGGGCGGGCTCATCATAGGCACACCAATGACCATGGACGGCAACCTTCGGGCATTTGATTGGGCATGCCCCAATTGCGAAAAAGCAAGTTGCAGAGTCGACATAGACCGCACCAACGGGCATGCTGCATGCCCCGAATGTGGTGTAAAGTTTGACCTAAACAGCGGCGGGATAGCCATAGAGGGGAAGTCACGCCCCATGTGGATATACAGAATTTTCGGTGCAGACAACAGCCTTATCATACAGAATTGAAATACACAAACCCAACGAGCCGCAAATAAATTTATTCTGCAACTTTGAATTATCGGCAAATTGTAATATCTTTGCGCTCAACAAAACATAAGGTCGCTCGAATGGTGGAATCGGTAGACACGAAGGACTTAAAATCCTTTGGCATTTAAACGCCGTGCGGGTTCAAGTCCCGCTTCGAGTACTTTCTCAAACGCTAATTACTTACTTTTTAGGTAGTTAGCGTTTTTGCTTATCATTTTTTGTCAACCATTGTCAACCAAAATAAAATAATCTGTTACTTTTGTAAAGTTTAACATTTAATTCTATGAAGTTGTCTTATTGCAACAACTTTATATAGGACCGGTCCGTAGTACAAAGGGGCGCACAAGAGCCAATAATTATTAAATAAGCCATTTCCTCTGCATTTTTTTGATTATAAATTTGTTTTCAATATTACTAATTAGTTATATTTGCGCTATGAATGAGAACACAAATAAAACCGACATACGTACAATATACAAGTCGCAAGAATTTGAGTCGTTCTATGAAGAGTTGTCGAATACCGTAAAACTAAAATTTGAACACGTTTTCAATGTTATTCAGACAGTCTATGCACTACCAACCAAATTTGTAAAAAGGCTTGTAAATACCGATTTGTATGAATTACGTGTATCTGTTGGCACCAACGAATATCGCACAGTTCTATTCGCCATAGACCACGATAATATAATACAATCGACACGTATAATCCTGCTCAACGGTTTCTTGAAGAAATCGGAAAAGGATTACAAGAAACAGATAACCATTGCGGAAAAAATATTAAAAGACCTTGAATTATGATAAAAATTGACGAAAACAAATTAGCAAAGCTTCCTACCACAAACAAAATGCTCGATGAGAAGTATGGCGTTCATGGTACCGACACACGTAACGAGTTTGATGAGCAGTCTTTGGCCTGGTTCTATGGAAATATGCTCAAAGAGCGTCGTTTACAGTTGAAAATGACTCAGCGTGAAGTTGCAGAGAAAATTGGCCGCGAACAGAGTTATATCGCAAGGGTTGAACGTGGAAAGGCAGATATCCAACTATCCAGCTTCTTCCGAATAGCAGCCATCCTCGGTATTCAGTTCGTACCTTCCTTTACTCAAATTTAGCATTCAACTAACCTATAAGAGAAGGAATTGAGAGAGAACCGTAAAAAAGTTCTCTCTCTCGTTTTTACCACTCGGGATGCAATCATCTCTTACATAAGCCAAGATAGCGTTTGGTGATTGCAACGCTGCTATGGTTGAAGAGTTACATCAGCTTTACAAGTGCAACCCCACATTGGGAGTCTATCTCGAATGGTGGGTTCATTGCGAAGGGGCTGTGAGAACGGCTGCGAACGGCACAAAAAGCCTTATATATCGCCTGGCTGGGAGTCCCTTGAGTGGTGTCAACAGTTGTGTGGCTGTGTGCGAGGATGGAACGGAAGAAAAGTTGCAACTGCGCTCGTTCAGCGACTATTGGCTCTCTTTTATAAAAATCAACCAACGCAACATCCCCGCAAAGGCCTGCTACCAAGCCTATTCCCTGCAAGAGGTATTAGATATCCTGAATACCCTCCCTGGCAATTAAAACAGGCCATTATTATATCTTTTTAACATAAGAATGGAGCAATCGACAACATTTTATCATAAAATCATAACAACCGACAAATTTTTGAATTATATTCGCGGTGTGATTCTGATAAATATGAACATAAAAAAAGAGATATCATTTTATTATTAATTAAAAACTATGCTTATGAAAAAATTTACACTTTTATTTTTATCAATGTTCTGCATGCTGGGCGCAGCCGTGGCACAGGACAATGGTGATGGCAAGGACGATGGCAATGCTGCTTTTGCTTTGGAGTATTCTAGCCCGGCTGACGGCGAAAATGTTTTCACTGTGTACAACATACGCCTGCAGTTCAACAAGGATGTTGTTACCACACTGCCCGATGGTGGTATTGATGTAAAGAACAACACTACTGGCGAGGTTGTTAAGATTACACGCCTTGACAACAACGAGTGGTTGGAGAAGTCAACTGTTGTATTCTTGTTTGAGCAGAAGAGTGTTTATGACGAGAAAGAAGGCAAAGAGCAGTTGCAGGATCAGTATATTGAGACCCCGGGCCAGTGGAGCTATACAGTGCCTGCAGGTTGCATCAAGAGTGTTGACGGAGAGGAGTTTGCCGAGCAGACATTCACATTCAACATAGCATCGGCTATGGATATCGAGAGCGTATCGCCAAGCAAAGGTGTAACAGTGCTCGACAAGATTGAGGTTACATTCCCCAAACCAATTGCAAGTGTTACAACAAGTAAAATGACACTTCTTGACAACTCTTGGATGCCAGTTTCAAACTTCAAGAGCGAGGTTACATACAGCGATGACCGCAAGACTGTGACACTGGAACTTGAGACACCAATCACAACTCCCGGCACATACAACCTTGACATATACCAAGGAGTATTTCTTAGCGAGGATGGTGCGCTGAACAACTACAAATATGTATCATTCCAGATTATTGACACTGCTCCATCTTTCTCTCTCAACTATAAGGAGGGCGAGAGGGTCAAAGAGCTCGGCAATCTTGAAATCACATTCAAGAACGTGAACGAAGTGAAACTCGTTGAAGGTGCCGACCCGATTGTTGTCTACACACCCGGTGATGCTGAAATAGAAGGCACAGCAACGCTTGCCGGCAACAAGATTACCGTATCATTCGGCAACCTTACAGAGGAGGGCGTATATACATACGCTATTCCTGAAGGCTTCTTTACAATGAATGGTACAGCAAATGAATATATCTCTGTCAGCGTAGAACTCTACACATTTGAAATTACTCCGCTGGAGGTAGTATCCGTTACTCCGGTAGAGGGCAACGTTGCACAGATTGACAAGATTATCATTGAGTTCAACCAGAATGTAAGTCTTTCTTGGAACGAGAACTGGCAACAGATTTCACAGGAGATTGTATTGAAGGGCGAGGACAAGGAGTACATATTGACCTATAATTCTATGTCAACAAATGTCGGCAAGACACTCGAGTACCTTGCAAATGCACAGTGGACAGGCTACGAGTTTACAGCTACACCTATTACTGCTGCAGGCAAATATACACTCGACCTCTCACAGATTGTTGTTGACCATGCAGGTGAGAATTACATTGACGAGTGGGGCTATCCTAATACAATGTGGCACAGCAAGAACCAGGTTTGCTCCGGCAGCAAGACATGGACAATCGTAGCCGGTGAATCCTCAATTGATGATGTTATTGTCGAGAATGGCGCAAAGGTTATCTACGACCTCACAGGCCGCCGCATCGAGAACATTACCAAGGCCGGAATCTACATTGTAGGTGGCAAGAAAGTCTTGGTCAAGTAATTGATTGATAACAATAATAAATTCGCCCTCTTTCTCGAGAAAGAGGACGAATTTATTTAAACACCGTTGGTTATTATTCCTGCTGGTCAAGATAATAAAGGTCGCCAGAGAGAATCTGTTCAACACGCATTACAACTTCATCAACATCCATGTCAAGTGATACAGCAAGTCCTTCGGGCTCAACAAGCAGAATCTTAGGCGTTTTATCAACACCCAAGAGTTTTGCTGCAGGCGAATCTACTGCTGCACCGTCACATGCATGCAACCAACCACCAAGCGCAGTTCCACTGCTCTTTACAGCATTCTCCCATGAAGCCTTGTCGCTGTCAAGCGCAAAACTGATGATTACAAACTGTTCCTCATTCTCCTTTACCACATTGTAGAGATTACGCATCTCTTCAAGCATTGCAGCAGACTTGTCACAACCGCTGCTCCAAAAGTTCAGCACCACATATTTACCGCGGAAATCATTCAATTGCTTTGTTTCGCCACCAAGCATCGGAAGAAGCACGTTGGGAACCTCGTTACCCACCTTGAGATTGCTGGCAAGCACCTTATTGCGCAAGGAGAGATAATAGGGGTGATTGTACAATGATGTTGATATTGAATTCAGCATCTGTTCGGCATAGGCCGGTGAAAGTTGGCGCAGCAGATAGCGTTCAACCTCAAGCGGTGTCATCGGCGATGCGTTATGGTCAATGAGAAACCTTATTATCTGCGAAAGGCACTTGATGGCCTCTCTTGATTTCATTCTCTCATCGGTGCATATCTCCGCAGCATTGGAACCCGCCTCAATAATCTTCTTGTACTCGGAATAAGTATCATTAGTTGGCGTGCCGGTAACGGTTGTCACACAAGGATTGGCTGCTGATGCGGTGCTGACAGCGACCTCGCCCGGTTCTACATAAACCTCTATACCCTTTCCCTTGCCAAAGCCTGTTACAGTGTATAACAGTACAGGTTCATCCTTTGCAAGGTCATACCTGAATGTATATTTGCCTTTCTTCACTTTACTCTCGGCAACTGTTACCATACGCCCCAATTCGTCAGTACGTGTCAAGTAAACTTTCTTCACCTTCTTGCCGTCTGCAGCCTTTACCTCGTCAATGTTGCCGTTGATTACACATGTTCCCTGTGCGCCTACTGCTAAGCAGAAAGCGACAGACACGATTGTTGAAAATAATCTCTTTAGCATACTCTTCTTCTTTTATCTGTTTGCACCGTCTACGATGCCTTTCAATTTCTTTACCATTTCCTCGCCTCTCAGACCGAACTCCACCACATTGCCATCAGGGTCAATAAGCGCCGTAAATGGGACACCCTTGACACTGAAAAGTTTTATGCCCTCGCTATTCCACCCTTTGAGTGTAGATATATGCACCCAGTTCTTGTGCACAAGTTGGCTCTTGTTTATACAATTTACCCAATCCTGCATTTTGCTGTCGATAGAGTAACTGAGCACCACAAGATTATCACTGTTTTCAGAATATGCCAGCGCCTCTTTAAGGAACGGAATCTCACGACGACAGGGCGCACACCAGCTTGCCCAAAAATCAATGAATACATATTTGCCCTTGAAGTCGGACAACGATAGTTCCTTGCCCTCGGGTGTACGGCCAAAGATGTCTGGTGCGGCAGAACCAATCTTAAGGTTTGCCGAACGTATATCGTTTACCAGTTCCCTGTACATTGTCTGTTTATGCAGTTCTTCCGGCACAGCATTCAAAAAACCTTGTATCACATTGGTATTGAAGGTAGGCACCATGGCATACTTTATAATATACAAAGCAACCGGTGAGTCTATGTGCTGATATATGAAATCCATGATTGCCACCTTGAAATGCATGTTGTTCACATAGAATGTAGGAGATGTATATCTTAATTCTGCCTCGGGACTGCCTTTGACATCTGCTGGCAGGTTCGCGTATGCTGCCCTCATTCGCACCTTGCTCTCCTCGATACACTTGTTGTTCAGGTCAATGTAATCCTGATAGATATCATTCGAAGGAGTACCGCCTATACGGGCAGCCACGGGGTACGCAGCGTCAAACGGACCCACCTTTATCTCGCCTTCTTCAAGGAAGAACTCTATGGAACCGTTGTCAAAGCCCGTTATGCTACACAAGGTAAGCATTTCGGGAGCAACAGCCTCTATTATAAACTTGCCGTCAACGACTGCCGATGTGGCAATGACCGTTGGCACGCCGTCAATTGTCTGTTCAAGTTTCACCTCCTTGACAGTCTCCTCACTGTAGCACAAACGGCTACTTGTCATTTCGCCTTTAATGACAATTTTTTTCTCTTGCGCCACAGCAAATGTTGCTATGGTCAACAAAGCAAATGTCAATAGTTTTCTCATCGCGTATATCATTTAACTGTTTTTATTCAAGATTCTCTTTTAAGAACTCTTTTAGTTGTTCGCCACGCAAGCCCGTTGCCACAATATTGTTATACTCGTCAAGTATGAAAAGCGAAGGTACACCCTTTACATTGTAAAGACGCACAATGTCGCAGTCCCAACCTTTTAGTGATGACACATTGAACCAAGTTAGCCCGTCCTTTTCTATGGCCTTTTCCCATGCGGCCTTGCTTGTATCGAGCGAGACACCGATAATCTCCAATCCCTTGGGGTGGTACTCCTCGTACAGTTTTCTCAAGGCCGGATTATTCAAGCGACAAGGACCGCACCAACTTGCCCAGAAGTCGATGATTTTTATCTTGCCCTTGACTGCACTCATTGTAACCTCATTACCGTCAACGTCGGACAGGGTAAAATCGGGAGCCTTTGCGCCTTGGTCTGTCTTTGCCATAATGTCAACACGTTCCTTGAGCATGCGACCGTACTGGCTTGCCTTCGCGCCCTCGCCCAACGAATTATACATTCTCCTCGCCTCCTTGAGCCCCGACTCACGCATAACCACATTGGAATAAATTGTATAAGCGGTTATAACATTATCGTTGGCGGCAAGAAATGTCGCAGTCAAATCACGGAGTTTCTCCTGTTCGCTGCGCAGTGTATCATTAACAAGGCTTGCACTGCGGAATTTGCGGCCGGCACGCAAAGAATCGTAACGTTCCTGGAGAGCAGAAACTGCTGCACGCAAAGAATCCGAGAGCGACATGTGGGCATTGTACCTGTCGTTGAGAGCACCGCCTTTAATAAAGAAATTGTCACCCTCGCTAAGACAGGCGCTATATGTAGTCCCAGGTTCGGCAAACAGAGTGAAACCGCCCGAAAATCCTTCGACAACGAGTTGCGCCAACACAGGCTCTGCCGCCTGCGCCTTTAGAGTGAACTTGCCTCTCTTGAAGTCACAGAACCCAAGAGTGTCGGTATTCTCTTCAGATGAACGTGCAAGCAGATAAAGTCGGCCTTTCTTTATGCCGTCAACCTTGCCTTTTACTATTATACCCTGCTGGGCAGATGCGGACATTGCTGCACTAATGACAAGCAGCATCATAATTATTGTTCTTCTCATATTTTTTGCCGTTTTCAGTTTTGACAACACTCGCTTATCGTAACCCGCAACTTTCAGTTTCTATTTTCTGTTTTTAATACTCCATCATCTTGTACACGTAGTCATTCACAAACTGAATGTCCTTTATTTCGCCCCAAGGCTTGCCTTCATTATCCTTGTCATAGAAAAGCGGTTCAAAATCGCTATCGACATCGGCCGCTGTGTTGAATTTGATTTCAGCAACAGCACCGTTTGTGCCATTGAACATAACAATATTGAGATAACGTCCAAGATCATCGCTGAAACTAGAACTTTCCTCAGTACGGAACTTTATCATTGTCACATCATAACCTGCGGGAGCCTCGTAGACAGCAAACTTGTCGCCATTGGAAACATTGTAGCGGTAAACCGTACCACCCTCGGCGAAAAACAGGTTTGTTGTAGTGAACCAGGAATTATACGTAATTGTGGACATGTCAGTCGGAGTCAGCCCTGACAGCCTTTTCTCGCCTATTACCGTATACGCCGAAAGTTTTTCTTCCTCTTCTTCACCATCGGCTACGCGTGTACGCTTTGCCTTGCTGCCATCACCGATATCCTGCATCTGGAGTTCGTAACGATAGTAATCACCTGTAGCATCATCCTTGAAAATGAAATAAGGATTCTGCAGGTCGTAGTTGTCACGATAGTTAATGTAGCCCATTACGGCAGTCATATTTTTTGGAGACCTCTGCAACGTATTGAAATTCACATTCGCATCAAGCAACGGACTGTTTGAGACATAATCGGGTCTTATTGAATTCGCTTCATCAACAGCAAATCCCGGGTCCTGTTTTGCGGCATAAAGAAAACGTCCATTCTTGGCATCCCACATGAGGAAACGATTATGTGTGACCGTGGCTGCCGTAATCTCATAATCGGTTTCATGAGGTAGGTCGGGATTGTTCTCGCACCCGAAACCCGGCTTGTAGAGAGCATGTATATAGTTACCCACATAGACCTCACCGTTGTCGGTAAGCACAACCTTGCACATTGTATAGTTCGAAGGGTCACCGGTCTGCACTGTTTTCCTGTATGAGAAGTTCTCGCTTGCCGGCTTGAACAACTGTTCCGAGGTATACTTCACATTCATGCCATGAGGATTATATGCCCTCGTCTCCCCACCGCTTCCATAGAGAGTCAATGTACTTGTGACACCAATATTGGCAAAATTGTCGGGGATATTTATGAACGTGGTATACCCAAATCCGGTAGCATTCTCGTAGTGGTTGTTGTCGCGTGTAATCGCTTTTACATCGGTGTAGATTTTTGTCTCGTTTCCGATAACCTCAATATTGCCGAGTTTGCGGTCACCCTCGTTGCCATGCAATACAAAAAGACTATTCTTGAACACTGGACGAGTATTCACTTTGAATGAAGAGTAATGCGACAGGTCGGTCGTGCGGTCATATATTTGCAGAAAGATGTTGTACGAAATGGCCTTGCCTACCGGCAGTTCAATCTCAAGGAACCCTTTGGTGTGTATTGTATCCTTGACATTCTTTCCGTTCTCGTCGACAAAAGACCTGTACCAATAGAAATCGAGGTCCTCAAGACCCTGTGAGAGTGTCTGCTCAACAATTGCCTCGATACGGCAGATACAGTCTCCCTCTTCCAAAGCCTGCTGCACTTCAATGACATCGCCCTCGGCAGACTTTACCACAGAAGGAGAGAACGTAACCGACTTTATTTCATTCATTGACTCCAGCGAATAGTTATAGCTGCCTTTGTCCTCGTAACAACCGGCCAACAGGAGCACGGAGAATATAAGTGATATTATCTTTTTCATATTACTGTCTTTCGATAGTTATTGAACATTTATTATCAGTCGAGCGCGACATCAGGTATATCGAAGCGCCTTGTTGGCGGACGCTTGTCATTTGCGGCCTTTATTATACGGTAGCACTCTTTAAGACGTTCCTCGCCTGCAAACTGATTCTCGCCGAACCGGGATTCGTCCCAAGCAAAGGTGTTGTTTGCGCTGTCGAACACAAAGGGGAAGATTGATGCGGCAATAAAATCACTTGCACCCTCCTCTTTCACCATGGTCTTGAGCATGAACTGGTACTTGTTTTCCTGATACTCGCCAAAGTACTTTTTTACAATCTCCGCTGCACCGAATCCTTGCGGGTCTTCCCACCAGAACGGTATTCTCAACTTATAATTAGGAGTATTCTTTATCTCCACCCAAAAGAGATTCCTGTACTCTTCAATAGGTGTTCCCGACATAGCATTGTCATACTGTGCGTTGAGCATATAAAGGACATCATCTTTGTGGAAATTATCGGCCTCATCGGCCATCTTGTCCCCTGCGGCTTCACTGGCAAACAGGGCTGCAATCTCTTTTGTATCGGAACCTCCCATCATTGACACGAAACGGCAGAACTTGTTTGCCCTGAACGTGCCCAACAGTTCCTCATATCCGCTCCAGAAGTATGGTACTGTATAATTGGGATAGTCTGTCTCCTTAAGTATCGGCAGGTCAACAACTACAGGCTCAAGCGGTTCATTTGCGAGCAAAGCGTTTACAGCACTCACGTTCAGAGCAATGACCGAGTCATAGTTATGCGTTCCCATACTGCTGTCATAGAGATTGGAGTAGAATCTGTCATTGCCTGTGTGCCGAGCCAAGAATATATGCTTCTCTTTGCTCCAACTGCCCAAGCATGTCTCCATGTGGCTGTACCACGCCGACGGTTTCTCGTAGGATTCTGTAACATAAAGGTTTATTTCAGTCTTTCCGTTTATTCCGGAACCGATATCGCCACTGCCGTCAAGATATATGCATACAGCATAAATTGAATCCTCAAGTTCAGGGCGCTTTACTTTTACCTCAATCTCCTTCTCATACTCTTTATTTGCAAAAACCACCTTTTCAATTGCAACATCGGCAAGTCCGTATCCTTCAACATCCTTTGTCTTTACAGCGAGTGTACGCTCCTTGTCCATGAGATAGCCAAGCAGTTTAACTTTCAATTTCACTGTTACAGTGTCGGGGTTGCCAACAATATGATCACTAAAGTTTAGTGACTTGTCAAAATCGGCAGCATAATCATAATCGAAGTAGGCACCATTCGCGCCACCATCGAATAAATCGGGTTCATTCTCTTCGCAGGCTGCAAATGCAAACGTGAGGCACAACAGCCAAACTATATAATGGATATTCTTTTTCATATTACTGTGTATAGTGTCGTTACTTATACTCTTGGTGTTATCTCTCCACCAGAAACAGCCTCACCTTCATCATCCCCTTTCTCATCCTGTGCCCAGCCGAACTCGATCTCTGCATCGGGAAGCGGGAATATGAAGTTCTCCTCAACAAGTGTTACCTCGGGACAATGTGCCATAGTTCCTACGATGCCATGCGTTTTCAGGAACCAGAAATACTGTCCTTCGCCATAGAACTCCTTGCGGTACTCCTTGTTAAGTGCCGCAATACGCAACTCTTCAGTGGTACATGCAACATCTTTTGCTTTTGAGATACCTCGCTTGTTGCGGACCGTATTGATATACATGGCAGCCTCCTGACTGTCTTCCACAGCCTCGCATGCTATGTAATACATTTCGGGAAGACGTATGAGAGGTATGACCTCGTTGTCATTGTCTATGTATTTCAATGACATTGCATACTGCAGTTCGTTGTTCCTATGGAATGCAGTACCTTTAGCACGCATATCCTCGCTCTCGGAACCCACGCTCTCAAACATTAAATTCAGTGTCGAGAGATTGAGATAATACTTGGTACCCATTTTATCACCTACGGCGAAATATTCGGAGAGGTTATCCTTCAATTCATGCATGTTAAGGCCACATATCACTTCACTGGATAGAATGGGGTCGTTGTCGTTGCTGCTGGCAAGTTCCAGGCCACACTCTTCTATTACAGTTCTTGCATACATTGCAGCGCTGTCCTTCTCGCCTGCATAGTTGTACACACGAGCAAGCAAGGCATTTATTGCATGGTAATTGAAACGAAGATACCTTTTATCAAGACGTTCACTAAGGTCAAGTTCCTTCTCGTAACTCATACACTCCTTGGCCTCCATGAGGTCTTTGATTATATTGCCAACAATTTCACGTGCCGGCAACAAGGGTTGTTTTGAATGGTCGGCAACGGTGCGGTAAGGTATGCATTTAGCCTCCTTCGCCTTGTCGCTACCGGCATAGTCCATGGGGCCCCAGCCACGCAACAGGTCGAAGTGCAGAAAAGCACGGAGAGCAAGCGCCTCGCCGCGTATCATACGGCGTGTCGTTGAGTCCGCAATCACTGCATCACCATTTAGTTCCCACCATTTCAGCAGGTTATTGGCATTTGCTATCACATTGTACTGCCTACGCCAGACATTTGCCAGCACACCTTTGGTATTGTATGCACCGCTTGTCTCCTGTTCGTAGATGTAAACCGAATTGCGGTCTGAAGTTCCCTCAGGAAGTTTGTCATACATCTGTGCCAACTGGTCCATAAGGCCGAAACTCATGTTCATGCCATAAGTATCTTCCTCTGTCATCAGTATGTACAGACCGGCAAGAGCGCTCTTGTAACCGTTTTCTGTGGTAAAGAGTTCCTTGGCCGGCACATCGGTGTTCGGTGCCACATCCAACCAATCGGAGCATGATACAAAAGAGAACATGCCCGCCAGGCCGGCTATAAATATATAAAAGGTCTTTTTCATATTTCAGTAATCTTTATTTAACGGAACATTATTGACAATGACAGCGTGTATGAGCGCGCAAACGGATAATCGAGTCCGCGCTCCATTCTTATTGGCGAAATACGTGCAATGTCGTTTGTAGTAAAGTTCAAGGCAAGCACATCAATGTTCGCACGACGCAGGAACTTGAACTTCTCGCCGGTGAAACGGTAGCCCACATTCAATGTGGCAAACCTTATCTCATTGTCGTCCATTATGAAACGTGTGCTTGCAGGAGTATTCGCTCCGGTAGGACTGAAACCTACGAAAGGCTTTACATCACCAGGTTTTTCCCAACGTCCTTGACCGGCACGTTCATCAAGGTTATATGCAACGTTCTGGTTCTCGATTTTGTCTACAAGTGTCTGGTTATATGCAACTCCACCATACTTGTATGTGAAACCGAGTGTACATGACAGGTCTTTCCAGTTGATGCTTGAAGACACCGTGCCGCTCACAGTGGGGTTAGTATCCCCGACAGGCACCTTGTCATTGGCATTCCACACGAATGTTTTTGTTCCGTCACGTTTCAGGTACACCTCTTTACCGGTAACAGGGTCAACGCCCAAAGAACGTACCACATAGAGTGTTGTGGTAGATTCCCCTTCACGGTATTGGGGCAATGGTGCATCGGCCGACTTCATTGCCTCCTCATTTACCTTTTTGAGATAATCGGAGAGTTTGCGTATCTTGTTCTGGTTATGGTTGGCATTAGCGCTTATTGTCCAGAAGAACTGCCTGCGGAGGTTCTGCACGGCGATAATGTTTATCGAAGCGTCGAATCCCCTGTTCTGCAGTTCGCCGGCATTCATTACCATTGAAGAGAAACCGGTTGAGGGGGCAAGGTCGTAGCTTGTCAAGAGTTCCTTGGTAATGTTATCATAATAGTTGAATGTGACATTCACACGGTTCTTCCAAAAGCCGAAGTCAACCGACAAACTGGTGTTATGCGTCTTTGCCCAACCGAGTTCGGTGTTGTTGAGACCGCTCAACAGCGCTCCGAGAACTGCGAAGGAGTTATAAGGACGCATTGTATTCGAGAAAGTGTAATACTCTATTGCATCGGAAGGACTAAAGTTCTGCTCACCCGTGATACCATAACTTGCACGGAACACCAAGTTTGACAAGTAGCCCTTGAGCCACTTCTCATTGTGGGCATTCCAACGGGCACCAACTGACCAGAATGGCACAAGGTCATGCTTTGCATAGCGCGATGAAGCCTCGCCGCTCATGTTGAAATCCAATGAGTAGCGGTTGTCGTAACTATATGAGAACTGGCCTATCAACCCTATTGAACGCGAAATGTTTTCGGTACCGATGTTGCTCATGTTCGTTTCCATCTTGTTGCCGAATATGAAATCGTCCATGTGCGGGTCGGGATAACCAGTTGCCGACAGGTTCACATAATTGTTCTTGTCCTCACTTATTGTCCAGTTGGCAAATACGCTGAACAGATGCTTATTGAGCACAAGATTGTAGTTTATGCCAAGGTTGCTTGACCATGAGGCCATATTACCTGTACTCTTGAAGTAACTTCCCTTGCGTGTGAGGTCATCCTCAAGTTCAAAACTTGTATGGTCGGCCGGAAGGAACTTGTCTGTTCCTGCCATGCCTCTTGAATAGGAGAACTGCTCTGTAATGCGCAGATTCTTCAGCAGCATGTATTCAAGACTGAGACTGGTTGCCACACTCAGGCTGTTGGTCATATCCTTGATTCCCACAGTGGCATCGTATAGCGGATTGGTGATTACCGTACTCTGGCCGCTGACAGTGTTGTTGTCAAGCACCTTCATTTGCTTGCCGTTGGCATCGACAGGGATGTAATACGGGTTCAGCCTTGTATACTGCGAATAAGAACCATAAGGAGAGTTCTTGCTGTCCGACTCGGACAGGCTTACATTGGCGCGCATTGTAAACTTCTCTTTCATGTATGTCATATTGAAGTTCACGCCCTTTGTCTGGTTCTCCGATTCCTTCATGACACCGGGCTGCATAGCAGCATTGACATCAAGGCTGTAGCGGAAGGCTTCGGTACCGCCGGCCACGCTTACCGAATGACGGTGCTGTATTGCTGTGCGCAACGGTTTCGACAGCCAATAGGTATCAACGCCACCAAGCACATTTCGCCTGTACTTGTTGTAGAGGTTCATGTGGGTTACATTATTGGGGGAGTAAAGCCCTGCTCTCCACTCTGTATCGAGTTTTGTTGCTGCATCCATCATGTTATAGTCAGTGAGGTCGGGTGCCTGCACGGTCATTGTTCCGTTGTATGAAACGGTGAGTGCGCCGTCGGGAGCAACTTTAGTCTCTACCACCACAACGCCATTGGCTGCACGTGAACCGTAAACAGATGTTGCTGCAGCATCTTTCAGGATTGTAATGCTCTCAACGCGCTCTGGGTCAAGGTCCAGGATTCTGCTCATCGGCACGGTAAAGCCGTCGAGCACGAACAGCGGAGTGTTAGGACGGCTCGATACGTTATCGAGCATCAAGTCCATGCTGTTCATTGACTTGGAACCGAGCGACTGGTCGCCACGGATTTGGAAATCGGGTTCAGCGTTTGGATCGGAACCGGTGCGGTTGTTCTCAATAATCTTGAAACTGGGGTCGAAGAACTGCAGGCTCTTGAGGATATTTGTAGGGTTCATTTTCCTGAGTTCATCACCTTTTACCTCAACGTAGTTACCCGTAAAACTGTTCTTGCTGCGACGGCTGATACCGGTAACGACAACGTCATCAAGCTCTATGCTTGGTTTCAGTTCCACTACAAGATTATGCTCGTTTTTCACAATCTGTTTGGACACCGTCTTGTAACCCACATAGGATACACTGATTGACTCCTTCTTATTAAGGCGCAGACTAAACTTTCCGTCAAGGTCGGTCATGCAGCCACGGGCACCCTTGTTCTCGCCCGTACCGTCAGTTATGAGCACCGTTGCACCGACAAGAGGTTCCCGAGTGTCGCGGTCAAGCACCTGACCTGCAACATTGAACTCGTCTTTCTTTTTCCCGCTGTACTTGTCAGGCTCCAGAATTATCTGGTTCTCACCCTCGTAGCGAATAATTACGTTCTGGTTGCCCACCAGGTCGCCAAGCACCTTGTCAAGCGGTTTGTTCTTTACGGCCAGTGATGTCGGCTTGTTTATGTTCCACAGCGACACCTCTTGCAAAGTTATCTTTGCGCCGGCAGCATCGGCAACCATTTCAAGCACCTTACCCAAAGGCTGGTTGCTGATCCTCACAGTCACAGGTTTTTCCTTCCATGAAGCCGCCGACTGCGCATGCACGGCAGAAGCACTGCACACAAGCATAATTGCAATCACCAGCAGCCTGAAGAAAAACCTGAAATCAGAAATAGTTTTTCTCATATTATAGTCAGTTTGTTTTTTAGCATGAAGTTATTGCAGAAGCATATCAAGTATGCCTTTGTAGAACGGGTTGGCGTTGTATTTACCTATATAGTCTTTATAAAGAACGTCGGCCCGTTCAATCTCCTGGCCGTTCATTATGAAATTACGCAACAGGGTATAGAGTACAAAATCCCTTTGCTCACCACTGTAGAATGTTGCAAGTTCGTTGTACATATCCTCCATAACCTTAGGCATATTGTACTCCTTGCCGCTTTCCTTTGCAGCCTTTTCATTCATATAGAAACAGTAACGCATGAGAAGGCTTGCATACTCAGGGCAACTAAGCGATTCTGCATCGCTCCTTAAAGAATAGCCCTCGGTAATGTTCCAATAGTCACCAATCCCCTGTTCTTCTACAGCAAGCCCCCTTACACTGGCATACATCACAGGATACTCGATGAATGACATATAGACATCATAATCGACAAGTGCCGCCACATAGTTCTTGGCCTCGGCACTTGCTTTGCTTTTCTCTATCAGAGATGTTGCCTTCTGGAGCAAAGTACGTGAATCGTCGACACGTTTGTTTGGTTTTATATCAAGGGCAACACAGCCAAGAAGCTGGTTCTTGTAGCGCATGCTCAACTTAAGGTTTTCAATGCTCTTCATAAGGCGGTTGTTATTTACGGCACGTTCCGAGCCACTGTATTCCACCTTCACATTCTTTCCGTCATAGTTCACATCAACATGCAGGCTGTCCCCGGGCTGCAGGATAACGTTAACACGCCCGTTGACTGAGATGACTACAAGGTTATCGCACTCAAAACTGTAAAGATGCTCTTCACCGGGATTTGTGTGGAATTCCTTTGCTATAAGAGGGGTCTGTATACAGTCAAAATAGACCATATCCCGCTGATAACCGTAGACCTGAGCGCTCAATGTTGTCTTTTCTTGTGCTGCAGCAACGCCAAAGAGAGCAATGACAGCCAGCAATGCAAATAGCAGTTTCTTTTTCATAGTTGTAATTTTATCAAAATTTGCCTTAAAAGGGGCATTATTTATCTTAATCAAGGCAAAAATATCATAAATGCACCTAAAAACAAATTTGATAAATGAAATATATGTTAAAACACTATATAAAATTCAGGCCTCGCAGCCCGTTCTCCTATATAAACCGGGGAAAAAACATCGATAAAAAGGAAGAAAATAAGAACATAGGCATATTATGTAACAACGGCAGGAGAGCACCGGATTCCCCAACAGAAGCACAATCATGCGTAATCATATTCCGCCAACAAGCACTACATTTTTCCCCCTTCATTTATTTTTTACAACAAATTCATCAAAAAACGGCATCAATCCATTGTAAAAAAAACAAAAAAAGATACCTTTGCACATTCGGAGAATATTGTATAACAGCATATTACACCGCACATTCATGACAAAATGAAAGGCAAAAAATCTTTTTGCATTACATTGCGACACCAAATTTTATTTATTAACTATATTTATTAACTAAAACCAATCATTATGAGAAAGTTTACACTTTTCTTGACGTTTGTGTTCGCATTCATGACAGCAAGCGCGCAGGAGGTTGCAGTTACAAGCCTTGACCAGCTGAGTAACGACAAGACCTACTTCATTGAGAGCGCACGCTGCTTCTTGATGTACAACACAACAGCAAATGCTGACGGTATCTCTACCAGTACAGCAACGAACCTTGGTACATCTACAGTCACAAAAGACTGGACAGATGCAAACCAACAGTTCAAGATTGAGAACATTGACGGCAGTTACTACCTTTACAGCGTAGGTGCAGCCAAGTATGTGACAAGCAACGGCGGTTTTTCCGACACAGCAACTGACGCTTTGGCTTTGACTCCCGCATCCGATGCAACCTACAACTGGATGCTGACTATCGGTGGCAACGGAATGAACTCACAGGAGCCAGGCGAGATGGCTGCCGGCATTGTAGTAAACAGCTGGACAACAGAGGACCCGGGTAACCGTTACAAGATTATCGACGCTGAGGCATCGACAGTTGTAGTTATTGACTACCCTAACGAATTCAGCGAGTTCGACCAGAACAAATGCTACACAGTAACAACAACAAGCCGTGGCGGTTGGGCTGTTTCAAACAATGCATTCTGTTCCACAAATGACGCAGGCTTAGGTACAGCATCGAATCCTGCTGATGCAAACCAGCAGTTTGCTGTATTGAGCAACGATGGCGAGAACTACTACCTTTACAGCGTGGGTGCAAAGAAGTTCGTAAAATCGGACAAGTCACTCATTGCCGGCAGAGGCGAGGCTATTGAACTTGCCGATGCATCTTCAATTGGCGAATGCCGTGTACGTGTAAACTTCAAAGGCTACACCGACAAATACATCAACCTTGGCGGTGGCAAGCAGATGACTATTGACGGTTGGAGCGATGTTGACGCAGGTAACGCCGTTGCATTCATCGAGGCCGGCGAGTTTGACCCGACAGAGGCTCTCGCAATGCTCAGCAACGTTGCGACCATAACATACCAGTTCCAGTATGAAGGCAAGGTTGTTGCAACACAGGAGGTAGTTGCTGTTCCAGGTGAGGCATACCCAGACTATACACTCTCTGCGCCTTACGGTGTAACCGGTGCTGCAAAGCCCGAAGGTACAGTAAGCAGCGACGAGACTGTTACCATTGAACTCACTATCACCAAGGCGCTCCCATTCGAGGCGGTTGCTGAGGGAGAGCCCACAAAGTGGTACTATGCACAGATTCACGGAAACCACCTCTCTTACATGACAAACCCCGGTGTTGGTGCAGAGATGCCTTGGAAGATTAACAGCGAACTTATCACAGCTATTGATGAGGCTAATGCCGACAACTATACATGGGGCTTTGTAGGTGACCTCTGGACTGGTTTCAAGATGATCAGCAAGGCCGGTGGCGCAATCAAGTCAACAGGTAGTGGCAACGTTACTATCGTTGAGAATATTGACGAGGCTACATCATTCATCGCAATGGCTCCAATCACAAACGACAATGCTGCTGCCGAGACAGGTTTCTGCTTGCTCAATGCAGAGGCAGGCCAGTACATCAATGCACAGAATGTTGGCATAAACCACTGGAACGTAAACGATGCAGGTTCAACAATCGTTGTTACCGAGCGCGAAATTACAGTTGAACCAGAGCCCGAGACTCCATTTGAGGTTGCTTCTCAGACACCGGCTGCTGATGAGGTTGTTGAATCACTCAGCAGCATAACTATCGAGTTTACAAAGGATATTAAGCTTGTTACTGCAGATGCAGGTACTGGAACCGGCACAGGTACAGGTACAGGCACCGGCACAGGTACAGGCACTGGTACCGGAACAGGCACTGGTACTGGCACTGGAACCGGTACAGGTACTGGAACAGGCACTGGAACAGGCACTGGAACTGTAACATTCATCAAGTTGAAGGATGCAAACGGTGGTGTTGCTGCTACAGCATGGATAAGCGCTGCGGTTGTTGAAGGAAACAAGATTACATTCACATTCGAAATGAATGCAGCTGTAACTAAGACTGGTAATTACACATTCGAAATTCCAGCTGGTGTAATCAAGAGCGTGGACGGCGAGAACTTTGCCGGTCAGACTTTCACATTCCAAGTTGAAGAACCTGTTAAGTTCGAGGTTGCTTCTCAGACACCGGCTGCTGATGAGGTTGTTGAGTCACTCAGCAGCATAACTATCGAGTTTACAAAGGATATTAAGCTTGTTACTGCAGATGCAGGTACCGGAACCGGAACAGGCACTGGT